>JBBSTI010000045.1:0-23479 GCA_038236005.1 Mycobacteriales bacterium | reverse complement strand
TCGCCGAGGCTCGGCTGCGGAGTCCCGTTCACGGCCGCCTGCTTGACCTGCCACCCGAGACCGACCCCCGCGATCGCGTCCAGCGCGCCATAGAGCACCACCCAGCCGTACGCCAGGATCTTGGCGCCCCACGCCGCCGGTGTCCGTTCGCCCGACAGCACCCACCAGAGCGACACCGCTACGGCGGGAAACAGCGGCAGCAGGACCAGGTGCCCTACGAACCAGGCGTCCGCGGTGCCCGGGGTCAGCACCTCGGGGTGGGTCAGTCCGACGGCGGCGACCAGCAACGCGGGCAGCGCGGCGAGCAGGACCGGCAGCCGACGCATGCTGCCAAGGCTAGGCCGAGGCTGAGCCGGCGACCGACAGCCCTGGACGCACCAGCCATGAGCTGTCCGGAGTCAGAGGCTCGACACCAGCTCAGCCTTGCCGCGTCCATGTGCCGCAGCGGGCCGAGGAGAAACCGACGTCGTTGCCGCCCATCTCTACGGTTACCTGGCCTGCGTCGACAAAATCGTTTGCGATGGTGTCCGCAAACTCCCCAGAAAAGCCGCTGAGTCGCTCCCAGTAACAGCTACCCCCAGCGTTGTCCGTCCGCCAGGTCCCGGCCTGGACCTCCGGGCCAACAAGGAAGGTCCCGTTGGCGAAGGGTGCCACCGGCGAGACGGTTATCGGACTGAGATCGTTTGTCCACGTGCCGCACCTCTGTGACGTAAAGCCCTTGTCACCGGGCGCGACAGTGACGAGCGTCCGTCCGTTGACGAAACCGTTGGCATTGATCTCCTCGAAGGTCCCGCCAAAACCGTTCACCCGCACCCAGTAGCATCCGTCACGGGAGTCGCTGTTGCGGTAGGTGCCTCCAGGGATATCAACACCGATTCGCTGCTGACCAGCAGCGAAGAAGGCGACCGGCTGAACGGGTCGGGGCTGAAGGCCCAGGGCGCGGCCGAGAAACGAGGCCATCTGGCCCCGCTGAACGATGGTGGCAGGGCAGTATCGCGTTGTGCCGCAGCCTTGCGTGATGCCCGCCGCCGCCACCGCGTTGATGCTCGCCTCGTGGGTGTTGCCGCCGTCGTCGGTGAAGGGGTCCTGTGGCGCCGGCGCGAGCCTGAACGCCCGCGTCAGGAAAGAGGCCATCTGGTCCCGCCGCACCGGGGCTCGGGGAGAGAACCGGTCCTGCCCGTCGCCCAGCGTGATCCCGGCTTCAGCGACGCGATTGATGTTGTCCTCGTGCACGCTCCCGGCGTCGTCGTCGAAGAAGTCTTGGGACGCCGGTGGGAGCTTGAGCGCCCTGCTCAGGAAGGTCGCCATCTGGTCTCGGGTGACAGCGCTGGACGGGCAGTACGTCCGGCCGCCCGTGCCGCAGCCGCTCGTGATCCCCTCGGCCACGATGGCCTCGATGTAGCCCTCGTGGGTGCTGCCGTTGTCATCGCTGAAGGTGCCCCCCGGACCGCCCGGTTGCGCCGAGGCAGCACCGCTCGTGGCGATCAGCGAGAGGCTGGTCAGGACGGTGACGCCAAGCACGCGCAAAGGGGCGATCATGAGAGAGACCTCGCTGTGTCAAGGGACGAGCGCACACCGTAACGCCCGGCAGCGGGGCTAATCAGGCGTTCTGGCAAGGACGTACAACCGTGGAAACGTCTCGTCACGAGTGGCGACCGGACCGCGGACGAACCACTCGACGTCCACCAGCCCGGCCGCCTCGACCACCTTGCGGACCGCCTCGTGCTCGTGCAGGACGACCTCGAGCTCGACCGGCTGATCGAACCAGGCGTCGGCGGTGCGCAGGCCTGTGCCGGCGTGCAGGGCGAGCACCAGCAGTCCGCCGGGCCGGAGCGGTCGGGCCAGCGCCGCCACGGCGCTGGGCAGCTCGGAAGGTGCGAGGTAGATCAGCGAGTACCAGGCGAGCACCGCGGCCCAGCCGTCGCCGGCCGCCGGGCGCATCAGTGTCCGCAGGTCGCCGACCGTGAACGTCAGCTGCGGGAAGCGGTCCTGCGCCTCACGGACCATGTCGGGGGTCAGGTCGAGCCCTTGTGCGTCCGCCCCGTGCTCGGCGAGCCAGGCCGTCACGTGCCCGGGCCCGCAGCCCACCTCGACGATCGGGCCGGCTTCGGCCTCGTCCACGACCCGTTGCAGCAGCCAGCGCTCGAACGGCAGCTGCTCCAGCTCGCCGGTCAGGGCCTCGGCGTAGGGGACGGCGACGGCGGCGAAGGCCGCGAGCACCCGGTCGGTCCTGGCCTGCTCGCCGTCGCGCAGCACGTGCTCGCCGTCCGGCCCTGCCCCGGCAGTCTCGGCCGGTGCGACCGGGACGTCCGGGATCGGCTCGAGCAGGTGGACCCATCGGTGGTCCTGCTCGCGACTGCGTCGCGGCAGCTGGGCGACCAGTGGGGGCGTGGTCTCGGCCATCCGGGTCAGGCAGGCCTCGACCGCGTCCCGGTCGGCGAACGCGTGCAGCCGCTCGGTGCGGGTCTTGAGCGACCCGGGTGCCTGCCCGCCGCGCAGCAGCAGCACCGTCAGCAGCGCGCGCTCGTCGTCGGGCAGCGCCCACCGGGCCGCGACGGTCTGGAGGTGCTTGACCGTACGACGACCGGGATCGGTCCAGTAGGCGACCAGCTCCTTGTCTTTCAGCGACCGCAACGTCTGCTGGACCGTCTCCTCCGCCAGGTCGGTCACCGGCTCGCGGCTGGAGGTCTGGTTGCAGGCGGTCCGTACGCCGTTCAAGGTCATCGGGTAGCTGGCCGGGACCGTCACCTCCTTCTCCAGGAGGCTGCCGAGCACCCGCTGCTCGTCCACGTTCAGCTGCGGCAGGGGATCGGGAGGGCCCATGCGCCCACCCTGACACACCGGGGTGCGCGCCGATCGGCTGGATGCTTGGGCACCCACCTCGGCCCGATCTGCCGGGCGTACGGGACAACACGGGCGGCCAGAGCGTCAGGTGGGTGCCCAACCATCCGCAGCACGCTCACCGGTCGCGGCGGGCAGGACACGTGCAACGGCCCGGCAGCCTCGAGGGAGAGGCGGCCGGGCCGTCGGACGTGCTGAGGTCCGCTAGAGGTCGGCTAGAGGTCCGCTAGAGGTCGGCTAGAGGTCCGCTAGAGGTCCGCTAGAGGTCCGCTAGAGGTCCGCTAGAGGTCGTAGTACATCTCGAACTCGTACGGGTGTGGCCGCAGGCGCAGCGGGTCGATCTCGTTCTCGCGCTTGAAGGAGATCCAGGTCGAGATGAGGTCTTCGGTGAACACACCACCCTGCAGCAGGTAGTCGTGGTCGGCCTCGAGCGCGTCGAGCACGGCGTCCAGGGAGAGCGGCACCTGCGCGATGTCGGCCATCTCTTCGGGGGCCAGCTCGTAGAGGTCCTTGTCGATCGGGACGGCTGGCTCGATCTTGTTCTTGATCCCGTCGAGCCCGGCCATCAGCATCGCGGAGAACGCGAGGTAGGGGTTGGCGGACGGGTCGGGGCAGCGGAACTCGAGGCGCTTGGCCTTCGGGTTGCTGCCCGTGATCGGGATGCGGATGCAGGCTGAACGGTTGCGCTGGCTGTAGACCAGGTTGACCGGCGCCTCGTAGCCGGGGACCAGCCGGTGATAGCTGTTGACGGTCGGGTTGGTGAAGGCCAGCAGGGACGGTGCGTGGTGCAGGATGCCGCCGATGTAGTAGCGCGCCATGTCCGACAGCCCGGCGTAGCCGACCTCGTCGTAGAACAGCGGCGAGCCGTCCTTCCAGAGCGACATGTGACAGTGCATGCCGGAGCCGTTGTCGCCGAAGACCGGCTTCGGCATGAAGGTGACGGTGCGACCGTCCTCCTGGGCGACGTTCTTGACGATGTATTTGAAGAGCATCAGGTTGTCCGCCGAGGCGAGCAGCGCGTCGAACTTGTAGTTGATCTCGGCCTGACCGGCAGAGCCGACCTCGTGGTGCCCGCGCTCGACCGGCATGCCGGCCGCCTCGAGCTGGACAGCCATCTCGTCGCGCAGGTCTGCGTACTTGTCGTTCGGCGGCACCGGGAAGTAGCCCCCCTTGGTGCGGTTCTTGTAGCCGAGGTTGCCGCCCTCCTCCTCGCGACCGGTGTTCCAGGCCGCCGACTCGGCGTCGATGTGGAAGAAGCTGTGCTGCGCCGCGGTGTCGAAACGGACCGAGTCGAAGATGTAGAACTCGGCCTCGGCGCCGAAGTAGGCGGTGTCGGCGATCCCGGTGCCGGCCAGGTAGGCCTCGGCCTTCTTGGCGACGTTGCGCGGGTCGCGGGAGTAGGCCTCACCGGTCAGCGGGTCGTGGACGAAGAAGTTCATGATCAGCGTCTTGCGGACCCGGAACGGGTCCAGGCGCGCGGTCGTCGGGTCGGGCAGCAGCTGCATGTCCGACTCGTGGATCTCCTGGAACCCGCGGACCGAGGAGCCGTCGAAGCCCAGCCCGTCGGTGAAGACCGACTCGTCGAAGGACCCGGCGGGGACGGTGAAGTGCTGCATCATCCCCGGGAGGTCGCAGAACCGGACGTCGACCATCTCGACGCCCTCCTTCTTGATGAAGCTCAGGACCTCGTCGGCGTCCTTGAACACAGTGGTGGCCTCCAGCGGTAGGCAGTGCTCTGGGTGTGAGTGTGTGCCGACCCTAGTCAGGATGCGTAAAACGAGCGTGACCCTCGTGTTGCAGCCCGGTTACGCGCGACGGGCGGGCGGGCGGCTCCGCCGATAGGCTCGGGCTGTGACCGGCGGTGGGTTCCTCAACGATTTCGCGGGTGGCGGTCGCGCTCGCGAACCCGGGGAGCACCGGGGCAAGCGGCTGGGGCTGCCGGCGACCGGCTCGGGCTCGGTGGCGAGCTTGGGCGGTCGCGTCGCCGCGTTCCTGCTCGACGTCGTGACGTCGGGGCTGGTCGCCGCGTTGATCCGCCCGGTCGACCCGGACACCGCGGGCGCTGGTTCGGCGTTGGTCCCGTTCCTGGTGTTCCTGGTCGCCACCGTCCTCGGGCTCGCCCTGGCCGGTCAGACCCTGGGGCAGAAGATCGTGTCCCTCAGGGTTCGGCCGGTCGACGGCGACCCGGCTCGCGTCGGCTTCGGCAAGGCGCTGCTGCGGACCCTGCTGCTCTATCTGTTGATCCCGGCGCTGATCATGGATCGTGACGGGCGCGGGCTGCACGACCGCTTCACCGGTACGGTCGTCGTTCGCTCCTGACCGCCCTGCCCGTCAGCAGAGACACGACCAGATCGATCGTGCAGGTCCCCGCTCGCCACCGGTGTCGTGCCAGCGTGTGGGCGATGAGCGACAGGTTGTGGACGGGACGGGTCTGGCGGATGCTCGCACTGACGGCGGTGCTGCTCGCCGTCCTGTCGCCGGTCTTCCGGTTCGGCGCGGCCACGCTGCGACGGGCCGGCTTCGAGGTCGGCGGCACGATCCCGACCCTGTTCGACCTCAACAGCGAGGACAACGTGCCGTCGGTGTTCTCGGTCCTGCTCTGGGTCCTGCTGGCGGGCGTGGCGATCCTGCTCGCGGTCCTGGACCGTCGTCGCAGGCTCGGGCTGTCAGGCCTTGCCGTGGTCGCCCTGCTCCTCGGGCTCGACGAGGCGGTGTCGCTGCACGAGCGTCTCGGCGAGCTCGGCGAGCGGGTCTCCTGGGCGCCGCACTTCGCCTGGGTGCTGCCCGGGGTGGTCATCGCTGGGGCGCTGGTGGCCGCGCTGGCTCGGACGGTGCTGTCGCTGCCCCGCCGGGCGCGAGGGCTGCTGCTCCTGGGGGGAGCGGTGTTCGTGCTCGGCGCGGTCGTGCTGGAGACGCTCAGCGGCGTCGTCCTGGACGCGTCGGGCGACAGCGTTCTCTACGTGCTGGTGACCACGCTGGAGGAGTCGGCCGAGATGGCCGGGGTGCTGCTCGCGCTGGCCGGGCTGCTGTCGCTGCTAGAGGGACCCCTCTCGGCTCCTCGGCTCAGCGGCGCGCACCGCGGGGCATGCGGCCGCTCGACGGCATCGGTCCCTTCGGGATCGGCAGGCTCGGCGCCATCGCTTTGAGCTTGCGGTCAAGGATGTTCATCTCTTTGGGCTTGATGTTGCGCGGCAGCTTGGACAGGTGACGCTCGAGCTGCTTGAGGGTCAGCGCGCCCTCGCCCTGACCGACGCTCACCTCGTAGACCGGGGTGTCGCCGACGAACCGCGCCAGCTTCTTCTTCTCTGCCACGAGCAGCCCCTTGGTCCGGTTGGCTGATCCTTCGCGCACGAGGACCACGCCCGGACGACCGATCACCCGGTGGAGCAGGTCCTGCTGGGTGGTGAAACCGACCGCGGGCGTCACCCGCCAGTCTCCGCGCATGCTCTCGATCACCGAGGCGGCGGCGCCCGGGGTGCCCTCCACCGACGCGTACGCGTTGCTCTGCGCGCGGCGACCGAAGATCGCAACCGCGCCGAGCAGGCCGAACATGATCCCGAACAGGATGAACGGGAACAGCAGGAACCCGCCGAGCAGCACGCCGAGCGCAGTGATCAGCAGGAACGGGACCAGGAACGCCACGATCATGATCGGGACGAGCTTGTTGTCGGCCTTGCGGGTGACGGTGAAGGCCTGCCGCAGCTGGCTGAAGCGCGCCTTGCGGGCGACCTTCTTGGCTGCCTTGGCCTGCTTGGCCGCCGCCTTGTCCTTGGCGGTGGGCTTCACCTTCTTGCTGGCGGCCTTCTTGTCCTTCGGGGGCTTGCCGCTGCTCTTGGCCATGGGGATCAGCCTAGGTGCGGGAGGCCTTGCGGGCCTTGCGCTCGGCGTTGCGGGCGGCGTTCCTGGCCGCGGCCTCTTCGATCGTGGGTGCCGTCCCGCCCATGGACAGCGGCACCCACCACGTGTCCTCGGGTCCTCGCGGCCTGCCGGCGTACGTCGCGCGGGCCTGTTCCAGCAGCACCGTCATCCGGGCCTTGAGCTCGGCGGTCACCTCGATCGGGTCCGCGCCCGGTGCGGGGGTGAAGAGCTCCCCGACGATGATCCTGATCGGGGTTCCTCGCGTCAGATCGCGCTTGTGACCCTTGGTGTAGACCCGTTGGCTCCCCCAGATGACCATGGGCAGGAGCGGTACGCCCGCCTCCAGAGCCATCCGAGCGGCACCGCTCTTGAACTGCTTGAGCTCATAGCTCTCGCTGATCGTCGCCTCCGGGAACACCCCGACGATCTCCCCGGACCCGAGCGCGGCGATCGCGGCGAGGTAGGAGTCGCCGGCAGCGCCCTCCCGGTCGACCGGGATGTGGCTCATCCCGCGCATCAGCGGGCCGCTGACCTTGTGGTCGAACACCTCCTTCTTGGCCATGAACCGTACGAGCCGCTTCGCAGGGACGGCCGCCAGCCCGGCAAAGGTGAAGTCGAGGTAACCGACGTGGTTGATCGCCATCACCGCGCCCCCGGACCGGGGGATGTTCTCCCGGCCGCTGATGTGGAACCGCAGGCCCATGCCTCTGAAGACCAGGCGCGCGACAGCGATGACCGGGCGATAGACGGGTTCAGCCATGCCGCACCATAACGCCCGGGTCGCTCGAGTCAGCGGGCCTGTCGCACCTTCGTGCGCTGGGCCAGCGCAAGCGCCGTGTCGGCTTCCTGACGGTCCTTTGCCATCGCGGCGTCGGCGGTCATGCCGGCCCAGGCGTTGCGCCGGGCCACCTTCTGCCCGCCGTGGGGAAACGCTCCGAGCGCCGCCCGTCGGAGAGCGTTCTGCACACCGGTCATGAGGACCTCCTCGGCTCCGGCAGCGACGGTCCTCGGTGGGTGTTTCGCCGTGGTGAACCGCTCGTGAACCGTCCGGGTCAGGTGCGTGACAGGTCGGCGAGCGGTCAGGCGGGCGGTCAGGCGAGCACGGCGCGGTGCTCGACCGCCTGCGCGTAGAGCCGACCGGCCCGGTAGGACGAGCGCACCAGCGGCCCGGACAGGGCTCCGGCAAAGCCGATCTCCAGCGCCTCGGCCTGCATCTCCACGAACTCGTCCGGATGCACCCAGCGCTCGACCGGGTGGTGGCGGGACGAGGGCCGGAGATACTGCGTGATCGTGATCAGGTCGCACCCGGCCTCGTGCAGGTCGGTCAGGGCCTCGCTGACCTCCTCGCGGGTCTCGCCCATCCCGAGGATCAGGTTGCTCTTGGTCACCAGGCCGGCGTCGCGGGCGTCGGTGATGACGCCGAGGCTGCGCTCGTAACGAAAGCCCGGTCGGATCCGGCGGAAGACCCTCGGCACGGTCTCGATGTTGTGCGCGAGCACCTCGGGTGCGGACCCGAAGACCTCGGCCAGCTGGTCGGGGTCACGGTCGAAGTCGGGGATCAGCAGCTCGACGCCGATCCCCGGGACGGCTGCGTGGATCTGGCGGACCGTCTCGGCGTAGAGCCAGGCGCCGCCGTCGGGCAGGTCGTCGCGCGCGACCCCGGTGACGGTCGCGTAGCGCAGCGCCATGGTCGCCACCGACTCGGCGACCCGGCGCGGCTCGTCGGTGTCGTACGCCGCGGGCTTGCCGGTGTCGATCTGGCAGAAGTCGCATCGACGCGTGCACTGGTCGCCGCCGATGAGAAAGGTGGCCTCGCGGTCCTCCCAGCACTCGAAGATGTTGGGGCAGCCGGCGCTCTCGCAGACCGTGTGCAGGCCTTCGGCCTTCACGAGCGATTTCAGCGCGGTGTATTCCGGGCCCATCACCGCCCGGGTCTTGATCCACGACGGCTTCTTCTCGATCGGCGTCTGGGCGTTGCGCACCTCGAGGCGCAGCATCTTGCGGGCTCCGGCATCGACAGTCACATCGTGAGTCAACACCTGCCGGAGCGCCTACAGTCCCGTGCCGTGCGGGAGATGGTGATGACCTGGCGGCGGGTGACCGAGGACGAGCTCGACCTGCTCGAGAAGGACCCCGACGCGGCCCAGCTGATGCTGACCGACACGCCGGCCGACGAGCTGGTCGAGGTAGGGCGAGCTTGGCACGGTGTGCACGTGCTGCTCAACGGCTCCGCCTGGGGCGGTTCGGGGCCGGCCTTCGACGTGGTGCTCGGCGGGACGACGCTCGGTGACCCGTCGACGTACGAGCCGGTGCGTGTCCTGGTGCCGGCCCGCGTGGCCGCGGTGGCGACCCTGCTGACCGAGACCGGTCCGGAGACGCTTCGGCCTCGGTTCACCCACGCTGCCTTCCGGCGGATGGAGGTCTACCCGGACACCGCCTGGGACGCCCCGGATACGCTGACGGCCTTCCTCGAACCGGCGTACGAGACCCTGCGCGGCTTCTTCACCGCGGCAGCGGCAGCCGGCGACGGGGTGCTGCTCCAGCTCACCTGAACGGGCTCAACACCGCCGGGTCATGTGCCGAAGCAGACCTATGAGCGACTCCCGAGATGCCGCTCCGCCGGTCTCCGGCGGCACCTCGGGCGGAGGCTGGGAAGACGTCAGCGGACTCACCCTGCGGGCTGGCTTCTGTCGCCTCTCGTACGGACTGGCCGTGCTGTATCTCGTGGCTGCACTGGTCGACGCGGTGGCGCTCGGCGTCCCCGGGCTGGTCCTGTCGCTGGTGCTGGTGGCCGCGTCCATGTCAAGTGCGGGGCTCTGGCACCGCCGCCGGCCGATGTCGACCCCGACGCTGCAGTCGGTCAGCTGGCTCATCGTCCTGGGCATCGTGGCCGTGTGGACCGCGCACGCCCTCGTGCTGGGCTGGCCCAGCTTTGCCCTGCTCATGGCGGGCACGCTCCTAGCGGCGGGGTCGATGCTCCCCGGCTTGCGGCTCTTCCTGCTGGCCGACCTGATCTGTGTCCTCGGCTTCGGGTGGGCGGTCAGCACCCGTCTGGACGACCCCAACTGGGTGCTGACCGGGCTCAGCCTGCTGCTCGGCATCGTCGTCGCCCACATCCTTCAGGTCTTCACCGACACCGGGCGTCGGCAGCTGCAGCAGCTCGCCTCGGAGCTGGCGGCCGAGGCGATGCGTGACCCGCTCACCGGTCTGCTGAACCGGCAGGGGCTCACCGAGACCCTTCGGCGTCGGCTCCCGGAGGTTGGGGACGGCCGCGAGCCCGCGCTGCGGAAGGTGGCCGTGCTCTGCTTCGACATCAACGGGTTCAAGGCGATCAACGACGAGCTGGGGCACTCCGCCGGCGACGGGGTGCTGATCGAGCTGGCGGCACGGCTGCGACACCTCGCACGCACCGAGGACGTGCTCGCCCGCACCGGCGGCGACGAGTTCGTGCTGCTCATGATCGATGCGACGGGAAACGGTGCGATCCGGGTCCGCGACCACGCACGCCTGCGGCTCCGAGGGTGTGCCGGGGTGCTGCAGCTGCCATGGTCGGTCAGCGTCGGCCATGCCTGGGCGGACGTGCGCGACGAGGGGCAGCTCCTTGAGCTGCAACGGACGGCGGACGTGGCGATGTATGAGGACAAGCGCGCCTATCGGGCACGGCTCGGCGCGATCGACCTGTCGAGCGGCCCCGCGCAGTCCCGACCGTAGAGGTCTGCCTCAGCCGGCGGACAGGGCCGACAGCCGTGCCTCCAGCCGGGGGAGCGCCTCGTCCGAGGTGACGTCGCGGCCCAGCTCGGCGGACAGCGACGTGACGGTCGCGTCGGCGATGCCGCAGGCGACGATCGTCGCGTACGCCGAGAGGTCGGGATCGCAGTTGAGGGCGAAGCCGTGCATCGTCACGCCTCGGGCGACCCGGATGCCGATCGCGGCCACCTTGCGCTCGCCGTCCGTGGTCCAGACGCCCGACCGACCCTGCACCCGGTCGGTCGCGAGGCCCAGGTCGGTGCAGACGTCGATGAGGATCTGCTCCAGCGCTCGGACGTACGCCACCACGTCCACCGGGTCCGCGAGGCGCACGATCGGATAGCCGGTCACCTGCCCCGGCCCGTGCCAGGTGATCTTGCCGCCCCGGTCCACGTCGATGACCGGCGTGCCGTCGGTCGGCCGCTCCCAGACCGAGGTGCGCTTGCCGGCCGTGTAGACGCTCGGGTGCTCCAGGAGCAGCGTCACGTCAGGGGCCCCGGCGACCACCTCGGCGTGCGCCTCGTGCTGGCGCGCCAGCGCGTCGTGGTAACCGACCAGGCCCAACCGGCTGAAGCGCATACCCACAGCCTAGGTTTCTCGCCTAGGTTTGCAGGATGGACCTGCGCATCTTCACCGAGCCCCAGCAGGGCGCGACCTACGACGAGCTGCTCCGGGTGGCACGCAAGACCGAAGACTGCGGCTTCGACGCGTTCTTCCGGTCCGACCACTACCTGGCGATGGGCGGGGACGGCCGGCCCGGCCCGACCGACGCCTGGATCACCCTGGCCGGCCTGGCCCGTGAGACCTCCCGGATCCGGCTCGGGACGCTGGTCACCGCGGGCACCTTCCGCCTGCCGGGACCGCTGGCGATCGCGGTCGCCCAGGTCGACGCGATGAGCGGTGGCCGGGTCGAGCTCGGTCTCGGGACGGGCTGGTTCGCGGGCGAGCACACCGCCTTCGGCATCGACTTCCCGCCGCTCGGCGACCGGTTCGACCGATTCGAGGAGCAGCTCGCCATGATCACCGCCCTGTGGTCAGGCGACGACTCCTACACGGGCGAGCACTACGCCTACGCCGACAACCCGGGGCTCGTACGGCCCGTGCAGGACCCGTTGCCGATCATCGTCGGGGGAGGCGGACCCAAGCGGACCCCCCGCCTGGCGGCGACCTACGCGCAAGAGTTCAACCTGCCGTTCGCCTCGCTGGCCGACACCGAGGCACAGTTCGGACGGGTGCGCGAGGCCTGCGCGCAGACCGGGCGCGACCTGCTGCTGTCGGCGGCGCAGGTGCTCTGCGTCGGGCGGGACGAGGCCGAGCTGTCTCGTCGCGCGGCCTCGATCGGCCGGGAGGTGGCCGAGCTGCGGGAGAACGGCCTGGCCGGCACGGTTGCGGAGGTCGTCGACCGAGCGGGTCGGTTCGGCGCTCTCGGTGCCACCCGGCTCTACCTGCAGGTGCTGGACCTGGCCGACCTCGACCACCTCGAGCTGGTGGCGGCCGAGGTCATGCCCCAGCTTCGCTGACCCTCAGTCTCAGCCCACCTGCGGGAGGTCGGCCATCGCTGCGTCGACCGCGGCCTGCGGGTAGTCCAGGTCGATCAGCTCGCCGGCCAGGAAACGGTCGTAGGCCGCCATGTCGAAGTGGCCGTGACCGCACAGCGCCGTCACGATGACCTTGGCCTCGCCGGTCCGGGTGCACTCCCGAGCCTCGTCGATCGCGACGGCGAGCGCGTGGGTCGGCTCAGGCGCCGGGACGATGCCCTCGGTGCGGGCGAACTGGACCCCGGCCTGGAAGCACTCCTGCTGCGTCCGGGTCTGGGCGGTGAGCATCCCCAGCTCGTAGACGTGTGACAGCAGCGGCGACATGCCGTGGTAGCGCAGCCCGCCGGCGTGGATGGTGTCCGGGACGAACTGGGCGCCCAGGGTGTGCATCTTCATGAGCGGGGTGAGCCCGGCGGTGTCGCCGTAGTCGTAGGCGTAGCGCCCCTTGGTCAGCGACGGGCAGGCCGCCGGCTCCACAGCGATGATCCGCGCGTCGTTCTTGCCCGCCATCTTCTCGCGCAGGATCGGGAAGACCAGGCCCCCGAAGTTTGACCCGCCGCCGGTGCAGCCGATCACCACGTCAGGGGTCTCGCCGGCCGAGGCCAGCTGCAGCAGGGCCTCCTCGCCGATCACCGTCTGGTGCATCAGGACGTGGTTGAGCACCGAGCCGAGCGCGTAGTGGGCGTTCGGGTCCTGGGCGGCCACCTCGACCGCTTCGCTGATCGCCATCCCGAGGCTGCCGGGGCTGTCCGGGGCGTGCGCGAGGATCGCCCGGCCGGCCTCGGTCAGCTCCGACGGGCTGGCATGCACCGAGGCACCGAACAGCTGCATCATCGACCGGCGGTAGGGCTTGGCGTCATAGCTCGCCCGGACCTGCCAGACCTCGCACTCCAGGTCGTACTGCGCGCAGGCGAACGCGAGCGCGCTGCCCCACTGGCCCGCGCCGGTCTCGGTGGTCAGCTTGGTGACGCCGCTCAGCTTGTTGTAATAGGCCTGGGGCACCGCGGTGTTGGGCTTGTGGCTGCCGGACGGGCTCTGACCCTCGTACTTGTAGTAGATCCGGGCCGGCGTGCCGAGCGCCTTCTCGAGCCGTCGGGCCCGGAACAGCGGGGAGGGGCGCCACAGCCGGTAGATCTCCCGGACCTCTTCGGGGATCTCCACGTAGCGCTCGGTCGACATCTCCTGCGCGACCAGGGCCTCGGGAAACAGCGGCGCGAGGTCCTCGGGCCCGACCGGCTCCCTGGTGCCCGGGTGCAGGTAGGGCGGGGGCGGCGTCGGCAGGTCCGGGACGATGTTGTACCAGTGCGTCGGCAGCTGCGCCTCGTCCAGCAGGATCTTCGTACGTTCGTCGGGCACGGGAGCTCCTGGCGGTCGGGGGTCGGGTCGACAGCCGCAGCCTAGAGCGACCTGAGCTCCAGCAGCACGCACTGCTCGGGGGCCAGGACCGGGAGCCGCAGCCCGACCTGAGCCAGCTCGTGTCCGGTGAGGGTGACGCCGCCTGCCGACCACCACGGCGGGTCGGACCGTCCGGCCCGCCGGGCACCGCCGGGCGTCTCCAGGGGGCTGACCCGATAGCGACGGTCGGCCTCCAGGCCGGGCAGCAGGACGGCCGCCGGCACGGCCTGGGCAGACGTGGTCAGCTGCACGTAGGCGAACACGGCATGCGCGGGACGCACGACCCCGAGCAGAGCAGCGCTGGGGTCGGGCAGGTCCGCTCTGACCACCCGGCCGGCGTGCAGCAACGGTCGGAGCCGACGGTGCAGCGCGACGGCCTCGCGCAGCACGGCGCGTTCCTGCGGGTCGCAGGTCGTCAGGTCCCACTCGAACCCGAAGGATCCGAACAGCGCGGTGGCCACCCGGAACCCCAGGGCGCCGACCCGGCCGGTGGTGTGCGCCTGCGGCGGTCCGACGTGCGCCCCGATCAGCTCTGGCGGGAGCAGCAGGGCTGTCCACGCCTGGACGTGCTGTCGTTCCAGCGGGTCGTTGGTGTCGCTGGCCCAGACCCGGTCGGTGCGGGCGAGGATGCCGAGGTCGACCCGGCCGCCACCGGAGGCGCAGCTCTCGACCTCGACCGTGGGGTGCCGACCGCGCAGCTCGTCGAGCAGCCGGTAGGCGGCCAGCGTCTGCGCTCGTCCGGTGGGCCGTCCGTCGTGGTCCCGCGGCGCGACGAGGTCGCGGTTCTGGTCCCACTTGAGGAAGGCGATGTCGTTGTCCCGCAGCAGGGCGTCGAGGCGGTCGAGAACGTGCGCGAAGGCGCCGGGCTCGGTCAGGTCGAGCACGTGCTGCTGACGCCAGAGGGGCCCGTCTGGTCCGAGCACCCAGTCGGGGTGCGCCCGCGCCAGGTCGGAGTCCAGGTTGACCATCTCTGGCTCGACCCACAGCCCGAACGACATGCCCAGCCAGGTGACATGCTCGATCAGCGGGGTGAGACCGGCCAGCCAGAGGCCGGGATCGACCGCCCAGTCGCCCAGTCCCTTGGTGTCGTCGCGACGTCCCCGGAACCAGCCGTCGTCGAGCGGTACGGCCGTGCCGGGTCGCGGACGTGCGCGCCGTCGACGAACGGGTGCCGCTGCGGGTCCCGTTCGCGGGTCCACCGGCCGGACAGGTCCAGCAGCTCGCGGGCCCGGTCGGGGACCGGCAGGGCCACCGCCAGGGCGTCCACCGTGTAGAGGTCGCTGCCGTCGTTCTGCACGGACGCGCCGGTCTCGAGCAGGCCGCCGGGGTGCACGCGCAGCGTCAGCTCGACCGAGAGCGCGCGGGACGGGTCGCCGGCCGTGACGTGCAACCGGTCGGGGGCGGTCTGGTGCACCGCCCGCAGGACCGGGTCGGGGAACGCCGCCCGTCCCGAGCGGCTGCCGATCAGGCCGGGGCGCTCCCCGTGGCCGGAGGTCGCCGTCGGCAGCAGCGAGACCACGACCGGGACGTCGAGCGCCGAGGGCGTCGAGGTCCTGGACCGCCTGGCCGACGGACCGCTCTCGGGCGTGCCGGCGGTGACCCGCCACGCGTACGGGGACGGGGCCGCGTTCTATCTGGCGACGCGACCGGACCCGACGACGATGACCAGCCTGCTGGCCCGGGCCGCGCGCGAGGCCAGGGTCGCCCCGGCGGCGGTCGTTCCCGCCGGCGTCGAGGTGGTCCGGCGGGGCGACCGGCTGTTCGTGCTCAACCACACCGACGAGGCGGTGGACCTCCAGGGCACCGAGGTGCTTGCCGGGGACGTCGCGGTCCTCGACGTCGTGGCGCCTTAGCCCCGCCTTAGCCCGGCCTTAGCCCCGAGCCCTGGCGGGTAGGGGCCGGGGCATGGACTACACGCGCCTCGGCGCCACCGGCCTGCAGGTCTCCCGCATCTGCCTGGGCTGCATGAGCTATGGGACCCCCGACCGGGGCGCCCACCCCTGGTCGTTGGACGAGGCCGCCGCCCGGCCCTTCTTCCGGCGGGCACTGGAGCTCGGCGTCACCTTCTTCGACACGGCGAACGTCTACTCCGACGGCACCAGCGAGGAGATCACCGGTCGGGCCCTGCGGGACTTCGCCCAGCGCGACGAGGTCGTCATCGCGACCAAGCTGCACGGCCGGATGCACCCCGGTCCGGGCGGCGCGGGACTGTCGCGCAAGGCGGTCTTCGCGCAGGTGGACGCGAGCCTGCGTCGGCTCGGCACGGACCACATCGACCTCTACCAGACGCACCGGTGGGACCCGAAGACGCCGATCGAGGAGACGATGGAGGCGCTGCACGACGTCGTCCGCGCTGGCAAGGTCCGCTACCTGGGGGCCTCGTCCATGTGGACCTGGCAGCTCGCGAAGGCGCAGCACATCGCGCAGTCGCAGGGCTGGACGCCGTTCGTCTCGATGCAGGACCACTACAACCTGCTGCACCGCGAGGAGGAGCGGGAGATGCTGCCGTTCTGCGCGGACAGCGGGGTCGGCGTGATCCCGTGGAGCCCGCTCGCTCGGGGTCGCCTCACCCGGCCCTGGCAGGCGACGACGGAGCGGTCTGATTCCGACGCCTTCGGCGGCACCCTGTATGACGAGAGCGACGGCACGATCACCGGCCGGGTCGCCGAGGTGGCCGAGGCACGCGGCGTCCCGATGGCGCAGGTCGCCCTGGCCTGGGTGCTGTCCAAGCCGGTGGTGACCGCGCCGATCGTCGGGGCCACGAAGATGTCGCACCTCGAGGACGCCGTGGCGGCCCTCGACGTGCATCTGTCCGAGGACGAGGTAGCCCGGCTGGAGGAGCCCTACACCCCGCGCGAGCCGGTCGGCTTCGTCTGAGCCGGTGCAGCGGCTGTTCGTGCCTCAGGTCGGGCGACCGGCTGATGGTCGGTCTGCGGCGAGAGCGCGGGCCAGGGCTACGGCGTCGAGCCCGCGCAGGGTGATCCGGATCCCCGGTCCGCTTGGCAGCCGGAACCGGACCCCCGAGGGCGACGACGACACCGCGGCCAAGGTGCGGACGGGGCCGCCGAACGACGATCCCGGGGACCTCACCTCGCCGTACCGGGCGGGCATCGTGCCGGTCAGCATCGTGCGCGTCGAACCGGTCGGGGGCACCTGAGAGGCGCCTGGAGGGAGCCGTCGGGCGACAGCCCTGGGAACATCGAGACCTGCCCCGTGGCGGGCCGCAGGTCGTGACGCATCGGTCGAGCGTACGGTGACGATCATGGTCAACACACCGTCAGGACACGTGGTGCGCGAGGACGGCCAGGTGACGTTGGTCTTCGACCGGGCGTACGAGAGGACCATCGACGTTGTCTGGGCAGCCGTCACCGAGGCCGAGCAGGTGGCCCTGTGGTTCGGGCGATGGACGGGCGACCCGGCGAGCGGTGCGGTCGAGGTGCTGATGACCGACGAGGGCGCTGCTGAGCCGGAGCGCGTGACGATCCGGGAGTGCGCCCCGCCGGAGCTGCTGGCCGTCACGGTCGCGGGCCCGGACGGCGACTGGCCGGTGCAGGTGCGGCTCGCGCAGGAGGGGGAGCACACGACGCTGCGGCTGACGCACGTGTTGACCGAACCCTACGACGCCGCCGGCATCGGCCCCGGCTGGCACTACTACCTCGACCGGCTCGGCGCCATCGTCGTCGGCGGACCGGTGCCGACCGATTGGGAGCCCTACGCACAGATCCCGTACGAGGTGCCGCCGGGCTAGAGGAAGCGGTGCATCACGTGCAACCCCACCAGCCCGTGCTCACGATGGTCGAACGCGCGCGGCACCGTCCCGATGATCTCGAACCCGAGCGAGCTCCAGAGCCGCAGCGCCATCGCGTTGGTCTCGACGACAGCGTTGAACTGGATCGACCGATAGCCCTCGTCGCGCGCCCAGTCGAGCACGTACTGACCAAGCACCCGACCGATCCCGCGACCCCGTCCGGGCGCTGCGACCATGAAGCTAGCGGTTGCCACATGAGCGCCCCGACCTGGCCGGTTGGGTCCCATCCTTGCCGTTCCGAGCACCTCGCTGCCCGTCTCGACGAGCACCGTCCGCCCAGGCGGCGCCTCCAGCCACAGCGCTTGGGCGTCCTGGCTGGACAGCCCCTCGGGATAGGCGATCGTCTCGCCGGCGTCGATCACGGCCTGGAAGATCGGGAACAGCCTCGGCCAGTCCGCGGCCGTCGCCTCGCGCACGCTGATCACAGGCGCACCGGGTCCATCCGCTGCTCGCTCCCGGGCCCGACCTGCCAGGCGTAGGCGTCCGGGCGATCGGCGACCGCCCCGGCGAGCTTGCCGTCGACGTAGTGCAGGCCGACGCCGTCGTCCGCACCCCATCCCGGTTCGAGCGTCGCGTCGTCCACCAGCCGACGATAGAGCGGCCGCCGTTCACCTTCGCTGTCGTAGTGCGGGCAGACCGATCCCTCGACCAGGCGCAGCCCGTCCGTCCAGGGGCGCAGACGCGGGCCGAAGGAGTCGGTCGTGCCGCCGCTCGTCCAGCACAGCGCTCCGGCGCTGACGCCGGCGAGCACCACCCCGGCCGCGTGGGCCTCGGCGAGCACCTCCGGCAGGCCGTGCACCCGCCACAGCGCCATCAGCCCGGCGACCGAGCCGCCCCAGACCCAGACCAGGTCCTGAGCCAGCAGGTGAGCGCGGACGTCGTCGACGTTCGGCATCGGCAGGAGCGCAAGATGGCTGGCCTGCTCAGGCCGGTCAGCGAAGGCCGCGTACCAGCCGGCGATCGTGGCGGCGTCGTCGCCGATCGCGGTGAACAGCCCGCACACCCTGGGCTGCGAGGTACCGGTCAGGGACAGCGCATGCGCCAGCAGCGGGCCGACCGTTAGCTGCCCGCGTGCGTCGTAGGACATGCCACCACCCCCGCAGGCAAGGACCTGCCTCATGCGAGATCGGCCAGCACGGCGTGGGCAGCGCGACGCCCGGAGACCAGAGCGCCCTGGATCGAGGCGGAGTCGCGGTGGTCGCCGCAGACGTACAGGCCCTTCTCCAGGCGGACGGGGGACCGCAGACGGCCCCGCGGCGGGGCCTGCGAGGGCAGGGCGTGCGCGATCTCGTAGGTTCGAACGTGCTCCCAGCGCGACGTGCTCACGCCGTACAGCCGTTCCAGGTGCTTGCGCACCGCCGGTTCGGAGGCGTCACCCGACGTGCTGCCCACGGTGGACGAGCTCACGAGCACCCGACCCGGGGCGTAGGAGGGTGCGGCGTTGGTCAGCACCACCGAGTTGCTCACCGGCCCGGAGCCCTCCCCGTCGAGCACGATCACCGGTTCGGCTACCGGCGGGGCGTCAGCGAGGTGGTAATGGGTGGTCACGCCGTTCATCCGTGGCAGCGGCAGATCCAGCAGGCGCGCCGCAGTGCCGGGGTCGGTGGCGACCACCAGCGGTCCGGAGCGGTCCAGGGTCGTGACCTCGTGACCGAGCTGCACGTCCAGCCCCTGTGCGAGCTGCGCCGTCATCGCGCCCATCCCGGCGGCCGGGACGCACTGCGTCCCCCGTACGAAAGAACGCCAGACCATGTCGAAGAAACGGCTTGAGGTGACGAGCTCGTCCTCCAGGAACACGCCGGCCAGGAACGGTCGGAAGAAGCGGTCGATGACGGTCTCGGAGAAGCCCCGGTCGCGCAACGCCTGCAGCGTCGTCGTCTCCGGCGCGTCCAGGAGCCGGGAGGCGGGCAGCATGCCGTCGCGGGCGGCGAGCAGGGCGATCCGGAGCTTGTCGGTCACCGACCCGATCGGGGCGTCGAGGGTCGGCAGCGCCCAGGTCGGCTGACGGAGCGGGTTGCCGACCTTGCGCAGCCCGTCGCCGACCCGGATCAGCGCCCCCGCGGTGAAGGCCTTCAGGTCGAGCGCGTCGTGGTCCAGCATCCGCCTTGCCTCCGGATAGCCAGTGTTGTGCACCTGGAAACCCCGGTCCAGGAGCATCCCGTCGACCTGGTCGGTGCGTACGCGACCGCCGACGGCATCACCCGTCTCCAGGACCAGGACGTCGACCCCGGCGTCCTGGAGGTGGCGGGCGCAGGCGAGGCCGGCGAGCCCTGCTCCGACGACGGTGACGCGCTGGGTCTGGGGCACCCGTTGAATCTAGGTGTGGACAACCCGCACGGCCTCCGGCGCCCTGGTCTGCTGCGGCTCATGGACGACTTCAAGGTCTGCGGGTTCGAGATCGGCGAGCTGCTCGGCTTCGGCGCGACCGGTGAGGTCTGGGCCGCGAGAGAGCTGGCAACCGGGGAGACCGTCGCCCTGAAACGTCTGCGGCCGGGCGCCGGCCCGGGCGCGGTGGAGGCGCTCGGTCGGGAGGCCCGCCTGCTCGCGTCGCTCACCACGCCCTACGTGGTGCGGCTGCGCGAGGTCATCGGGGAGGGCCCGGAGACCGTGCTGGTGCTCGACCACGCTGCCGGTGGCTCGTTGTCAGCGCTCCTGCGGCGGCGCGGGTCGCTGTCCCCGGGCGAGGTGGTCACGGTCGTCGTCCCGCTGGCCCAGGCGTTGGCCGCAGCGCACGACCGCGGGATCGTGCACGGCGACGTCTCACCGTCCAACGTGCTGTTCACCGCGGACGGCATGCCGCTGCTGTCCGACCTCGGGGTCGCCCGGTTGATCGGGGATGAGCGGGAGACCGAGGCCACGGCGGAGTACGCCGATCCGCGGCTCGCCGGTGCCGCCCCGGACGCGGGGTCCGACGTCTGGGCGCTCGGAGCCCTCGCGCACCACCTGCTGTGCGGCAGCCCGCCGCACGAGGGCGACACGGTCGCGGACGTGCTGGCGTCGGGCGCCGACCCGGCACGGGCACCGCTGGGTCTGCTGGCCCCGACCGCGCCGCGGCCGCTGGTGTCCGCGATCGAGCAGGCGCTGACCCCCGACCTCGCGGACCGCCCGTCGGCAAGAGCCCTCGCTCTCGCGATGCAGCGCGCCCAGACCGCCGAACCCGTCCGGCTGGCAGGGGCCGGACCGGCTGCGTCCGCCTCGCCAGCACCGGTCGAGGCAGCTCGCGCCGCGCGCCGTCCCGTGCCGCCTCTGGAGCCTGCTGCCTCCGGCTCAGCGCCGTCGCCGGCGCCGTCCCCGTCGCCGTCCCCGTCCGCGGCGCGCGACGTGCTCGGTGGCGCCCCGCCCCCGCGGGATCTGCGCCAGACGCATCATGTCGCTCGACCGGCGGCACCGGAGCCGCCGGTGCAGGCCCGGCGGCAGATCCTCTCGCCCTGGGCGCTCGCCTCGGTCGGGGTCGTCGCCGTCCTGCTCGCGGGCGGCATGGCCTGGGCTTTTCTCGGCGGTGGGACCACGCCGCGAGAGGCACTCCCTCCGGTCGAGAGCTCGATCACCGGAACTCCGTCACCCCTGTCGTCCCGGTCTACGGCGACGTCATCAACGCCGGCGATCGACGCCCCGAGCGATCTCCGGACGTCGACCACACCCGTGCCCGCCCCGCTGGACCGGCGTTGGACCCCGGTGCTCGACGAGCTGGACCAGCAGCGGGAGGCCGCCTATGCGGATGCTGACCCTGCTCGGCTGTTGCAGGTCTACGCGACCGGCTTCCCTGCGCAGGAGGCCGACGCCGCACGGCTGGGTGAGCTTGCCCGCGCCGGCATGAGCGCGGTCGGCGTGCGGCACGATCTGCAGGTGGTGCGGGTCCGGGAGTCCGACGAGGGGCGCGTCGCCCTCTCGGTGACCGACGTTCTCCGGTCCCACCGGCTCGTCGACGCCAGCGGAGCCACCCTCGAGGACAGGCCGGGGCGCGGCGAGCGGAACTTCGTCGTCGTCCTCGTGCAAGAACCGGCCGGTTGGCGCATCGCCGCCGTCAAGCCCGCCTGAGTCGACGGCAGGGTCCTGGGGTGGGCGACGCCCGACCCCTGGCCGGCATCTGTGCACCACACCGCCCGACGTCGGGCGGTGTGGGTGCACAGATCGTCGTGGGCCTGCGCGGGGACACAGCCCGACGGGAGCCGGCTACAGGCTGGCGCTCAGGGCACCCGGGAGATCGGGGTGACGAAAGGTGAACCCTGAGGCCAGGAGCGCCTTCGGCTCCAGACGCTGACCGATCAGCACGCCCTCCTCGGCGAACTGCCCCAGGACCGCCTTCAGGACGAGCCCGGGCACCGGGATCGGCAGGATCGGACGATGGAGCGCGGACCCGAGCGCCTTGGTGAAGTCGCGATTGCGCTCCGGGTGCGGTCCGACCAGGTTGACCGGCCCGGAGACCTCAGCGGTCAGCAGGTGCACGATCGCGCGAACTTCGTCTTCCAGGCTGATCCAGGCCTGCCACTGGTCGCCGCTGCCGAGCGGAGCGCCGAGAAAGGCCTGGACGACCGCTCGCTGCTTGGCCAGGGCACCACCCTTGCCCGAGAGCACGATGCCGGTGCGCAGGTGAACCACCCGGGCGCCTGCCTGCTCGGCCGGCGCAGTAGCCGCCTCCCACTGCCGCACGACGTCGGCGAGGAAACCCTCGCCGGTCGGTCCGGTCTCGTCGGTCAGGGTGTCACCGGTGTCACCGTAAAAACCGACCGCGCTGCCGGAGAGCAGCACCGAGGGGCCGGCGTCCCCACGCCGAGC
This sequence comes from Mycobacteriales bacterium, assembly GCA_038236005.1. GTDB lineage: Bacteria > Actinomycetota > Actinomycetes > Mycobacteriales > SCTD01 > CANKBT01. The sequence goes on along the minus strand of JBBSTI010000045.1, from coordinate 1,516 downwards.
CGTCGCGATCGCCTCTGCCAGGGCGGTGGTGCCGTTGACCCGGCTGTCGAGGATCGTCTTCTTGTAGGAGTCGGTCCAGCGCTTGTCGGCCACTCCTGCGCCGGCCAGGTGAATCACCGCGTCGAGATCGGCAACGCTGTCAGCGTCCATGCGGCCCGAGGCCGGGTCCCACTGACGCTCGTCGGCCTCTCCGGCCGGCTGACGGACGAACCGGATGACCTCATGGCCCGCCGCGCGCAGCGCGGGGACCAGAGGTGTGCCGATCAGTCCGGAAGCGCCGGTCACACCGATCTTGAGGCTCGCAGCTGAGTTGCCGTCGCTCCCCGCCCCGCCGTCGGTGTTCGTCCCGTCGGTCACAGCCCTAGCTCGCCGGCGAAGTCGCCCTCTTCCAGCCGCTGCTTGATCGTCACCAGGAAGCGGGCGGCGTCAGCGCCGTCGACGATCCGGTGGTCGTAGGTCAGCGCCAGGTAGGCCATCGAGCGCACGGCCACGACCTCGCCCAGCTCGGGGTCGTCGATCACGACGGGGCGCTTGACGACGGCGCCGGTCCCGAGGATGCCGACCTGCGGCTGGTTCAGGATCGGGGTGTCGAACAGGGCGCCGCGCGAGCCGGTGTTGGTCAGCGTGAAGGTGCCGCCGCCCAGCTCGTCCGGGGTGACCGCGTTGTTGCGCGTGCGGTCCGCCAGGTCGGAGATCTTGCGGGCGAGGCCACCCAGGTTGAGATCACCGGCGTCGTGGATCACTGGGACGAGCAGGCCCCGCTCGGTGTCGACCGCGATCCCGAGGTGCTCGGAGCCGTGGTAGGTCACGGTCCCGCCCTCGAGGTCGATGCTGGCGTTGACGATCGGGTGCTGTCGCAAAGCCTCGACGGTCGCGAGCGCGAAGAACGGCAGGAAGCTCAGCTTGACGCCGTTCCGGGCCTGGAAGTCGACCTTCGCCGCGTCCCGGAGCCGAGCGATCTTCGTGACGTCGGCCTCGACGACCGTCGTCAGCTGAGCGCTGACCTGCAGCGACTCGGTCAAACGCTCGGCGATGACCTTGCGCAGGCGGGACAGCTTCTCGGTGCGACCGCGCACGGTGGTGTCCGGGGCGGCCTTCACGGCCTGGTCGACGAAGGCCGGCGCCGGGGCACTCGTCTTGCCCGCGGTCTGCGGGATCTCCGCCCGGGCGGAAGCATCGCTGTCCTGCGCCGGTGCCTTCGCCGCCGGAGCCTCGGCGGCGCTGGACGAGGCGGCTGCGTCCAGGACGTCCTGCTTGCGGATCCGGCCACCGACCCCGGTGCCGGTGAGCGAGCCCAGGTCGACGCCGTTCTCGCTGGCGAGCTTGCGCACCAGCGGGGTGACGTAAGCACCATCGCCGGTGCCGCCGCCCGCGGGCGCGTCACCCGTCGAAGGCTGCTCGGTGGCCTGCTCGATGGTCTGCTCGCCGGCCGGGGCGGGGTCACCGGCCTCGTTGACGACGTCGTCCTTGGCCGACGGCGCCGAGGGCTCGGGCGCGCGCGGGGCGGCCGGCTCGG
>JBBSTI010000044.1:0-23756 GCA_038236005.1 Mycobacteriales bacterium | reverse complement strand
CGCTGCCGCTGTCCGGAGCGATGAAGGTGCTCAAGCGCGAGCTGCGGGCGCCGTTCTGGGAAGGGCGCTGAGCGGTTGACCGGCTGGCCTGCTGAGCTTCTGGCAGGGTCCGGCGGCGGAGGTCCGACGAGCCGCGGCTAGGGTCTCCTGACGTGACAGACCTCCCGGACCTGTACGCGGACGAGCCTCCGATCGGCGAGGAGTGCGGCGTCTTCGGGGTCTGGGCGCCCGAGGAGGACGTCGCCAAGCTGACCTATTACGGGCTGTACGCGTTGCAGCACCGTGGCCAGGAGGCCGCCGGCATGGCCGTGTCCGACGGCACCGCGATGCTGGTCTACAAGGAGCTCGGCCTGGTCAGCCAGGTCTTCGACGAGGCGATCCTGTCCGGCCTGAAGGGTCACGTCGGGATCGGCCACACCCGCTACAGCACGACCGGCGCCGGCACCTGGGAGAACGCGCAACCGTCGTTCCGGACGCTCGGGCCGGGCAGGTCGCTGGCGCTCGGGCACAACGGGAACCTCACCAACACCGCCGAGCTGGCGCTCCAGGTCGAGCAGCTCGGGCTGGTCCGTCGGGGGATCACCGCGACGACCGACTCCGACCTGATCACGGCGCTGCTGGCCGGCGACCCCGACCGCTCGACGGCCGCCGCGGCGCTCGAGGTGCTCCCGCAGCTGCAGGGCGCGTTCTGCCTGACGTTCATGACCGAGCGCACCCTGTACGCCGCCCGCGACCGCCACGGCGTGCGGCCCCTGGTGCTCGGCCGGCTCGAGCGTGGCTGGGTGGTCGCGAGCGAGACCGCGGCCCTGGACATCGTCGGGGCGTCCTTCGTCCGCGAGGTCGAGCCGGGCGAGCTGCTCGCGATCGACGAGACCGGCGTGCGCAGCCAGCGGTTCGCGCAGCCGAACCCGAAGGGCTGCCTGTTCGAGTACGTCTACCTCGCCCGTCCGGACACCACGATCGCCGGTCAGAGCGTCTACACCACCCGGGTCGAGGTCGGTCGCACGCTGGCCTTCGAGGCCCCGGTCGACGCCGACCTGGTGATCGGCGTGCCCGAGTCAGGCATCCCGGCGGCGATCGGGTTCGCCGAGCAGAGCGGCATCCCCTACGGCATGGGCCTGGTCAAGAACTCCTACGTCGGGCGCACCTTCATCCAGCCGTCCCAGACGATCCGGCAGCTCGGGATCCGGCTCAAGCTCAACCCGCTCAAGGATGTCGTGCGCGGCAAACGCCTGGTGGTCGTGGACGACTCGATCGTGCGCGGCAACACCCAGCGGGCCCTGGTGCGGATGCTGCGCGAGGCCGGGGCGTACGAGGTGCACGTCCGGATCTCGAGCCCCCCGGTGATGTGGCCGTGCTTCTACGGGATCGACTTCGCGAGCCGCGCCGAGCTCATCGCCTCCGGGATGGAGGTCGAGCAGATCCAGGCGTCGATCGGCGCCGACTCGCTCGCCTTCGTCAGCCTGGAAGGGCTCACCGGGGCGAGCAACCAACGCGCCGACCGGCTGTGCCGGGCCTGCTTCACCGGCGACTACCCGATCCCGCTGCCGGTCGCCCTGGCCGGGCCTGAGCACCACCAGCTGCCAGTCATCCACAACGGGCTGTCGCCGTCGGAGACCACGGACGCGCTGGTCACCTCGTGAGTGCGTACGAGCACGAGGACATGGACGCGCGGGACGTCGACGGGCCGGTGCAGAGCTCCTCGTACGCTGCCGCGGGGGTCGACATCGACGCCGGTGAGCGGGCGGTGGAGCTCATGCGGTCCTCGGTCTCGCGGGCGACCCGGCCGGAGGTGGTCGGCGGCTTGGGTGGGTTCGCCGGGCTGTTCCGGCTGGACACCACCCGCTGGAAGGAGCCGCTGCTGGCCTCCTCGACCGACGGGGTCGGCACCAAGCTGGCGATCGCGCAGGCTCTCGACAAGCACGACACCGTCGGGATCGACCTGGTCGGCATGGTCGTCGACGACCTCGTGGTGTGCGGCGCCGAGCCGCTGTTCCTGCAGGACTATGTCGCGGTCGGCCGGGTCGTCCCCGAGCGGGTGGCCGAGATCGTCTCCGGCATCGCGTCCGGCTGCGCGATGGCCGGCTGCGCGCTGATCGGCGGGGAGACCGCCGAGCACCCCGGCGTCATGCCGGACGACCACTACGACATCGCGGGCACCGGGGTCGGGGTCGTCGAGGCCTCTGACCTGCTGGGCGCTCACCTGGTCCAGCCCGGTGACGTCGCGCTTGCGATGGGCTCCTCCGGTGTGCACTCCAACGGGTTCTCCCTGGTCCGGCACGTGCTGCTCGCCGGCGCCCGGATGCCGCTCGGGGCCGTCGTCGACGAGCTGGGCGGGCCGCTGGGCGAGGAGCTGCTGATCCCGACCCGGGTCTACGCGCTCGACTGCCTGTCGCTCATCGCTGAGGTCGAGGTGCACACCTTCGCCCACGTGACCGGCGGGGGACTGGCCGCCAACCTGGCCCGGGTGCTCCCGGACGGGGTGACCGTGGAGCTGGACCGCAGCACCTGGTCACCGCAACCGATCTTCGATCTGGTGCAGACCCGCGGCCGGGTCGATCAGGCGGAGATGGAGCGCACCTTCAACATGGGCGTCGGCATGGTCGCTGTCGTGCCGGCCACCGACGTGGACCGGGCGCTGGCCGTGCTGACGGCCCGGCACGTCCCAGCCTGGGTGCTGGGCGAGGTCCGTGGAGTGCAGGAGCAGGGCCACCCGGGCACGGTCACCCTGGTCGGTCAGCACCCCGCCTGAAACCCGCGGTGATCTTCCCCTGACGGTCGCTTTCTGTCCGTTCTGCCCCACCTGTGCGGAAGATCGCGCTGGGGGAAGGGGATGTTCGGGGGCGAGCGTGGGTCAGCGACGCCGCAGCGGCTGGCCGTACTCGTCCTCGTCGTCCTCGTCGTCTCGCGTCGAGGACCGGGCGAACGGATCAGCATCCAGCTCGGCCTTCAGACGGTCAGGGTCCAAGGTGCCCGAGCTGTACTTGAGCTCGCGAGCAACCTTGGTCTGCTTGGCTTTGGCACGGCCGCGCCCCATGGCTCGACCCCCTCATGACGGCGGGGCTCGGGGCCCCTGGTGGCGTAAGTCTCAAGGCACTGACAGCACGGGCCGGCGGCCCGTGGTCAGGCTGCCCACGATACAGGCCCCGGCGGCTGCCGCCCGCCCAACCGGTCGAGACCCCGGACGATCACCGCAGACCGTGGCGCGGACGGTCAGGCGGGTCCAGCCAGGCGGGCCCAGTCAGGCGGGTCTGGTCAGCATGGCGCGTTCGGCCAGCCGGTCGGCGGCCACCGACGGCGGGACGCCTTCGGTGGCGGCGAGCACGAGCACCTCGAGCGTCGTGTCGAAGATTCGGCCTGCCCGGGCGCGGGCGCGGTCGGCGTCGTAGCCGTGCCGCTCGTCGGCGACCTGCACGAGGCCGCCAGCGTTGGCCACGTAGTCCGGGATGTAGAGCACGTCCCGCTCGTACAGGGCGCCGGCCAGGCCCGGGTCGACAAGCTGGTTGTTCGCGGCGCCGCACACGATCTGGGCCTGCAGCCCGGCGACGGACGTCGCCGTCAGGGACCCGCCCAGGGCGCACGGGGCATAGACGTCCAGCGCGGCAGAGGGCAGCTCGGCCACCGGGACGACCTCGACCCGGTTGGCCCTGTCGAGGTCGTGCGGCTCGATCGGCCGCACGTCCGAGGCCACCACCGTCGCGCCGTCCTCCAGCAGCAGCCCGACCAGGTGGCCGCCGACCTTGCCGACCCCCTCGACCCCGACCCGGCGGCCGGCCAGCGACGGGGTGCCCCAGACGTGCTGCGCGGCGGCGCGCATCGACTGGTGCACTCCGTACGCCGTGAGCACGGCACTGTCGCCCGCCCCGCCCCGCTCGGGAGAGCGCCCGGTGACGAAGTCGCAGGTCTCGGCGATCACGTCCATGTCCGGCACGAAGGTGCCGACGTCGCACGCGGTCCAGTAGCGACCACCGAGCTGCTGCACCGCCCGGCCGAACGCATGGAGCAGCTCGGGGGTCTTGTCCCGGGCCGGGTCACCGAGGATGACGGCCTTGCCGCCGCCGAGGTCGAGCCCGGTGACAGCGGCCTTGTAGGCCATCGCACGGGACAGCAGCAGCACGTCGGCGAGAGCTTCGTCCTCGGAGCCGTACGGCCGAAAGCGGGTCCCGCCGAGCGCCGGCCCGCGCGCGGTGCTGTAGATCGCGATGATCGCCCGCAGCCCGGACGCGCGGTCGAAGACGTGGTGCACCTGCTCGTGGCCGCCCCCGAAGATGTTCACTTCAGCAGGTTCTTCGCCTGCTCGACGTAGCCGGCGACGTCGGTCGGCACGAACCAGATCTTGTTGGCGTCGCCCTCGGCGATCCGGGGGAGCAGGTGCAGCTGCTGCCAGGCGAGCACCCGGTCGTCGATGCCGGCGTCCTTGATCGCCTGTACGAGGCGCTCGACGGCCAGCGCCTCACCCTCGGCCTCCAGGCGGCGGGACTCCTTGAACCCCTCAGCCGCAAGGATGGTCGAGGCCTTGGCCGCCTCGGCCCGAAGCACGGCGGCCTGCTTCTCGCCCTGGGCCGACAGCACCGCGGACTGCTGCTGACCCTCGGCGGTGAGGATCGCGGCGCGCTTGCCGCGGTCGGCGCGCATCGCCTGTTCCATCGCGTCACGGATCGTCGCGGGCGGCTCGATGCCCCGGATCTCGACCCGGTTGACCTTGATGCCCCACTTGCCGGTCGCCTCGTCGAGCACCACCGCCAGTGCGGTGTTGATGTGGTCGCGGCCGGTAAGGGCCTCTTCCAGGTTCAGCCCGCCGACCACGTTGCGCAGCGTCGTGACCACCAGCTGCTCGATCGCGGCGACGTAGTCCTCGATCTGGTAGGTCGCGGCCGCCACGTCGACGGGCGAGTAGTAGACCACCGAGTCGATACCGACCACCAGGTTGTCCCGGGTGATCGTGGCCTGCGGCGGGAAGCTGACGACCTGCTCGCGCATGTCCATCTTGGCCCGCACCCGGTCGACCCCCGGCACCAACAGGTGGATGCCCGGCTCCAGGCTGCGGGAGTAGCGGCCGAGCCGTTCGATGACGAACGTGTTGGCCTGCGGCACGATCCGCACGGTCCTGACGAGCAGCAGGACCGCGAGGACGGCGAGCACGGCCGCAACGATCAGAGCGGTGGTCATGTGAGCTCCTGGTGGGGGTAGACGAACAGGGTGACGCCGGTGATGGCCGCCACGGACACGGCGGTGCCAGCGGGGATGTCAGCAAGGCCGGCGTAGGGACGAGCCCGCCACAGCTCACCGTCCAGACGCACCTGGCCGGCGGTCTCGCTCACCGTCTCGACGACGGTCGCGGGCCGGCCCACGAGCCGATCGCTGCCCTGAGCCAGGTCGGGCCCGGTGGTGAGGTGGCGCTTGACGGTCGGGCGTACGCCGAGCAGCCCCACCGTGCTGACGCCCGCGAGCACGAGCAGCTGGACGGTGAGCCCGGCCCCGAGCAGCGCCGCGCCACCGGCGGCCAGCGCAGCCACCCCGATCATCACCAGGACGAGGTCTAGGGTGAGCAGCTCGGCGCCGACCAGCGCGATGCCGAGGACGAGCCACACGATCGCCATGCGCTTGATCCTCGCACCTGTCTGACATCGTGAGGGGATGACGGGCCCCAGCTGTGCCGCGCACCTGCGGGTCTACGAACCGCTTGCGGCCTTCGAGGGTGACGAGCGCCGGCTGTGGCAGGAGCAGCTCGCGGCCGGCCGGGGCCTGTCCCGGGCGCAGGCGCAGGCCTTCGAGCACCGGGTCGGTCTCGAGGCCCTCTGCGGGCTGATGCCCCCGTTGCTGCCGTCGCCGGAGGAGCGGGCGCTGGTCACCGAGCTCGACGGCGTCACCCTGGTGTGCCCGCTGCGCACCAGGGTGCGGGCGGCCGAGGCTCTGCTGGACTTCACCGACAGCGTCCACGACGACCTGCTGGCCAGCTTTGTGCCCGGGCCCGGCCTGGTCACAGCAGAGAAAGAGCTGGACATATGGCGCACCGATCACCCGGACGGGCGCCTGCACGTGCAGACCAGCCTGTGGCAGGTGCCGATCCGGTGGTTCCTGCTGGTGGAGCCCGAGGAGCGGATGGTGCTGCCCGGGACCCACGGCCCTGGTGACTCCGACAGCTCCGACAGCTCGGGCGGTTCAGGCCGGACGTTGCTCTATCGGACCGCGATGTCACGGGCCCGCCGCCGGGCGGCCCGTGCGCTGGCTGTGCTGCGACGCACGGTGAACGACGGGGCGGTGGTCGGTGCGGTCGAGGACCTGGCGCGCTGGCTGGAGGACTTCCATCCGCGGTCGGTGGTCGAGCTGGACTACGGCGGCCTGGTGCACCTGGTCGACGACGCCACGCTGTCCGCGGACGAGTCCGCGCGCGACGTCGCCGAGGCCATGGCAGCGCTCGGTGCCGGGGATCCGGAGCGGGCCTCGGTCGCCTACGCGCGGGTGCTCGGGCGCATGAAAGCCCTGCGGTCCGTGGAGTCGGGCAACTAGGGGGCTGCACGACGTCGGTAGCCCGAACGGGTCAGTCGTTCATCTGCTGTCCATCGTGCGTTCACCCCGATTCCAGGCGGCCAGGATCAGGTGGGGGTCTCACCCCCCGACCTGAGGATCTCCCTATGCGTCGAACAGCACTCGGAGTGCTGAGCGCGGGCGCGCTCACCGCGCCCCTGCTCCTGCTCATGCCCGCTGCTCCTGCCGGCGCGAGCACCGCGCAGGCCACCCCCGCCCCCAGCGCGTTCACCCTCACGCTGCTGCACAACAACGACGGCGAGTCCTCGCTGCTGCCGGCCGCACCTCGGGGCGGGATCGCCCGATACGGCACGATCGTCAACGGGCTGCGCGCCCAGGCGAGCACCGAGGGCAGCAGCAGCCTGCTGGTCTCCTCCGGCGACAACTACCTGGCGGGGCCGCAGCTGCAGGCTTCGCTGGACAATTTCGACGGTGACATCGACTACAGCGACGACGGGCCCTTCTACGACGCCAAGGCGCTCGACACCCTGGGTTACGACGCGTCGGCGATCGGCAACCACGAGTTCGACTTCGGGCCGAAGGTGACCGGCTTCTTCCTCAGCCAGTTCAAGACCAGCAACATCCGGTTCGTGTCGGCCAACCTTGACGTGACCGGGGAGGCGGCGCTCAACCAGTTCAGCAAGCCGTCCCCGGGTGAGAAGGGCTCGTTGGTCACCTGGACCCGGACGGTCAAGGACGGCCGCAAGATCGCGATCGTCGGGGCGACCACGTCGCGGCTGCCGTCCGTCACCTCGCCCGGCGCAGACGTGACGGCCCGGGAGAACGTCCTGGAAGCCGTGCAGGCCGCGATCGACGCGGCCACCGCTGACGGCACCAACGTGGTCGTGCTCATCTCGCACCTGCAGAACATCACCGAGGACCAGGCCCTCATCAAGCAGCTCAAGAAGCTGGACATCGCGGTTGCCGGGGGCGGGGACGAGCTGCTGGCCAACCCCACCGACCCGCTGCTCGCCGGGACGAAGGCCGAGGACGTGTTCGGCAGCTACCCGCTGCTGGCCAAGGACGCCGACGGCGTCGACGTGCCGATCGTGACGACCGAGGGCTCGTACGGCTACGTCGGTCGCCTGATCGTGTCGATCGACGCCGCCGGCGTCGTCACCAAGGTCGACCCCCGCTCCGGGCCGGTCCGCAACGCCTACGACGCGACGACCCCGCCAGCCGACCAGGCCATCCCTGACCCGACTCTGCTCGAGACGGTCGAGAAGCCGGTCGCGGCCTTCGTCGCCGGGCTCGTGGCGCAGGACGTCGCCACGACCGCGGTCAAGCTCGACGGCGTGACGGCCAGCGTGCGCAGCGGCGAGACCAACCTCGGGTCGCTGTTCGCGGACGCGCTGCGGCGCACCGCCGAGAAGGGTGCCCCCGCTGTCTTCGGGGCCGAGAACCCGACCGTCGCCATCCAGAACAGCGGCGGCATCCGCAACAGCCTCGAGCTCGGCCCGGACGTGAACCGCGGGAAGGTGACGGCGTTCGACACCTTCCGGATCGCGCCGTTCACCAACTTCGTCGGCTACACGACCGGCGTCACGCCCCGCAAGCTCAAGGCGCTGCTCGAGCGGTCGGTCTCCGCCGGCCTCAAGGACGGCGCCTTGCAGCCCGAGGGCCGCTTCGGTCAGTGGTCGGGCCTGCGGTTCGTCTACGACCCGAGCAAGCCCGCCCAGGTGGTGTCCCGAGCCGACGACGGCAGCGTGGCCGTGACCACCGAGGGCCAGCGCGTGCGCCAGGTGTTCCTGACCAGGAACACCACGGACACCGCCGACGACGTGCAGGTGGTGCGCAACGGCGTCGTCGTCTCGAACCAGGCCGTCGACCTCGCGGCCAACAGCTTCACGGTCGGGCAGAACGGCGACAACTACCCGTTCAACCTGTCGCAGGGACAGTTCGTGAATCTGCCGACCACTTACCAGCAGTCGCTGGCCGCTCGTTTCGCCGAGCTCGGCACCGTGACGGCCGCGGCCTATCCGGTAGGCGGCCTCGGACGGATCACGGTCGGTGGTGACGCCGGCGCGACCTTCACCGACGTGCCGACCGGCGGCACATTCTTCACCGAGATCGGGGTGATCGCGCAAGCGGGGATCACGACCGGTTACGGGGACGGGACCTTCCGCCCGCAGCTCGGCGTGAGTCGCACCCAGATGGCGAGCTTCCTGTTCCGTCGGGCCGCACCGGAGTTCACCGCCCCGGCCACCCCGACCTTCTCCGACGTCCCGATCGCCGCGCCGGCCTACCGCGAGATCGAGTGGCTGGCGTCGCAGGGCATCACTCTCGGGAGCCGGACGACCGACGGGGTCCGCACCTTCGACCCGGCCGGCGTCGTGAACCGCGGGCAGATGGCGGCGTTCCTCTACCGCGCCGCCAAGGCCACCGCCGTCGCACCGGCGAAGGCGACCTTCACCGACGTGCCGGTCGGTGGGATCTTCTTCACCGAGATCGAATGGGCCGCGGCCAACAAGGTCACCACCGGGCTCAGCGGCGGGTCCACCTACGGTCCCGGCAACGGCGTCAGCCGCGGCCAGATGGCGGCGTTCCTGGTGCGCTCGGGCGACCTGTCCGGACAGTCCAGCTAGCTGACAGCAGGACCAGCGCGACCAGACGGCGCCCGGGGGACTCCCCCCGGGCGCCGTCTGCGTACGGGCGTTCACCCGTTCGCTACCTCTTCGTGACCCGTCTGGGGGCACCGGGTGATTGGGTGGAGCCGCCTCACCGGCACCTCACACACCTCACACACCTCAGACGGACGGGTCCCTCGCATGCCTCAGCGTCGACACACCGCTCTTGCCCTGGTGGGCGCTGCGGCCCTGCTCGCCCCCGTGCTGGTCGCCGGGCCCGCGCTCGCCGTGGCCCCGGGCGGTTCCATGGTCTTCGTCGACGAGGTGCACTACGACAACGCCGGCGCCGACACCGGCGAGTTCGTCGAGATCGCCAACCCCGGCGGGGTCGACCTCGCCGGCTGGTCGGTCGTGCTCTACAACGGCTCCAACGGCACGTCTTACGCCACCTATCCGCTGTTGGGCACCGCGGCCTTCACCGTCGTCGAGACCCCAGGGATCCAGAACGGCTCGCCGGACGCGCTCGCGCTGGTGCGGCCGGGAGGGTCTTCCGGCGGTCCGGAACACGACGTGGTCGAGCAGCTGCTGTCCTACGAGGGCGTCCTCACCGCCACCGACGGTCCGGCCGCCGGTCTGGCCAGCACCGACCTCGGGGTGGCCGAGACCAGCTCCACCCCGGCCGGGCTCTCCCTGCAGCTGACCGGGCCTGGGGCGACGTACGGGGACGGCACCTGGCAGGAGCCGGCGGCCGAGACCCGGGGCGCGGCCAACGGCGGGGGCGGCGACGACGGGGGTGGTCCGGTCGAGCCGGCCGCCGTCGTGGCGATCAGCGCCGTTCAGGGCAGCGGCGCCGCGAGCCCGCTGGCCGGTCAGGACGTCACCGTCGAGGCGGTCGTCACCACGGTGATCACCCGCCAGGACGCGTCTATCGGTTTCTTCGTGCAGTCCCGCGACGTCGATGCCGACGCCGACCCGGCCACCTCGGAGGGCCTGTACGTGTTCTGCGACGCGGTCTGCAGCCCCAGCCTCGCCGCCGGCGACCTGGTGCGCGCGACCGGCACCGTCGGGGAGCTCTTCGGCAGCACCCAGCTCGACGTGACTGCCGGCCTGGTCGCGGTGACCGCCTCCGGGCAGCCCCGTCCGACCCCGGCCGTCGTGACCCTGCCGGCCGCGACCGGCACGGACCAGGCAGCCACCTTCCAGGCCCAGGAGGGGATGCTCACCACGGTCACCACCCGGCTGGCGCTGAGCGAGTACTTCAACCTGGCGCGGTTCGGCCAGCTCGGTCTGACGGCGCAGGAGCGGCCCTACCAGTACTCCGAGACCACGACGCCGACCGAGGCGGGCTATCAGGCCTACCTGGCCGACCTCGCGACGCGACGGCTGCTGCTGGACGACGGGAGCGACGACCAGAACGACGCGACCTCCGGGCCGCTCGACAACGAGCCCTATCCGTTCCCGACCCCGGGGCTCTCGGTCGACAACACCTTCCGGGGCGGTGACACGATCATCGACCTCACCGGCGTGATGGCCTACAGCTTCGGTCAGTGGCAGCTGCGGGCCGTGCCCGGCGAGGACTACACGTTCACCTCGGTGAACCCGCGCCCGGCTGCTCCGTCACCGGTCGGCGGGCGGCTCAAGGTCGCGAGCGTCAACGTGCTGAACGCCTTCGCCACGATCGACGAGACCTCGAGCCGTAGCGCCGGGCCGTGCGGGCCCAGCGGGGACCTGGACTGCCGCGGCGCCGACTCGGCCGCCGAGCGCGAGCGCCAGCGGACGAAGACCACAGCCGAGCTGCTCGGTCTCGACGCCGACGTGCTGGGCCTGGTCGAGGTGCAGAACGACGCCGGGCGCACGACCGGCGAGATCGTCGCCGCGCTGAACGCCGCGACCGCCCCTGGCACCTATGCCTCGCTCGACACCGGGACGATCGGGACCGATGCCATCAAGGTTGCGCTGGTCTTCAAGCCGGCGGCCGTGACGCCGGCCGGGACGTACGCCGTGCTGGACAGCACCGTGGACCCGGCCTTCGTCGACACCAAGAACCGGCCCGCCCTGGTCCAGACCTTCGACGAGGTCGCCACCGGGGAGCGGTTCACGGTCGCGGTCAACCACCTCAAGAGCAAGGGTTCGGGCTGTGGTGCGGGCGACGACGCCACCGACGGGTCCGGGAACTGCGACGGCACGCGTACGGCGGCCGCCGAGGCGCTGGTTCGCTTCCTCGCGACCGACCCGACCGGTTCGGGCGACCCCGACGTCCTGGTGATCGGCGACCTCAACGCCTACGCGGCCGAGCGACCGATCACGGCGCTCACCGACACCGGGTTCAGCGACCTCGCCAAGGTCTACGAGGGCCCGACCTCCTACAGCTATCTGTTCGACGGGCTGCTCGGCTCGCTGGACCACGCGCTCGCGAACCGATCCCTGGCGGCACAGGTGACCGGCGCGACGGTCTGGCACGTCAACGCCGACGAGAGCCCGCTGCTGGACTACAACGACGACGTCCAAGACCTGGGCGAGTCCTCCTTCGAGCGGGAGTCCTCGGCGCTGCCCCTCTACGCCCCGGACGCCTTCCGGTCCAGCGACCACGACCCGCTCCTGGTCGGGCTCTCGCTGCGCACGGGCGCCGTGGTCGCACCGGTCGTGCCGAAGGGCCGGCTGCTGGTCACCGGGCTGACCGACGACGCGGCGCAGCGGGTGGTGCAGCTGCAGACCGGCGACGCGGCCGGGTCTCGTACGGTCGGTGCACGGCTGTCCGGCTTCGCCGGCGACACGCGTCTGGTCGGGATCGACTACCGGGTCGCGAACGGTCTGCTGTACGGCCTCGGTGACCGCGGCGGCCTCTACACGGTGGACGTCGGCAGCGGCCGGGTCGCGTTGTCCACGCGGCTGACCGTGGCCCTGTCGGGGTCGGCCTTCGGGGTGGACGTCGACCCGGTCGCCGATGTGCTGCGGGTGGTCAGCGACACCGGGCAGAACCTGGTGCAGCCGTTCGCCGCCGGCGCAGCGACAGGTGTCGGCGCATCGCTCACCTACGGGGACGGGCCGGCCCTGGGGGTCGCCGGGGCGGCGTACACCCAGAACGACACCGATCCGACGACCGGCAGCCGTCTGCTGCTCGGAGACTCCGTCCGCGACACGATCGCTGAGGCGTCGTCGTCGGGCGCGCTGACCACGCTGGGGCGCACCCGTCTGCCGTTCGACGTGATGGGCGACCTCGACGTCTACACCTCGCCATCCGGCCGGGACGTGGCCTACGGGGTCGGACGCCGGGGCTCGGCCGACTTCCGCCTCGTCACGCTCGACCTCGCGACGGGGCGGGCCCGGGACCTCGGGCTGGCCCCGGGTGTCGTGGACCTCGCTGTCCCGCCCGTCCAGCCGTGAGGCGGACGGTTCAGCCGGGCAGGTGGGGGCATCAACCCACCTGTACGATTTGCGGCGTGACACAGTGTTCGTGTCACGACTGACTGGGCGGGCATCACGTCAACTGATGCAGACGGACCCTCTGGGCCCGTCCCATGGTGAGAGGAACCCGAGATGACGTCCCGTACCCCTGAGGCGGAGGCCCTGCTGACCCCCGCTGAGGTCGCAGCGATGTTTCGGGTCGACCCGAAGACGGTCACCCGCTGGGCGAAGGCCGGCAAGCTCACCTCCATCCGCACGCTGGGCGGCCACCGCCGCTACCGCGAGAACGAGGTGAAGTCTTTGCTCGCCGGCATCCCGATGCCGCGCAACGAGGACTGATCCGAGCGCGCCCGACGGCCCCCTCAGCACCGTGACCCCGAGCAGCCGACCGGGCGGCCCTTTCGTCTCGACGGGTTGACCGCGCTGATCCCGCAGTAGCGGCTCAACGAGCTGGCGACCTGTCCCGACCATTGCGTAACGTGCGCTGGGCCAAGCCCGGGTCGGTGGCTGGCGGGCCGGACCTACTGACGCCCGAGGAGCCGGTGCAGGACGTGGCCAGCCGGCCCGCTGTCGCTGCTGTGACGGGCCCCGAGTCGTGGGCCGATTGCCCTACTGTTGCCCGCTCACCGGGTCGAGGGGAACAGCATGCTGAAGTTTTTCGGGCCGGCGGCGGTCCTGACCGTCGTCGCCGTCGTTGTCGCTCTCGTCTTCGGCGGACCGCAGACCGCAGCGATCGTGCTGCTGCTCGGGGTCCTGGAGATCTCGCTCAGCTTCGACAACGCCGTGGTCAACGCCAAGGTGCTCAACCGGATGCACCCGATCTGGCAGCGCCTGTTCCTGACCGTCGGCATCATCATCGCCGTCTTTGGCATGCGGCTGGTGCTGCCGATCATCATCGTCGCGCTCACCGCTTCGCTGTCCATCCCGGACGTCATCTCCCTCGCGCTGAACGACGCGGACGCCTACGGCCGGGAGCTGGCCTCCTCCGAGGCGCTCATCTACGCCTTCGGCGGCACGTTCCTGTTCATGATCTTCCTGGACTACATGTTCGACGACGAGCGCGACGTCCTGTGGATCAAGCCGGTCGAGAAGGTGCTGCAGAAGGCTGCGGCGTTCGCCAACCTGTCGGTCCTGGTCGCGCTGGGCGGCATCTTCTTCATGTTCAGCATCGCCGACGCCGGTGAGAAGGAAGACGTCCTCATCGCCGGGATGCTCGGCCTGATCGTCTACCTCGCGGTCAACGGGCTGGACGGGCTCTTCGAGGCGTCGATGGAGGCCCGTGAGGAGGCAGAGGAGGAGCTGGTCCCGGGCGCGGTCGGCTCGGCGGGAGCGGCTGCGGCCGGTGCGGCGGCGGGCCCGGCGGACGGCAAGGTCAGTGGCATGACCGGCGCGATCTTTAAAGGCGGCATCTTCGCCTTCCTCTATCTTGAGGTCCTCGACGCCAGCTTCTCCTTCGACGGGGTCATCGGCGCCTTCGCGATCAGCAACGAGATCCTGGTCATCGCCCTGGGCCTGGGCATCGGCGCCTTCTGGATCCGCTCGCTGACGGTCTATCTGGTGCGGGCCGGCACCCTGTCGGAATACATCTACCTCGAGCACGGCGCCCACTGGGCGATCGGGGTGCTCGCCTCGATCATGCTGCTGTCGGTGCACTTCCACATCCCCGAGGTCGTCACCGGGCTCACCGGGGTCGCCTTCATCGCTGCCGCCCTGATCAGCTCGCTGCGTGCCCGCCGGGTGCAGGTCGACGTCGACGACACCGAGGACGTGCTCGGCTCCCAGCCCCGCTAGCCCCGCACCCACCCGCTGCTGACAGGAGCCCGCAGATGCTCGACCACCAGGTCGTCGGCAACGCGATGCAGATGATCGTCTGCACGCTCCGGCCCGGGCAGGTCTTGTTCTGCGAGGCCGGGAAGTTTCTGTTCCGGTCGGGCGACGTGGTGATGGAGACCAAGCTCAGCCAGCCGACCTCGACCGCGCAAGGACCGGCCGCGGGCGGCTTCGGGGGTCTGCTGCGGGGCGCGGTCGAAGCCGGCAAGCGGATGGCCGCCGGTGAGTCGTTCGCCTTCCAGCACTTCAGCACCCGCGGCGGCGACGGGCTCGTCGCGCTCGCCGGGGTCCTGCCGGGGGAGATGCGGGCGTTGGAGGTGCGTCCGGGGCAGACCTGGATGGCCGAGAAGGACGCATTCATCGGGGCCGAGGGCACCGTACGGTTCGACGTCGCCTTCTCCGGGCTGCGTACCGGCTTCTCGGGCGGTGAGGGGTTCGTGCTGGAGACGTTCACCTCCGAGACCGGCGGCACGCTGTTCCTCGGCGGCGCGGGCAACTTCATCGACATCAATCCTGCGGAGTACGGCGGCAAGCTCTACGTCGACACCGGCTGCATCGTGGCCTTCGAGGGCACCATCCGGTACGGGGTGGAGCGGGTCGGGGGCCTCAACCGAGCGGGGATGATGAATGCGGTGTTCGGCGGCGAGGGGCTGTCGCAGGCCACCCTGGAGGGTGACGGGCAGGTGATCCTGCAGTCGATGACGATCGACGCGCTCGCGAAGGCACTGCAGAAGAACGCGGGGGCGGGCGACAAGAAGACCGGTACCGGTCTCGGCGGGATCTTCAGCGGCAGCGCGGACTAGCTGGCCAGCCCGTCCTCGTGGCACCGTCGGCGCGAGTGCGAAGCCAGAGCAGCAGCTCCTCGCCGGCCCGGGCGCCGTCGGTCTGGGTCACGTGCACCGGTGCGCCGTCCGAGCCGGCCCAGGCCAGGTCGTGCAGCTCGCCGTGCGCGGGCCGGACCGCGCCGCCGGAACCGGCCGCCAGCGTGAGCAGCGGTTGGTCGAGCAGGCTGTCGCCGGCCGCGAGCAGGACCTCGTCGTGGAGCTGCTCCTGCAGGCGGGCCACCGCGGTGGCCTTGGACAGCCCGTGCGGCACGGCATACACCTTGCGGCCCTGCACCGAGACCCCCCAGCCCTGCGTCTCCAGCTCGGCGCGCAGGTCGTCCAGCCAGGGATTCGGGATCGCGTCGCGGGAGTGGGCGACCAGGTAGACGAACAGGCCTTCGGCGACCCGGACCAGGCGCACCCAGTCCTGCCCCTCGACCTCACGCAGCCGCGCCTCGACCTGGAGGTGCGGCGCGCTGACCGCGCATACCCCGGCAACCCAGCGCGCCCAGTCCTCGTCCGGCTCGCCGTGGTGCAGCAGGACGCCGCCGTTGGCGCAGACGGCATGCTCGGCGGGCGCGGGCAAGGTGATCCGGCGCAGCTGCTCCCGGGTCCGGGTCGTCACCGGGACCAGCCGGTGCCGAGCGGCCAGCGCGGCGTAGGCCCGGTGCGCCCCGGTCGTCATCGAGCTCAGCCGTCGGCCGTCCAGGTGCTCGACCGTGGTCGAGGGCCCGGCCAGCCCCGCGGACCGCTCGCTGTAGATCACCGTCTGGTCAAGGTCGACCGCGATGAGCACGCGGGTCATCGGGTCACAGCGACTTGATCAGACCGACGCAGGAGTACGCCAGGTCGGCGCGCTCGACGACCGGGACGCCCCGTGCCGCGGCGAGCATCCGGACGTGCTCGAGGTCGGCCTCGCGGTCCGGACGCACCAGCACCTGCCACGGGACGCGGCGCAGCAGGACCCGGGTGGTCTCACCGACGCCCGGCTTGACCAGGTTGAGGTTGGTGATCCCGTGCTCGGCGGCCAGCTGTTCGACGGCCGCCCAGCCGGCCCAGGTCGGGGTGCGGTCCTCGTCCGGGACGGCGACCGGCCCGGCCAGGTGAGCGCTGACCGCGTCCAGGAACACGTTCGAGACGTCGACCGGGGCCAGCTCGGCATAACACTTCGCGCCGTGGAACATCTGCGGGCCGATCAGGTCGTTCAGCACGGTCCGTGAGACCAGTCCGCTGACGGTGGAGTTGAGGCAGGCCGAGGGGATCAGGAAGTCGTCGCGGGTGCCGTACAGGTCGGTGCAGGAGCCCGGGTCGGCGAGCACCGCGAGGCGCGGGTCCAGGTCGGGGAAGGCGCTGACCGCTTCGGCCAGCTCGCGGGCGATCGCGCCCTTGCCGGTCCAGCCGTCGACGAACCGCACGTCGCGGGCGGCGTGCCGGGCCAGGACGTGGCGGACGGCGACCTCGTCGATCCCGCGACCACGCACGATCGAGATCGCATAGTGCGGTGTGTCCAGGCCCTGGGCGGCATACCAGCGGCGGAGCAGGATGCCGATCGGGGTGCCCGCGCGGGCCAGGCTGACCAGCACCGGCGGGCCGTCGTGAGCCCGGAGCAGCAGCTCGCCGACCACCCCGACCGCCTCGGCGATCCGGGCGGCGGTCTGGGCCAGCGCGCGGTGGAACAGGGTCGTGTAGGCCTCGTCCGGCTGGTACTCCACCGGCAGCATCTCGGCGTAGTGCCGGCCGCCCTGCACCATCTCCTCACGGTCCTCGGTCGCGACCTCCAGCGCGATCCCGGACAGGTCGGTGAGCAGCCAGGTGACCTCGGCTGCGGCGTACGACCCGAATCCCGGCCCCGCCGGCTGCAGCCCTGTCATACGCCCACCCCGCCCACGCCCACGACGTGGACACGCTCGGACGCCCAGGGACGCAGCGCCTCGGCCACCCCGGCCGCCGCCGCCGCCGGGGTGTCGGTGACGACCACGATGTCGGCGTACGGCTCGTCGGGGAGCCCGTGCAGCCGGGACGCGCGCTCGGGGGAGTCCGGGGCAGAGAAGACCACTGCACGCCGTACGGCATATCCGTCGACCTGGGCCGGGAGCACCGGGCTGCGGGTGGTGCTGTGGAACACGACCTCGGGAACCGACCCCCGCAACAGCGCGGCCAGCTGCAGCGGGGCCCACATCAGCTCCTCGGTGCCCAGCACCAGCGTCGGGCCGCCGGACAGGGACAGCGCGGCGGCGGTGTCGGCGAGGCAACGGCGCTGGGCGGGAAGGTCGTCGGGCGTGGTGCCCGTACGCCCCCCGAGCGGTGCGTCCCAGGGAGCGTCCAGCAGCGTGACCGCCCCGCGGGCGGAGGGCGTCGGCGCAGAGGGGACGTCAGCGAGCGTGGTGCGCAACGCGGTCGCCCGGTCCTGCACGTCCTCGGGCAGCACCAGCGAGCCGCCGGCGAGCGTGACGACGTGCAGGTCCTCGGCCTCGCCCGGGGGCCGCAGGTCGAGCAGCGCCGCGACGACGAACCGGGTGCCCGGCAGCAGGGGTGTCAGTGCGGCGATCGTGTTGCGGGCGGTCCGACCGGTGCTCAGCTCGTCGTCGACCAGCACGCAGGTGCCGCCTGGCGTGAACAGGCCGGCGCGGGGCTGCAGCCAGTGCTGCGCCGCGTGCGAGTGCTCCTCCTGGAACCCGGTCAGCACCGGGACGGACAGGTCCGGGCGGCGGGTGGTGTGGACGTACGGCGCGTCGAGCGCGGTCGCGACCAGGTGGCCGAGCGAGGTCGCGGTCTCGCAGAAGCCGAGGACGGTGAACGGGCCGTCCCCCGGGACCAGCGCGGCAAGCCGTCCGGCCGCGTCGATCGCAACCGCGGGGTCCACCGGCAGATGCTTGCCGAGCACGGTCGACACGACCAGCTGGGCGCGCTTGGGGTTGTCGCGCAGGGCCAGCGCGACCAGGGGCGCGAAGCCGTGCCCGTACGGGTCCTGTCGCAGCTGCCAGGACAGTCCCAGGCCCTGCTCCACGACAGCACAGTCCCCGCCGAGCCGCCCGGCCGACCGATCAGCCGGGCTCACGACGTCGCCGGTGACGGCGACGATGACGGTGACGTCCCGTAGGCCTGCTGCGCGACCCGCCACCCGGCGTCGAGCAGCTGCACGACCCCGTCGGCCTCGGCGAGCACCCCGTAGACGGCGGCCCGGGCCGACACCTGCTCGGCCCACAGCTCGTGCGGCCCCAGCTCGTTCATCTTGCCGCCGGACGGGGAGGCGACCAGCCCGCCGGCACCGCGCCCGGCGAGGACGGCGAGCGCGTCGTCGTGCTCGTCGCGGAACACTGCCGACATCGCGTTCACCAGGTTCACGTGAGTCGGGTGGATCACGGTCTTGCCGACGAACCCGTTGGCCCGGTCCAGGGTGACCTCGCGGAGCAGCTCGTCGGTGTCGCCGGCGAGCAGCCGCTGGCGCAGACCCTGGCTGCGGTGGGTCGCGAACGGGGTCTCGCGCAGCTGGCTCTTGAACAACCGGTCGCCGGAGAAGTGCTCCCAGACCGGCCCGCTGACGATGTAGTCGCCACGTCGGGCGAAGACGTTCAGCACGTGGCTGAGCATGTCGCGTACGACGGCGACGTCCCAGATCGTGGTATCCGCGTCGCGCCGCAGCCCGAACAGCCCGGACAGGTCGGTGGCCCCGACCCGGACCGAGAGCACCTGGTCGCGGTGGGCGTCCAGCAGGGCCCGGATCCCGGCGAGGTGCTCGCCCCGGGTCTCGGCCCAGGCAAGGTCTTCGTCCTCGAGCACCGGCATCCCGTAGAGCCCCGGCCCGGCCTGCTCGAGCGCCTGCATCCAGGCGAGGCCGGGGTCGCCGGGCAGAAACTTCGGCAGCACGAACCCGGTCAGGTGTCGGGTTGCCTCACCGGCCTGCCGGACCACCGCGAGCAGCTGCTCCGGGGTGCGCACCCGCACGAACAGCAGCGGGAGGTGCTCGTCGTCGGTGAAGGAGCGCAGGGACCGTACGACGTTGGCCTGCGCCTCGGGCACCGCGTCGTGCGGCACCGCGTCCTCCAGGCACCACACGTGGCTGGTGGTGCCGATCGACGCGGCACGGCGGGCATCGGCAGGCAGGTCCGGCCGGGTCCCTGGGCTGTAGAAGGTGGCGCCGAGGGCGAGCGCCAACGCCGCTGGGGGACCTGCGCGATCGACCGGCTGCGGAGGGACGGCAAACAGTGCCTCGCGCGCAGGATCGGTCAGGAAGTCGAAGTGCCGCACGCCAGAAGCATGCACGAACGTCCGGTCAGGCCGGTCCGAACCGCCACAGGATCTCCGAGCGGTAGGTCGGCCCGGGGTCGAGCCGGGCCGACGGCCACGTGGGGTGTCCGGGAACCGCTGCGGCTCCAGCGCGATCCCGTCTCCCTGCCGGTAGGTCAGGCCGTCGATCGAGCGGGTGGTGCCGTCGAGGTTGTTGCCGGTGTAGACCTGCAGGCCCGGCTGGTCGGACCACAGCTCGAGCCTGGTCCGGGCCTCCAGCACGGCGATGCGACGCATCCCCGCACCCGATACACCTGCATCCCGCGGGCCCGCGCCCTTCATGACGTAGTTGTGGTCGATCCCTCGGGTGTCCTCGGTCTGCGCGTGCGGCGCTCGCACGGCCGGGCCGAGCAGCGTGGGCTGCCGCAGGTCGAACGGAGTGCCCTCGACGCTCTCATGCTCTCCGAGCGGGATCCCGGTGGCATCGACCGGCGTGAACTGGTCCGCGTCGACGGTGAGCAGGTGCCCGTCGACCGTGCCGCCCGCGCCATCCAGGTTCCAGTAGGTGTGGTTGGTCAGGTTCACCACGGTCGGGGTGTCCGTGGTGGCCTCCAGGGTGATGTCCACCGACGTGGCGTCGACCCGATAGGTCACCAGCGCGGTCAGCTCACCGGGAAACCCCATGTCACCGTCCGGGCTGACCAGTCGCAGCACAGCCCGGTCAGGGGCGTGCTCGACGACCTCCCACACCCGGGCATCGAAGCCGTCCGGCCCGCCATGGAGCGCGTTGCCGCGATCGTTGGCCGGGACCTGGACCTGCCGGCCGTCCAGGGAGAAGGTGCCGCCGGCGATCCGGTTGGCGTAGTGGCGCCGTAGGTCAGGACCTCGAGCACGAGCCCGGGCGCGCTGCCTAGCGTCAGCGTGTGTTCTGTGGTCGGTCCGGGAGGCATGCCGTCACGGTAGACACGCCACAAGCCCGACCGGCGGACCGATCGGGCTCGTGTGCCGTGCTAGGCGTACAGGTGCTACTTGCGGCCGGGCGTCCAGTCCATGCCCCAGCCGTATGCACGGTCCAGCGCGTCCTGCGCGCCCTGGATGTATTGCACCTCGCGGCGGATGTCCAGTGCCCCGCCGGCGTTCTCCAGGAGCGCGATCGCACACATCCGGGTGCCGGAGGACTCGTCCAGCTTGACCTCGATCGGCGCTGCGCCCACGGGGTAGAGCGTGACGACGCCGTCGGCCTTGTCCCAGGCCGGCACACCTTCGTAGATGAACGCGAAGACCAGGATGCGGCGGATGTTCTGCAGCTGGTCGAGGTTGATCACCAGGTCCTCGCCGCCGCCGCCGGTGCGGTCGTCCCCGGACAGCTTGATGTAGGGCGGCGCGTTCAGGTCGCCGAACTGGTTGCCGAGCGCCTGGATGACGCCCTTGCGGCCGTCGGCCATCTCGTACAGCGCACCGAGGTCGAGGTCGATGCCCTTGTTGCCGCCGGCCAGCTTCTTGAGGAAACCGCCCCCTCCGCCGCCCTCAGGCTTGGCGTTCCAGGACAGGTTGACCTTCATCTGCCCGCTCGCGCCACCACCCTTGGTGAGCGAGATGGTCGGCGAGGCCTTGGTGAGGGTGACCTTGGACAGGCTCACCCCGCCACCCTGGGCACCGCTACCGCTGGAGGAGGGGCTGGAAGGACGTTTCGTGTAGTCGACCATCAGGTGCCCCTATCCCACGTTCACGCCGTAGTCCTGCGCGATCCCCTTGAGGCCGGACGCGTAGCCCTGGCCGACCGCGCGGAACTTCCAGTCGGACCCGGCACGGTAGAGCTCGCCGAAGACCAGGGCCGTCTCGGTGGAGTAGTCCTCCGAGAGGTCGTAGCGGGTGATCTCGGCCTGACCGGCCTGGTTGACCACCCGGATGAAGGCGTTGCGCACCTGGCCGAAAGACTGGCCGCGAGCCTCGGCGTCGTAGATCGAGACCGGGAAGACGATCTTGTCGACCTCGGCCGGGACACCGGCCAGGTTGACCGTCAGGGCCTCGTCGTCGCCCTCACCCTCGCCGGTCAGGTTGTCGCCGGTGTGCTCGACCGAGCCGTCCGGGCTCTTGAGGTTGTTGAAGAAGACGAAGTGGCCGTCGGAGATGACCTTGCCGCTGGTGTCGGTGAGGATCGCCGAGGCGTCCAGGTCGAAGTCGGCGCCGGTCGTGCTGCGTGCGTCCCAGCCCAGACCGATGAGGACCGCGGTCAGACCCGGGGCCTCCTTGGTCAGTGAGACGTTGCCACCCTTGCTGAGCGAGACGCCCATGCTCATCGTTCCTCTCGTCCCGCGGGCACCCGGTCGGCGACCCGCCTTGCTCCATCCTTGCCCACTGCCAGCAGGTCTAGGGCCGACGAGACAGGGTGATTCCGCGAGCACTTCAGCACGTCCGTACGATCCGGGGGTGCCGACCCCGCGCCTGACCGTCCGCACGCTCCCGGTCGCTGACCCTGGCCCGTTGCTGCAGCTGCTGCCGGACGACTCTCCGCTCGCGTGGGTACGCGGCAACGAGGGTCTCGTCGGGTGGGGCCGGGCGACGTCGGTAGGTGTGTCCGGGCGGTCGCGGTTCGTCGACGCCGAGGCCTGGTGGACCGCCCTGGTCGGGGCGGCGGAGGTCGAGGACGACGTACGTCTGCCGGGCTCGGGCCTGGTCTGTTTCGGCTCGTTCGCCTTCGACGGGGACCGGGCGGAGTCCGTGCTGGTGGTCCCGTCGGTGGTCGTCGGCCAGCGCGACGGGGTGTGGTGGGTGACGACGGTCGACGGGGCCGACGGTGACGTGCGGGCGTTCGCGACCGGCACCCCGGTAACGCCGGTGGGGCTGACGCTGACCGACGACGTCCCGGACGGCGCCGCCTGGACCGCGATCGTCGCCGAGGGTGTCGCGCGCATCACGGCCGGCGAGGTCTCCAAGGTGGTGCTCGCGCGAGCCGTCGTGGCTCAGGCCCTCGAGCCCGTCGACCTGCGCTGGCCGCTGCAGGCGCTGTTTCGTGACTACCCGTCGTGCTGGACGTTCGCCGTCGAGGGACTGGTCGGGGCGACGCCGGAGATGCTCGTACGGCTGCGCGACGGGATCGCCACGTCCCGAGTCCTGGCCGGCACCCTGCGCCGCAGCGGCGACGCGAACGAGGACCTGCGTCGTGGCGGCATGCTGCCGCGGTCGATCAAGGACGTCGAGGAGCACGGCTATGCGGTCGGCTCGGTCGCCGACGCGCTCGCACCGTTGGTGACCTCGATCGACGTGCCGTCCGCACCGTTCGTGCTCGAGCTGCCGAACGTGATGCACCTGGCGACGGACGTGCGCGCCGCCGTACGCCGCGGCACGTCGTCGTTGTCCCTGGCCGCGGCCCTGCACCCCTCAGCCGCGGTCTGTGGCACCCCGCGGGCGGCGGCGCTCGCGGTGATCACCGAGCTGGAGGGGATGGAGCGCGGGCGCTACTCCGGGCCCGTCGGCTGGACCGGCGCGTCCGGCGACGGGGAGTGGGGGATCGCCCTGCGGTGCGCCCAGGCTGACCCGGCCGACCCTTCACGGCTGCGGCTGTTCGCGGGCGGCGGGATCGTCGCCGGCTCCAAGCCGCACGACGAGCTGGCCGAGACCGTTTCCAAGCTGATGCCGATGACGGCGGCGCTGACCGTCAATGCGTGACCGCTTCTGCCTGACCGCTCCTAGCTCATCTCACCGATGCCTGATCGCAGATGCCTGACCTCCTGTCTTGACTGCCCGTCCGGGTGGCTCCCGCCGACGATCTTCCTCAAACGGATGTCAAGGCAAGATGCGCGGGCCGGATTCGTGACGAGCAAAAGATCTTCGCGTCGCGACAGCGATTCTTCCGTAGTTCTGGTCCGCTATGCACGAAAGCCAGGAAGGCGAGGCTCACCTCGTTCGTCGAGATCCTTCTCGGCGCCTTTTTCTGCCTTCCCCGGCGACGTCCCGCTTCTGCCTTCCACGGCGACGTCCCGCTTCTGCCTTCCACGGCGACGTCCCGCCCTGACGTTCATCTACGCATCTACGCACGTTGTCGACCGGCTCGCGCTTCGCCGTTCTTCCGAGCTAGAGTGCCTGCCCGCTGTTGTGCGACCGCGTTGCGGTGAGGCCTGGCAGGGCGACCGGACGTTGTTAACGACGTCGGGGCCTTGGGCCGCTCATACCACCTGGGTCTGACACTTTCAGTCCGTCAGAGCGTTTCCGGATTGCGCTCGTGGCCTAACATTTATGCTGCGATCCCAGGCTGTTTGCGGTATTGTTCTGGCATGTCGTTGACCGATTCTCCGGACCTGGCCGTGGTGTTGTCGCACACGGTTGATGGTTTGTTGTCGGAGGTGTCTTCTGTTCTTGATCCGCAGGTGGCGTT
>JBBSTI010000043.1:0-24060 GCA_038236005.1 Mycobacteriales bacterium | reverse complement strand
TCAGCGGCGACAGGCGCTTGCCCTCGCCCCCGGCCAGGACGATGCCGAGGACACGTGGGCTGGATCTCATGGAGGTTTCCTGTCCCGACTAGCGTCAGACCATGCATGTCGGGCTTCTGACGAAAGAATGGCCACCTAAGGTGTACGGGGGGGCGGGTGTGCACGTCGAGAACCTGGTGCCGGCCCTGCGTCGAGCCGGGGCGCAGGTGGACGTGCACTGCTTCGGCGAGCCGCGCACCGACGCCACGGCGCACGGCGCTGATCCCGGGCTCACCGATGCCGGCGCTGCGCTCGAGACGCTGTCGGTGGACCTGCGGATCGCGGCCGCGGTCGGCGGCTGCGACGTGGTGCACAGCCACACCTGGTATGCCGACCTTGCCGGCCACCTCGCCGCCCTGCAGCACGGCAGCGCCCACGTGCTCACGACGCACTCGCTCGAGCCGCACCGGCCGTGGAAGGCCGAGCAGCTGGGCGGCGGCTACCGGGTCAGCAGCTGGGTCGAGTAGGCGTCTGTGCACGCCGCCCACGCCGTCATCGCCGTGAGCGAGGGCACCCGGCGCGACATCCTCACCGTCTACCCGGGCGTCGACCCCGCGCGGGTGCACGTGGTGCACAACGGGATCGACCCGGTCGCGTACGCGCCCACGTCCGACACCGACGTGCTCGAGCGGTACGGCGTCGACCCGTCCGAGCCGTACGCGATCTTCGTCGGTCGGATCACCCGGCAGAAGGGGCTCGCGCACCTGCTGCGTGCGGCCGCCGACCTGCCGGGCCAGCTGGTGCTCTGCGCCGGCGCCCCGGACACCCCGGAGATCGCCGCCGAGGCGCGCGCGCTGGTCGAGTCGCTGGAGGAGAGCCGCGGTCGGGTGGTCTGGATCAGCGAGATGCTGCCGAAGGCCGACGTGGCCCAGCTGCTGGCGCACGCGACCGTGTTCGTCTGCCCGTCGGTCTACGAGCCGCTCGGCATCGTCAACCTGGAGGCGATGGCCTGCGGCACGGCGGTCGTCGCCTCGGGCGTCGGAGGCATCCCGGAGGTGGTGGACGACGGACGTACCGGGCTGCTCGTGCCGTACGCCGCCGACGACCCGTCCGGCTTCGAGGCCGGCCTCGCAGAGACGATCGCCTCCCTGCTCGCCGACCCTGCGCGGGCTGCCGCGATGGGCGCGGCCGGGCGCGAGCGGGCCGTCGCCGAGTTCGGCTGGGACGCGATCGGAGAGCAGACCGTCCGGGTGTACGAGCAGGCCCGCGAGCTGATCTAGAAGGGCCTAGAAGGGCTGAGTGTCCGCGTCGTGGGTCACCAGCAGGTCGTGTAGCGCGTCGAAGATGCCCGGGGCGGCGGCCAGGACGAGGTCGTGGGAGGCCTGCCGACCACGCAGACCACCCACCCGGGCACCGGCCTCGGTCGCGACCAGGCCACCGGCGCTACGGTCCCACTCCTGGGTGCTCTGCTCGTAGTAAGCGTCCAGCCGACCAGCGGCGACAGCACAGAGGTCCAGTGCCCCGGCGCCCATCCGGCGGATGTCCCGGACTTTCGGCAGCAGGTCGGGCAGGATCCTGGCCTGCACCGCGCGGCGGCGGGCGTCGTAGCCAAAACCCGTTCCGACCAGGGCCTGAGACAGCGTGGTGACCGAGGAGCAGCGCAGTGCGACGCCGTCGAGAAAGCTCCCCCCACCACGCACAGCCGTGAAGAGCTCGTTCTTGCTCGGGTCCAGCACCGCCCCGGCGAAGGCGCCGCTCTCGTCCTCGACCCCGATCGAGATCGCCCACTGCGGCAGCCCGTAGAGGTAGTTGACGGTGCCGTCGATCGGGTCGATCACCCAGCGCACGCCGGTGGTGCCGTCGGACTCGGCTCCCTCCTCGCCCAGCAGACCGTCGCCGGGGTGCGCCGACCGGATCCCGTCGGCGAGCAGGGCCTCCACGGCGCGGTCGGCGGCGGTCACCACGTCCGTCGGGCTGCTCTTGGTGGCGTCGGTGGTGATCCCCTCGAGCATCCCGAGCGCGAGGGCGCCTGCCTGACGGGCGAGGTCGACGGCGGAGGCGAGGTAGCGGTCAGCATCGGGGCGAGTCACCGGCACATCATCTCACCGCCGCGTCATCTCACCGTCACATCATCGCGGCCCCCGCGGCTCGCGGGCCCTACCACCCCGCCCGGCGTGCCGGCTCACCCCTCCCGATGTGCAGGCCGGGCGCTGGGTGGGATAACAAGGGGAGCAGACCAAGACGCACCACGACAGGAGCAGCAGTGGATCTCACCTTCAGCGCCGCCGACGAGGACTTCCGGTCCGAGCTGCGGACCTGGCTCGACAGCAACCTGCCCGCTGACATGCGACGTCCGGAGTTCTGGGCGGACATGAGCGACGACGAGCAGTTCGAGACCCGACGCACCTGGGAGCAGGGCAAGGCCCAGGCCGGTTTTGCCGGGATCCAGTGGCCGACCGAGTACGGCGGGCGCGGTGGCACGCCGACCATGAAGGCCATCTACGACGAGGAGATGGCCAAGGCGCACGCGCCGACGACCGTCAACTCGCTCGGGATGGGCTTTCTCGGGCCGACGGTGATGGCCATCGGCACCGACCAGCAGAAGCGTGAGATCATCTCGCCGCTGCTGAACTGCGAGACGATCTGGTGCCAGGGCTTCTCCGAGCCGGGTGCCGGTTCCGACCTCGCGGCGCTGTCGATGAAGGCCGAGCGCCAGGGCGACCAGTACCTGCTGAACGGTCAGAAGATCTGGACCACCAACGCCATGCACGGCGACAAGATCTTCACCATGGCCCGGACGAGCAGCTCGGAGGGTCAGAAGAAGCACGCCGGCATCTCGATGCTGCTGGTCGACATGGACCAGCCCGGGGTCGACGTCCGGCCGCTCAAGCAGATGACCGGCGCCAGCGAGTTCGGCGAGGTCTTCTACACCGACGCGGTCTGCGACCAGGACCAGATCCTCGGCGAGGAGGGCCAGGGCTGGGCCGTGGCCATGCTGCTGCTGTCTTTCGAGCGCGGGTCGTCCGCGATCGGGCAGTACACCGACTTCCGCCGCCAGTGGGACGCCGTCGCCCGGCTGGCCGCCGAGCTGCCCCGCAACGGTCAGCCGGCGATCAAGGACCCGGTGGTGCGCCAGCGGCTCGCGACCGCGTTGGTCGACCTCGAGTGCCTGAAGTACCACTCCTTCCACATCCTGTCCGAGGTCGCCAAGGGCAAGGACCTCGGCTTCGAGGCCTCGATGACCAAGATGATGTGGTCGGAGGCCTTCCGTCGGGTCAGCGATGTCTACGAGGACGTGCTCGGCACCGGCTTCCAGGTCCCGGACCCGCAGCCAGGCCTTTCGTTGGAGGAGCTCACGACGCTGGCGATGTGGTCGCGTTCCTGCACCATCTGGGGCGGTTCCCAGCAGGTCCAGCGCAACGTCGTCGCCGAGCGCGTGCTCGGTCTGCCCCGCTAGACCCTCTTCTTCCTCAGGACGGAACCCCCATGGACTTCTCCCTCGACGACGAGCAGCGCGCCCTCCAGGACGCGGTGCGCTCCTACCTGGGTGACCGCTTCACCGGCGCGCAGGTGCGCGAGCTCTACGAGAACGACCCCGACGACGCCACCGACGGTGTTCCCGCCTCGCTCTGGAAGGCGATCGGCGAGCAGGGCTGGACGGCCGTGATGGTCCCCGAGGAGCACGACGGGATCGGGCTCGGCGTCCTCGACGCTTCCGTCCTGTCCCGTGCCTTCGGCGCCGGCACGGTCCCCGGGCCGTGGCTCGGCACCGTGCTGGTCGGCGAGGCGCTGCGCCTGGCCGGCAGCACCGAGCAGCAGGCGGCCTGGCTGCCGAGGATCGCTGCCGGCGAGGTCAAGGGCGCCGTGGCGCTGCTGACCCCTAACAGCACCCCGTCGGTCGATCATGCGCCCGCCCGTTCCGAAGGGGGCTCGCTCTCCGGCACGCTGTCCTACGTCGAGTACGCCGGCACCGCCGACGTGCTCCTGGTCGCCGCCCAGGACGGGCTCTACCTCGTCGAGCAGGGTGACTTCACCTCGACCGCCCACGAGAGCCTGGACCGTACGGTCCGGCTGTTCACCGTCGAGCTGTCCGGGCCGGCCGAGAAGCTCGGCTCCAGCACCCCGGAGGCGCACGCCGAGCTGCTGGACCGGGCCACCGTTCTCGTGGCCGCCGACCTCGTCGGGATCGCCCGCAAGGCGCTGTCCGACACGGTCGCCTACGACAAGGAGCGCGTGCAGTTCGGTCGGCCGGTCGGGTCCTTCCAGGCGATCAAGCATCACCTTGCCGACCTGCACATGGCGATCACGATGGCCGAGCACGCGGTCCTGTTCGCTGCGCACGCTCTGGACCTCGGTGACCCCGACGCCGCCCTCGCCGCCTCGATCGCCAAGTCCAAGGCGTCCGACACCGCCCGCGAGTCGGTGAGCGCCATGATCCAGTACCACGGCGGCATCGGCTACACCTGGGAGCACGACAGCCACTTCTACTTCAAGCGGGCCAAGCGTCAGGAGTACAGCTTCGGCGACGGCGCTCAGCACCGGGAGCGGGTCGCGGTGCTGACCCTTGACCAGGGCGGGCTCGACGAGTCGTTGGACGAGGTGCAGGCCGGCGGGACCGCGGGCGTCGAAGGCACCGGCGTGGCTGCGGGTGCGGCATGACCCGTACGGCGCTGATCACCGGCGGGGCCTCCGGCTTCGGAGCAGAGGTTGCTCGGCAGCTCGTCCGTCGCGGTGACCAGGTGGTCCTGGTCGACGTGGACGACGCGGGCGGCCAGGCGGTCGCCGACGAGGTCGGCGGGCACTTCCTGCACGGTGACGTCAGCGACTTCGACAGCGTGATGGCCACAACGGCCGCGGCCGCCGAGATCCACGGTGGGCTCGACATGGTGTTCCTCAACGCCGGCATCTCGACCGGGTGCGGGGTCGCCGAGGACTTCGACCTCGCCACCTACCGCCGGGCGATGGGCATCAACCTGGACGGCGTCGTCTTCGGCGCCCACGCGGCACTCCCCTACCTGCGCAAGACGCAGGGCTCGATCGTCGCGACCGCGTCCATGGCCGGGCTCACGGCGACGTCGTTCGACCCGGTCTACGGGGCCAACAAGCACGCGGTCGTCGGCTTCGTCCGGGCCCTGGGCCCGGCCTGGGCTCCGTACGGGGTGCGGGTGAACGCGTTCTGTCCGAGCTTCGCCGAGACCAAGATCATCGGGAACATCAAGGAGATGCTCAGCAGCTCCGGGGTGCCGATCATCCCGGTCGACGTCGCGGGACGAGCGATCCTGCAGGCGTTCGACTCCTCCGACACGGGCGAGGCGTGGCTGCTGCAGGCCGGGCGGGAGGCCATGCCGTACAAGTTCCGGGGCATCCCGGGCCCGCTGGACGCTGCTGGCGAAAAGGTGGCCCCGGTCGACCCGACCGGCGTCCCCATCGGCAGCGCCTGACTTCCCCCTCGCGGCCCTGGGTCATCAGGTTCCTGGGTCATCAGGTTCCTGGGTCATCAGGTTCCTGGGTCATCAGGTTCCTGGGTCATCGGGTTCCTGGGTCATCGGGGGTTCCCCTGATGATTCAGGACCGGTGGGGGGAGAGTCTGATGGACGGCCCGGCCATCAGGGGTTCCCCCGATGAGCTCAGCACGCGCCGAGCCGGGTGCCCGAGTCCGGGTGCCCGAGTCCGGGTGCCCGGGTCCGGGTGCCCGAGTCCGGGTGCCCGAGTCCGCGTGCCCAGGTCAGACGCGGGTCACGCTGTCCCGGGACAGCTCGGCGCACGAAGCGTGCCCGGCCAGGCCGCTCTGCAGGTCGAGGTCGGCGAGCAGGCACCGCAGCACGTGCGCGACGCCTGCCTCGCCGGCCACGGCGAGCCCGTGCACGTAGGGCCGACCGATGCAGACCGCGGCCGCTCCGAGGGCGAGCGCCTTGGCGACGTCGGCGCCCGTCCGCACGCCGGAGTCGAACAGCACCGGCATACCGTCAGCCGCGTCCACGATGCCCGGCAGGGCGTCCAGCGCCCCCAGGGCCCCGTCGACCTGACGACCGCCGTGGTTGCTGCAGACGACGCCGGCCACCCCGGCGTCCTGGGCGAGCCGCACGTCGTCGGGGTGCTGGATGCCCTTCAGGACGATCGGCAGCGACGTGATCCCCTGCAACCACGCCAGGTCGGCCCAGGTCAGCGTCGGGTTGTTGAACACCTGCACGAACCGCAGCACGGCCTGACCGTCCTCGGGCACGCTGGCGGTGAACACTGGGTCGGCGAGATAGTTGGCGATCCCGATGCTCTGCAGGAACGGCAGGTAGGCCATCGACAGGTCCCGGGGCCGCCAGCCCAGCTGCCAGGTGTCCAGGGTGACGACCAGGGCGTTGTACCCGGCCGCCTCGGCCCGCCGGACGAAGGACGCTGCCAGCTCACGGTCGTTCGGCCAGTAGAGCTGGAACCACTTCGGCCCGTCGGAGGCTGCCGCGATGTCCTCCATCGTGTGCGAGCCGGCGGTCGAGACGATCATCGGGACCGCCAGCGAGGCGGCGGCCCGCCCGACCCCCGGCTCGGCGTCCTCGTGGACGATCGAGAGCACCCCGACCGGCGCGAGCATCAGCGGCGCCGGCATGGTGGTCCCGAGCAGCTCGGTGGTGTGGTCACGCTGAGCGGGGATGCCGCGCAGCATCCGCGGGACCAGGCGCCACCGCTCGAAGGCGTCGCGGTTGGCCCGGAACGTGCTCTCCTCCCCCGCCGAGCCCTCCACGTAGCCACGCGCCTCCGGCGTCATCACCGCGAGCGCAGCGGTCTGCATCGCCTCCCACCCGAAAGGCATGGTCGGCGGCTCGCCGAGCAGACCCTTGAGGTAGACCTCGTTCTGGAAATCAGCGAAGGACGTCATGACGACCATCTTGCAGGAGGACACGTGATCGATCCCACAGGACCCGGCCTGAAGGCCTTTCTCGCCGACGACCCGGGAGGCCCGGTGGTCATGCTGAACCTGCTGCGCTTCCGTCCCGACGGCGGTCGTGCGGCGTACGCGCAGTATGTCGCCCACTTCGCCGAGACCGCGCAGCCGTTCGGCGCGGAGGTGGTCTACGCCGGCGACGGCGGCGACGCGCTGGTCGCGGAGGACGGCCAGGCCTGGGACGCCGTGCTGGTGGTTCGTTACCCGAGCCGCAAGCACTTCAGCGACATGGTGCGCGACCCCGACTACCAGCAGGGCAGCCACCTGCGCACCGGGGCGTTGGTCGAGGCCGTCCTGCAGCCCACCACCGCCTGGCCGAGCTGACCAGGGCCGAGCTGGCCAGGGCCGAGCCCTGGGACGTCGTCGTGGTCGGTGCCGGCCCGGCCGGTGCCGCGGCGGCCCGGTCGGCGGCCTCGACCGGCGCCAGCGTGCTGCTGCTGGAACGGGCCGTGCTTCCCCGCTACAAGCGCTGCGGAGGCGGCTTGATCGGGCTGTCCCAGTCAGCGGTCCGGGAGGCCGGTGTCGATGTGGCCGCGGTCTCCCGCGACACCGTCGGCCGGCTCAGCTTCACCCACCGGGGCGAGCGGGGCTTCTCCCGTACGGCCCCCGCCTTCCTCCCGATGGTGCTGCGCTCCGAGCTGGACGCGGCGCTGGTGCAGGCCGCGGTCCAGGCCGGGGCGACGGTGAGCGACGGGGTGCGGGTGCGCGGCTACGACGAGCAGGACGGGATCGTCACGGTCGTCACCGACCAGGGACCGGTCCACGCCCGCGCGGTCGTCGCCGCCGACGGCTCGCAGGGAAGGGCTGCGGCGTATGTCGGCGTGGTCTGCGACCAGGTCGACCTCGGTCTCGAGTGCGAGCTGCCGACCCCGGCGGGCAGCGACTGGGCCGGGCACGTACGCCTGGACTGGGGCCCGGTGCCCGGCTCCTACGGGTGGGTGTTCCCCAAGGGCGACACGGTCACGGTCGGCGTGATCGGCGACCGGGGTCAGGGCGAGCACCTGCGCGCCTACTACCGCGCGTTCGTCACCTCGCTCGGGCTGGACGTGCGCACCGCGGTGCACGACGGCGGCCATCTCACCCGGGTGCGCGCGGCCGGCTCGCCGCTGCGGCGGGGTCGCGTGCTGGTCGCCGGGGACGCCGCCGGGCTGCTGGAACCGTGGACCCGTGAGGGGATCAGCTTCGCGCTGCGTTCCGGGGCGCTGGCGGGCGCTGCGGCGGTCGGGGACCTGTCGGCCTACCCAGCGGCCGTCGAGGGCGCGTTGGGGCCCGAGATGGACGCGGGCAGGCGGGCTCTCGCGGCCTTCGCACGACACCCCAGGGCCGTCCACACCGTCCTGCGGCACCTGCCGGGGACCTGGCCGCTGCTCCTGCGCCTGGTCGGTGGCCGCACGTCGATGGCCGAGCAGCAGACCCATCGTCCGGTCCGTCTGGCGGTGGAGGCGCTCGCCCGGTTCTAAGCGAGCTCGGCACGCACCAGCGCACCGTGCTCGTCGAGCTCCGGTGCGGCCGGTCGCACCAGGGGGTCCGCGTACGCCGAGAACTTGATCGGCTGCCCCGGCAGCGGCAGACCGCCCGCCGTCACGACCATCCGGCGGGCGGTCGTCTGAGCACTGTCCAGCGACTGAGCCACGCCGTTGATCGGTCCGCTCGGCACACCGGCCAGGTCCAGCTCACCGAGCCAGTGCTCAGCGGGACGTGTGCGCAGAACAGCCTCCATCTCGGCCTTCATCGCCAGCCGGTGCTCGTTGCGCAGCGCGTTGGTGACGTACCGCGGGTCCACCGCCATCGCCGGGCGACCCAGCACCCGCGAGAGCGCCAGGAACAGCCCGTCGTTCGCCGCGCAGATGCTGATGTCGGCGTCCGCGCACCGGAAGGTGTCGAACGGTGCGATCGAGAAGTGCGCATTGGCGATCCGCGGCGGGTCGATCCCGGTCGCCAGGTAGGACAGCGCGGGCCCTTCGAGCAGGCTCACGGTGGCGTCGTACATCGCGATGTCCAGGTGCGTCCCGACCCCGGTGCGGGCCACGCCGAGCAGCGCCGAGGTGATCCCGCCGAAGGCGTAGAGCCCCGCCGCCAGATCGGCCACCGGCACGCCCGGCTTGATCGGCGGGCCGTCCGGGCTGCCGGTGATGCCCATGATCCCGCTCATGCCCTGGACGACGGCGTCGTAGGCAGGACGCTGGCTCCACGGCCCGGTGTGGCCGAACCCGGAGATCGAGCAGGCCACCACGCGGGGGTTGATGGCGAGCAGCTCCTGCGGTCCGAGGCCGAGCCGCTGCATCACCCCCGGACGGAAGTTCTCGACCACCACGTCGGCTCGGGCGGCCAGGCGGCGGGCCACCTCCAGGTCGGCGGAGTCCTTGAGGTCGAGCGCCACCGACTGCTTGCCGCGGTTGACCCGGGCGAAGTAAAGGCTGCGGCCGCCCGAGAACGGCCCGTAGGACCGGGTGTCGTCCCCGGTCTCCGGTCTTTCCACCTTGACGACGCGGGCCCCGAGGTCTGCGAGCATCATGGTGGCGAAGGGGCCGGCGAGCACGCGGCTGAAGTCAGCGACGAGCAGGCCGTCCTGGGGACCGGAAACCGTGGGCTGCGACACGCCGCCCAGTCTGCCCGCCGGGAACGCGACGCGTGCATGTGGTGTTGTGATGGGCATGACCGGCGCCATGAGCACGACGAGCCCAGCAGCCCCTACGACGACCCTGACCGCTGCCGACCGTTGCGACCGTTGCGGAGCACAAGCCAGAGTGCGGGTGGTGCTCCCTAGCGGCGGGGAGCTGATGTTCTGCGGACACCACGCCTCGGAGTACGAGGACACCCTGCGGCCGTCGGCCGCCGAGTGGGTCGACGAGACCGCCGCCATCAGCTGACAGCATCTTTCTCACGACGGCCGCTCGCCCTACGGGGTGGGTGGCCGTTCTGCTGCCCGCCAGGGATCAGCTCCGTCAGGCGGTCGCCGCGTAGCGGCCGTCCCGCTCGATGACCGTCAACGGCAGGCCGTACGCCCGCGACATCGCACGCCCGGTGAGCGCCTCTGCCACCGGGCCGGCAGCGACCACCGTGCCGCGGGACAGGATCAGCGCGTGGGTCGTGCCCACCGGGACCTCCTCGACGTGATGGGTGACCAGCACGCTGGTCGGGGCCTCCTCGTCCGCGGCGAGCTGGGTCAGCAGGCGCAGCAGCGCCTCCCTGGCTCCGAGGTCGAGCCCGGCGGCCGGCTCGTCGAGCAGCAGCAGCTCGGGGTCGGTCATCAGTGCCCGGGCCAGCAGCACCCGCTGACGTTCGCCGGAGGACAGCGTGCCGAACCGGCGGGACGTGAAGGCGGCCATCCCGACCCGTGCCAGCAGCTCCCGGGCTCGCACCAGGTCGCCGTCGTCGTAGGCCTCCCGGAACCGTCCGAGCACGCCGTAGGCCGCCGTGACGACCACGTCCAGCACGCGCTCCCCCGCCGGGACCCGGCTCGCCAGTGCGGCGCTCGACTCGCCGACCCGGGTGCGCAGCTCGCGCAGGTCCGTACGTCCGAACACCTCGCCCAGCAGCTCGACGGTCCCGCTGCTGGGAAAGATCGTCCCGTTCGCGACCTGCAGCAGCGTGCTCTTGCCAGCACCGTTCGGGCCGAGCACCACCCAGCGCTCTCCTTCGGCGACGCCCCAGTCGACGTCGCGCAGCAGGACGGCGTCACCACGTCGTACGGTCACGCCGGTCATCTCCAGCGCAGGCTCGGTCACGGCCGTCAACCTAGTGCGCGGGCCGGGCCCCCGGGGTCCTAAGGTCGACCGCATGGCCTACCAGTGCTTCGACGTCGACATCACCGACCGGGTCGCCCACGTGCGCCTGTCCCGGCCGGACGCGCTCAACACGATGACCCCGGACTTCTGGCGCGAGCTGCCAGAGATCGTCACCGGGATCAGCCAGGAGGCCAGCGCCCGGGTCGTGGTGATCAGCTCCACCGGCAAGCACTTCAGCGCCGGCATGGACCTGTCGGTCTTCACCAGCGACCGGCACGGCGAGGGCGCGGAGCGCGGCCGACGGCACGCCCGCACGCGCAGCCACGCCCAGCTGCTCCAGTGGTCGTTCACCGCCCTGGAGAAGGCCCGGGTGCCGGTGCTCGCCGCGATCCAGGGCGGAGTGATCGGCGGCGCCCTCGACCTGGTCACGGCCTGCGACCTGCGCTACGCCACGGCCGACGCCTTCTTCTGCCTGCAGGAGATCAACATCGGCATGACCGCCGACGTCGGCACCCTGCAGCGGCTCGGCAAGGTGGTGCCGGAGGGCTTTGCCCGGGAGATGGCCTACACCGGACGTCGGGTGCCGGCTGCCCGGGCGTACGAGGTCGGGCTCGTGCAGGGTCTGTACGACACCCACGAGGCGCTGCTGGACGGCGTGCTGTCGACCGCCCGGGAGATCGCCTCGAAGTCGCCGCTGGCGATCTGGGGCACGAAGGTCTCGATGAACTACGCCCGGGACCACTCGGTCGACGACGGGCTGGAGCAGATCGCCACCTGGCAGGCCGGGATGTATCAGCCGGACGACATGATGGAGTCCTTCGCGGCCAAGGCGGAGAAGCGCGACCCGGTCTTCGACGAGCTGCTCCCCGAGACCGCCTCCCTCTAGTCCTGGTCCCGCCTGGTCTCGCAAGGTCACGGCCCGCTGCGACCAGAACGGTGGGCGCGGTCGGGCGTGGTGCCGACTCGTGGTGCGTACGACGTGACCTGCACGGACAGGGTGACCCACCGCCGGCCCGTTGCAGGCTGAGTCCGGTGGTGGGCGCTCGGGCCCATCGCCACGACGGTGGCCACCTCGTCGGCAGTCAGGTGCAGCTGGTCCTCCACCAGCTCGGCGGCCACCGGGGTGAAGGCGGACAGCTGGGTCGCCAGCCGCGCGGGCTTGGTCGGGTCCACGGTGATCATGTTCAGCTCACCAACCAGCTCTTCCAGGTGCGCCGGGGTGGGGGTCGCGACCACCAGCACACCGCCCGGTGCCAGCACCCGCAACGCCTCGGCCGGCGCGCGCGGCGCGAAGACCGACAGCACGGTGCCGAACACGGCGTCCAGCACAGGCCACGGCTGCCAGGCGTCCGCGGCGACCGCAGCCAGCCGCGGGTGCGCTCGCGCCGCCCGGCGGGAGGCGGGGACCGAGAGATCCATCGTCAGCCCTGAGGTGACCGGCAGAGCGTCGAGCAGGTGGGCGGCGTAGTAGCCCGGCCCGCCCCCCACGTCCAGCAGCGGCCCCTGCTTCACGGCCCTCGCCAAGGCCTCGGCCAGCGGACGGTAGTGACCTGCGGCCAGGAAGGCGGCCCGGGCAGCGACCATCTCGGATGTGTCCGCCGTCCCTGCCCGAGCCCCACCGGGCAGCAGGTTCAGGTATCCCTGCCGGGCCACGTCGAAGGCGTGACCCGCCGGGCAGCGCACCGCCGATCCTTCGTGGCGCAGCACGTCACCGCAGTGGGGACACCGCAGCAGGGCGATCGCCTCCCTCAGCGCCTGGGTCATCCGGCTTCAGACCTTGGTGATCTTGGGCCTTGAACCGGCCTCAAGATCACCAACGACCCCGGTCTGCCGGCGAGGTGTTCTTGAGCCTGGGCGCCTGGGGGCTGCCGATCGCCGCCAGGGTCTGCGGTCCGACGGTGCCGTCGACCGGGCGCCGAGCGGCCGTGGAGCAGAGCGCAGGTGGGGGATGCAAGCTCCTTGGTTCGGGGTCGGTGACCGTCACGACCAGCGTCAGGGACGAGTGATGACGTCGACGCCGCGACCGACGTGCTTGAGCGTGCGCCCGGCGCCGACGGGTGGGAAGATGAAGCATGCGTGAATCGCGACGACCGTCCTCTGTCAAGGTGCCACAGCACGTGACCGTGACGACCGCGAGGCTCAGCCACAGCGACGACATCGCGCTGCGCGAGCGTCGCTACATGATCACCCAGTCCTCACGGCTGCTCTGCGTGCTCCTGGGCGTCACGCTTCCGATCCCGATCTGGGCAAAGCTGCTCTTCTTCGTGGGCGCAGTCGTGCTCCCTTGGATGGGCGTGGTGGCGGCCAACGCCGGCCCGACGATCGGTCGCAAGCGCGAGACCGCGATCGCGACGGGTCTCAGTCAGACGGTCGACGAGGCCCCGGAGCGGCTGGCTATCGAGCCCGGCAGGGTCATCGACGGCTGATCCGGCCCCGGACGCACGACCCAGTACGACCGTACGGTATGGTTTGCGGCATGACAGTGGAGCAGGAGCGCGGGGCCGCGACCAGGGAGTCGATCCTGCTCGGCGCCCGTCGTGCCTTCGCCCGCCACGGTTTCGAGGGCGCCACCGTCAAGGTCCTGGAGGCCGAGACCGGCCTCTCGCGAGGCGCGATCTTCCATCACTTCGGCGACAAGCAGGCCCTGTTCCTGGCCCTCGCCGAGGACGACGCCGGGCGTACGGCGGCAGTGGTCGAGTCCGGCGGGCTCGTCCAGGTCATGCGCGAGCTGGCCGGCAAGGACACCGGATGGCTCGGCGTGCAGCTCGAGGTCCGGCGACGCCTGCGGACCGACCCGGTCTTCGCGGCCGGCTGGCGCGAACGTTCCGACCGGGTCGGCACGGCGACCCGTCAACGCCTCGACCGACAGCGCGCCACCGGTGCCGTGCGCGACGACGTCCCGACCGAGCTGCTCGCCGACTTCTTGCAGCTGGTGCTCGACGGGTTGGTCAGCTCGCTCGCGGCCGGTATGTCCATCGACCACCTCGAGGGGGTCCTGGACCTCGTCGAGGACGCCGTGCGAGCACCGGCCGGAAGTCCTGCCGTCGCCCCTGTTGTCAGACCCACCGCGTAGCGTCCCACCACGTCACCAGCACCACGTCCAGGAGGCAGAGATGACCGGCATGACCGACAGCTTCGGAGCAAAGAGCACCCTCACCGTCGGGGGCGTCGACCACGAGATCCACCGGCTGTCAGCGGTCGAGGGCGCGCAGGATCTTCCGTACGCCCTGAAGATCCTGCTCGAGAACCTGCTGCGCACCGAGGACGGTGTCGACATTCGTGCTGAGCACGTGCAGGCGGTGGCCGACTGGGACCCGAACGCCGAGCCGGACACCGAGATCCAGTTCACGCCGGCACGGGTGCTCATGCAGGACTTCACCGGCGTGCCGTGCATCGTCGACCTCGCCACCATGCGCGAGGCGATGGCCGACCTCGGCGGCGATCCGAAGAAGATCAACCCGCTCGCCCCGGCCGAGCTGGTGATCGACCACTCCGTCGTCGCGGACCATTTCGGCACCGACCAGGCGCTCAGCCTCAACACCGCCCTGGAATATGACCGCAACCGTGAGCGCTACGAGTTCCTGCGCTGGGGCCAGAGCGCGTTCAGCGACTTCGCCGTCGTGCCGCCCAACACCGGGATCGTGCATCAGGTCAACCTGGAGCGGCTCGCGCAGGTGGTCTTCACACGCACGGTCGACGGGGTGCTCCGCGCCTACCCGGACACCCTGGTCGGCACCGACAGCCATACGACGATGATCAACGGTCTCGGGGTGCTCGGCTGGGGCGTCGGCGGGATCGAGGCCGAGGCCGCGATGCTCGGCCAGCCGGTCAGCATGCTCATCCCGAAGGTGGTCGGCTTCAAGCTCGTGGGCGAGCTGCCCGCCGGGGCCACCGCGACCGACCTGGTGCTCACCGTGACCGAGCAGCTGCGTCAGCACGGCGTCGTCGGCACCTTCGTCGAGTTCTACGGGCCCGGCGTGTCCAACGTGCCGCTGGCCGACCGGGCGACGATCGGCAACATGAGCCCGGAGTACGGCTCGACGTGCGCGATCTTCCCCATCGACGACGAGACCCTGGCCTACCTGCGGCTGACCGGTCGTCCCGACGATCTGGTCGCCCTGGTGGAGGCCTACGCCAAGGAGCAGGGGCTCTGGCACGACCCGTCCGCCGAGCCTCGCTACTCCGCGCGGCTCGAGCTGGACCTGTCGACCGTGGTCCCGAGCCTCGCCGGCCCGAAGCGGCCGCAGGACCGGGTCCCGCTCTCGCAGGCCAAGGCGATGTTCCGCACGGCGCTCCCGGACTACGCCAACGAGCCGATGGAGTCGAACGGGGCCTCCCGAGGCACCACCAACGGCGGCATCGACGAGGCGAGCAACGAGAGCTTCCCGGCCAGCGACCCGGCAGCCCCTGCTGCCGACAAGCCCGAGGACAAGCCGGTCACCGTCAACGTGGGCGACGTCAGCGACCGGATCAGCAACCCGACCCACGCGGTGCTGTCAAGCGGCGAGCGGGTCGAGCTGGACCACGGCGCGGTCGCGATCGCGGCCATCACCAGCTGCACCAACACCTCCAACCCCTACGTGATGGTGGCGGCCGGCCTGGTGGCCAAGGCCGCCGTCGAGCGCGGGCTGTCCTCCAAGCCGTGGGTGAAGACCACCCTCGCCCCTGGCAGCAAGGTCGTCACGGACTACTACGCGGAGGCCGGGCTCACCCCCTACCTCGACAAGCTCGGGTTCCAGACGGTCGGCTACGGCTGCACGACGTGCATCGGCAACTCGGGACCCCTGCCTGAGGAGGTCTCGGCGGCGGTGAACGAGGGCGACCTCGCTGTCGTCTCGGTGCTGTCCGGCAACCGCAACTTCGAGGGGCGCATCAACCCCGACATCAAGATGAACTATCTGGCAAGCCCGCCGCTGGTCGTCGCGTACGCCCTGGCCGGCACGATGGATCTCGACCTGACGACCGAGCCGCTCGGCACCGACTCGGACGGCAGGCCGGTGATGCTGGCTGACCTCTGGCCGACCGCCAAGATGGTCTCCGACATCGTCGGCAGCTCCGTCACCGAGGAGATGTATGCCCGGGGCTACGCGGACGTGTTTGCCGGCGACGCCCGCTGGCAGGCCATCGAGGTGCCCGAGGGCGACGCGTTCGCCTGGGACCCCGAGTCGACGTACGTGCGCAAGCCCCCTTACTTCGAGGGGATGACCCGCGAGCCCGCGGCGCTCACCGACGTCGTGGACGCCCGCGTGCTCGCGGTGCTAGGCGACTCGGTCACCACCGACCACATCTCCCCCGCCGGCGCCATCAAGCGGGACTCCCCGGCCGGCCGCTACCTGTCCGAGCACGGGGTGGCCCTGCGCGACTTCAACAGCTACGGCAGCCGGCGTGGCAACCACGAGGTCATGATCCGCGGGACGTTTGCCAACATCCGGCTGCGCAACCAGTTGGCGCCGGGCACCGAGGGAGGCGTCACCCTGTTCCAGGGGGGCGAGCGCGACGGCGAGCAGATGAGCATCTATGACGCCAGCCAGGCCTATCAGGCTGCGGGGACCCCGCTCGTCGTCCTCGCGGGCAAGGAGTACGGCTCGGGCTCGAGCCGAGACTGGGCCGCGAAGGGCACCGCACTGCTGGGCGTTCGCGCGGTCGTCGCCGAGTCCTACGAACGCATCCACCGGTCCAACCTGATCGGCATGGGGGTGCTCCCCCTGCAGTTCGTCGCGGGCGAGAACGCCGCCTCGCTCGGCCTGACCGGCAAGGAGACGTTCCAGATCACGGGGGTGGCCGACGACGGGGACGTCCCCCGCGAGCTCACCGTGCAGGCCGGAGACGTCAGCTTTCGCGTCGTGGTCCGCATCGACACGCCCGGAGAGCAGGCCTACTACCGCAATGGCGGGATCATGCCTTATGTCCTGCGTTCCCTGCTCTGAACGGGCACACGTCCGTGGTTGATCTTGGTGGAGAGACGGCAGGCGAACGGGACAGGGGCGATACTGGTGCGGTGCGCGACGTCCGTATCGGAGCCCATGACCACGCCCGACCCTCTTCGGGGGCCGTCGTTCGTGGCCGGGCCTTACCGCACGTCCGAGGCCGACCCCCTGCCCCCTGTCGCCCGCACGTAAGACCGGCCGGAGCATTTCCGGCAGACGCCACCAGGACGAAGGACGAAGCGTGACACCGCCCCGAAGCCCACGAGCTGCCGTCGACGAACCCGCCTCCGCGCCACGGGCAGGTCGGCGTGGCCGACGCAGCGACGCCGCACTGACGAGCGCACCCGACCCCGAGTCTTCGGGCTCGGCGCTCGAGGGCGTGATCGGCGCAGTGCCGACCCCCCCAGCGATGGACCCGGCCGTCGTGGCCGCTGCAGACCCGACCCTGGCCGCCGTCGTCAGCCGCTCGGTCGCGATCGTGTCCGGCGGTGCTCCTGGGTCCTCGATCACGGAGGACGACGAGGACGACGAGGACGACGAGGACGACGGCTCCGAGGCGTCCGTCGACGACGATGACGAGGACGAGGAGCCGCCTGCAGGCAAGGACGGCAAGCCCAGCAAGAAGCCGGCTGCCTCCGAGGGCGAGGTCGGCATCAGCACCGACCTGGTCCGGGCCTACCTCAAAGAGATCGGCAAGGTCCCTCTGCTGACCGCCGAGATGGAGGTCGACCTCGCTCAGCGCATCGAGGCGGGGCTGTTCGCTGCCGAGAAGGTGCGTCAGTCGGGCGAGGGCGAAGCTCCGAAGCTGTCGGCGGCGCTCCGACGGGACCTGGAGTGGCTGGTCAACGACGGCGGCAAGGCCAAGCGCCACCTGCTGGAGGCCAACCTGCGTCTGGTCGTCAGCATCGCAAAGCGCTACCTCGGACGAGGGATGCTCTTCCTGGACCTCATCCAGGAGGGCAACCTGGGCCTCATCCGGGCCGTCGAGAAGTTCGACTACACCAAGGGATACAAGTTCTCGACCTACGCCACCTGGTGGATCCGACAGGCGATCACCCGGGCGATGGCCGACCAGGCCCGCACCATCCGCATCCCGGTCCACATGGTTGAGCAGATCAACAAGCTGACCCGGGTGCAGCGCGAGATGCTTCAGGAGCTCGGTCGCGAGCCGACCCCGGAGGAGCTCGCCAAGGAGCTCGACATGACTCCCGAGAAGGTCGTGGAGATCCAGGGCTACGCCCGGGAGCCCGTCAGTCTCGAGACCACCATCGGCGACGACCAGGACTCGAGCCTCGGCGACTTCATCGAGGACGCCGACGCGCCGATCGCCGCCGAGGTGGTGTCCTACGGGCTCATGCAGGAGCAGCTCGGCGAGGTGTTGCGCACCCTGACCGACCGTGAGGCCGCGGTCGTCAAGATGCGGTTCGGCCTGGTGGACGGTCAGCCCCGCACCCTGGACGAGATCGGTCGCGAGTTCGGCCTCACCCGCGAGCGCATCCGCCAGATCGAGAGCAAGACCCTGTCCAAGCTTCGCCACCCGTCGCGCTCTCAGAAGCTGCGCGACTACCTGGACTGACCCCGTGCAGCCGGTCTCGCCCGCAGAGTTCGAGGGCTACGTCCAGGACGCGGTCGACGGGCTGCCGACCCGCCTGACCAAGCATTTTCGCAACGTCGGCGTGGTCGTCGAGGACGAGCACGCCGACGAGCCCGACCTGCTCGGTCTCTACGAGGGGGTGCCGTTGACCGAGCGCTCTGAGTATTCCAGCGTGCTGCCTGACCGCATCGCGCTCTACCGGGTGCCGCTCTGCCTCATGGCCGAGGACGTCGACGACCTCGTGCACGAGATCCAGGTCACGGTGGTGCACGAATTTGCTCACCACATGGGCATCGACGACGACCGCCTGCACGCGCTGGGCTGGGCCTGACGCTGAGCCGACACTGGGCCCTGGCACTGGGCCTGTCGTGGCCGGGTGGCGCCTGGCCGAAGTCCGCCCGGGCATGAGAGAGTGTGCGACGGACCCCTTGCGCGGATGATCTCCTGTGAGCAGGTTCACCACAGGGAAGTCTGCGGAACACCGCTTTGCAGTGAGACGTTAACCAGGCAGAACGACGGCGCACCGAACCGTCGCGACGACCAGGTCGAGCTCGGTCCAGACAGATCTGAGCCGGTTGAACGGCCCCGGTGCATGCGATGTTCGACCTTGTGTGTTCCCATCAAGGCCGCTCATTCTCGCCCACGCCCCCAAATCGCAGGAGAAACAACTTGCCCACCGCCGCCCACCAGTCCGACGTCACCGTCGATGCGCTGGTCGAGCGTGCCCAGACCGAGGGTCCCCTTTCTCTCGAGCAGCTGCGCACCACCTTCGAGAAGGACGGGATCGGCCCGACCGAGGCCCGCACCGTCCTCACCCGGCTCGCCGAGCTGGGGCACGTGTCCCTCTCGGGCGAGCAGGAGCCTCGTCGACGCACGACAAAGAGCAAGACGGCTCGCCCGGCGTCTCGTCCGACCGCCAGGCAGGCCACCCGCCCCTCCGGACGCACCGTGGAGAAGGTCGTGACTGCGATCACCCAGACCGTTGCTGACAACGTCGACACCCCCCAGCCCCCCGTGGCGCCTGCGGCCAAGACCGCCGGCAGCGGCAAGGCAGCGAAGGCCGCCGGCGGTGGCAAGGTCGTGAAGACCGCGGTCGAGACCGCGCTCGCGGCCCGGGAGGCGGAGTCCGTCCCCGCCCGCGCGAAGCGCAGCAAGAAGGCCATCGAGGAGGCTTCCGCGCCCACCGAGGCTGAGGTCGACCCCGCTTTCGCCCCGGCCTCAGCGCCCGAGGAG
Organism: Mycobacteriales bacterium; assembly: GCA_038236005.1. Lineage (GTDB taxonomy): Bacteria > Actinomycetota > Actinomycetes > Mycobacteriales > SCTD01 > CANKBT01. The sequence goes on along the minus strand of JBBSTI010000043.1, from coordinate 4,665 downwards.
GACGAGCCAGAGGCTCCCGCGGCCGCTGACGACAAGCCGCTCGCCATCGACGAACCGCCGCCGGGGATCGACCTGGTGAAGGCCTATCTTCGCGAGATCGGCCGCGTCGCTCTGCTGACCGCTGTGGAAGAGGTCGAGCTCAGCAAGCGGATCGAGGCCGGGCTCTTCGCCACCGAGAAGTTGCGCCAGCACACGGTCGGCGAGATCAAGCTGCCGGCCGCCATGCGCCGTGACCTCGCCGAGATCAGTCGCGACGGTGAGCGCGCCAAGCGTCACCTGCTGGAGGCCAACCTGCGTCTGGTCGTCAGTCTTGCCAAGCGCTACCAGGGCCGCGGGCTCGACCTGCTCGACCTGGTGCAGGAGGGCAACCTTGGTCTGGTCCGCGCCGTCGAGAAGTTCGACTACGCCAAGGGCTACAAGTTCTCGACGTACGCCACCTGGTGGATCCGTCAGGCCCTCCAGCGTGCGCTGGCCGATCAGGGACGCACGATCCGCGTACCGGTCCACATGGCCGAGCTGATCACCAAGGTCACCCGGGTCCGTCGCGAGCTGACCCAGACCCTGGGCCGGGACCCGATGCCCGAGGAGATCGGCAAAGAGCTGGAGATGACCGCGGCGAAGGTCGAGGAGATCCTCGGCTACGGCCGAGACACGCTGTCGCTGGAGAGCCCGGTCGGCGACGACGAGGCCGTCCTCGGTGACTTCATCACCGACTCCGACAGCCCCGACCCGGTCGCTGCGGTCGAGATGCAGATGCTGCAGGGTCAGCTGGGCGACGTGCTCGCCTCGCTCCCGCACCGTTCCGCCGTCGTCGTCCGGATGCGTTTCGGCCTCGATGACGGCCGCGCGAGGACGCTGGACGAGGTCGGCCGCCACCTCGGCCTGACCCGTGAGCGAATCCGTCAGATCGAGCGAGACACGCTGGCCGAGCTGCGGCTCGGCGGTCGGGCCGAGGCCCTGCGCGAGTTCGTGGCCTGACCCGTTCATCTCGACCGCACGGCCGTCGCCTCTCGGGGCGGCGGCCGTGCGTGGTTTTCTGCCACGCCCACCGGAGCCACGACCGGGTCGATCGGGCTTCGCGGTCTTCCTGGGGGTGAACCCGGTGAGGGTGCCCGCATCTGTGCCCGGGGGGCCGGCGTACGGGCGGCTCGTTCGGGGGACGTCTGTGACGGATTCCCCGACCCGAGAGGCAGACATGACCGAGGCACAGCCCTACCAGAACACCACTTTCGCCAGCAACGGGGGCCAGGCCCACGGCTACCTGGCGCTCCCGGCCTCCGGCAGCGGCCCGGGCGTGATCGTCATCCAGGAGTGGTGGGGGCTCACCGACCACATCGCCCAGGTGGCCGACCGGCTCGCGGAGGAGGGTTTTGTGGCGTTGGCCCCGGACCTGTACGGCGGCCGGGTTGCGCACGACGCCGACGAGGCCGGGACGATGATGGGCGAGCTACCGGTGGACCGCGCCGCGCACGACCTGGCCGGCGCGGTCGACTTCCTGCTGGCGCACGAGGCGGTCACGTCGACGACCGTCGGGACGATCGGCTTCTGCATGGGCGGCGGCTTCGTCCTGCAGCTCGCCGCGCAGCAGGGTGACCGCGTGAGCGCCGCCGTGCCGTTCTACGGCGTCGGACCGGCCGTGCCGCAGCAGTACGGGACGCTGACCGCAGCCGTGCAAGGCCACTACGGGGAGAAGGACGATTTCTACCCGGTCGCGGACGCGCGGGCGCAGGAGCGGCAGATCCGCGAGGAGTCCGGCGCCGAGGTGGAGTTCTTCTACTACGACGCCGCGCACGCCTTCCACAACGACGAGAACAAGCTCGGCACCTACTCCCCCGCCGATGCAGCGACGGCGTGGGGCCGGGCGGTCGCGTTCCTCAAGAACACGGTGCGCTGACAGTCATGGGTGATCTTGAGCCGGGAGCCGGCCTCAAGATCACCCATGCACTACTCTGAGCGCACCCAGGCGGTGGTCGACCGCTTGGGCTCGCTGGGCCGCTCGACCTGCTGCGGTGTGGTGGACGCCGCGCCAGCCTGGGACAGCCACTGCCGCTGAGTCTCCAGCGAGGCCTCCAGCTCGTCGGTCGAGCGTCCGGCCGCCTGGGCCTTGGTCAGCTTGCCCTCCAGCTCGGCGACCTTCTCGCGCAGACGTACGACGAACGGGGACTCGCTCGCCGCCGCGAAGTTCTGCTGGCCGGTCGATCGGAAGCTCTCCTCGACCTTGCCGAAGCGGTCTTCCAGCGAGCGCATCACCGAACGGGGCACCTTGCCGGCGGCCTCCCACTTCTCCTGAAGCTCGCGCAGCCGCTTCTTGGCGCCGCCGGCCGCCGGGTCGAGCGCCTCGGCCTCGGTCAGCAGCTCTTCCTTGACCTGCTGGTTGCCGGCGAACTCGCTGTCCTGCGCCTCGAACTGCGCCGAGCGGGCTTGGAAGAACACGTCCTGCGCCGCCTTGAAACGGCCCCACAGGACGTCCTCGTCCTCGCGCGGCGCGCGACCGGCCGTCTTCCAGTCGGTCATGAGCTGCTTGAACCGGTCCGCGGTCGGGCGCCAGTCGGTCGAGCCCTGCAGCGCCTCGGCCTGCTCGATCAGCCGCTCCTTGCGACCCTTGCTGACCTCGCGCTGCTCGGTGAGCGCGCCGAAGTGGGCCGTGCGTCGCTCGTTGAAGCGCGTGCGCGCGGCGGCGACCCGCTCCCACAGCTCCTGGTCGGTCTTCTTGTCGACCCCGGCGATCTGCTTCCACTCCTGACCGAACTGACGCAGCCGCTCCCCGGCGCCCTTCCAGTCCGAGGAACCAGCAAGCGCCTCGGCCTGCTCGGCCAGCTCGGTCTTCTTCACCACCGAGGCCTCCCGCTGCTCGGCGCGCTTGGCCTTGTGGGCCTCTACGGCGTCGGCGGTGGCGGCCAGCAGCCCGTCGACCCGGACCTCCAGGCTCGCCAGGTCACCGACGGCGGCCGCGGTCGGGATCGATTCCTTGAGCCGCTTGGAGCTCGCCGCCACCTGCTGCGGGTCACCGGCGCCACTCTTGAGCCGCTGCTCGAGCAGCGACACCTCCGTAGCCAGCTGCTCGTAGCGACGGGCAAAGTGCGCGAGCCCGTCAGCCGGGCTGCCGGCCTGCCACGAGCCCACCTCGCGCTCGCCGTCCGCCGTCCTCACGAACACGGTGCCTTCGTCCGTGACGCGTCCCCACTCGCTCATGCCGCTCCCTTGTCCGGGCACCCTGAGTGCCTCGCAGTCCCCGTGCCTGACAGGCCTCGTCGGACCAGTCTCCACCACACCCGACCTCGGCTGGGCCATGCTGGCCCGCATGACGCATGCAGAAGCGGTCCGAGCCCCCGCCTGGGCCGCCCCGGAGTCCGTGCTGAGCCCGGACCTGACCCTGCCGATGGCCACGCCGGCACCGCCCTGGCGCACCCGGGTCCGGGCGACGGTCTGGTGGCACCGAGCCACCCCCGAGGGGGTCCTGGCCCTACCGCCGGAGCTGCGTGGCCGGACCGGCCCTGCCCTCACCGTCGGCGCGACGATCCGTTATGAGCAGAGCCCGGTCGGACCGTACGAAGAGGTGCTTGCCGTCCCCCACCTGCTCGCGCCCTCCCTTCCGAACCTGCTGTCGGTGCACGTGCCGTTCATCGCCGTCGACTCTCTCGCCTCGGTCGCCGGCGGTCGGCAGCACTGGGCGCTGCCGAAGACGTACGCCGTGCTGGAGCGCTCCGGCGACCGGGTGACCGCGACCGGTGACGGCTGGCGGGTCGAGGCTGATCCGACCCCCGGGGGACCTCGGGTGCCCTTGCTGAGCGTCTTTCACGACACCCAGCTCGACCCGACCGGACTGGTCCACGCCCGGTCCCGGCTCATGGGCACCGGCCGCTACGCCCGGGTGAACGTGTCCGTGACGTCCGCGACGACCGGTGAGGCCGGCAGCATCGGTGCCTGGCTGCGACCTGGCCACCATCCCGGGCTCGTCCTACGCGGACGGCTCACCGTCGGCGCGCCGACACGATGACCTCGCCGACACGATGACGCCGTCTGTCCCGTCCTTCCGAGGCATCTTCACGCACGGTGCGCCGTGGTCGGCCGCCAGCCCGGGCAGGGCCAACGTCGGCGATGTCGTGAAGGTCGTGCGCAGCCCGGTCAAGCCCGACGACGGGGACGCCGGCAGCCGCGACCGGAACATCAGCTGGGCTGCCGGGCAGGCAGGGTCGGCCCGGTCCTGCTGACCGGGCTGCCCAGCGCTCCCGCAGACTGGGTGGCGTGAGCACCCTGCGCGACGACGCCGAACGCACCCTGCGCGCCCTCGCCGGGCCGTCGGCGGCGCTACGGGACGACCAGTGGACGGCCATCGACGCGCTGGTCACCGACCGCCGCCGGGCGCTGGTCGTGCAACGGACCGGCTGGGGCAAGTCAGCGGTCTACTTCGTGGCGACCGCGCTGCTGCGCGCACGAGGGTCCGGACCGACGGTCATCGTCAGCCCGCTGCTCGCCCTGATGCGCAACCAGGTCGCGGCCGCCGAGCGCGCCGGGATCCGGGCGGTGACCGTCAACAGCGGCAACACCACGGAGTGGGACGCGATCTACGACCGGGTCCGGGCGGGTGAGGTGGACGTGCTGCTGGTCAGCCCGGAGCGGCTCAACAATCCCGGCTTCCGGGACGAGGTGCTCCCCCGGCTCGCT
>JBBSTI010000042.1:0-24133 GCA_038236005.1 Mycobacteriales bacterium | reverse complement strand
TGCCGCGATGCTGTTACCCCCACCCCCACCCCCACCCCCACCCCCGGCCGCCGTCGCAGCGAGCCCGGCCGCAACCACCTCGCCGCCGGCCACGTCTACCCCCGCTGAAATCTCTGCACCTGAACCCGAGGTTGATGCTCCCGCGCCCCCGGTCGACCCGGTCAGGCCGCTGCCTCCCAGCACCTCGCCCCCCTTCTCCGACACGCCCTCGGACCACAGCGGTTGAGGGCCGGCGACCCCGCGAACCGTCCGCGGCTGAGCGGTCCCCGGGTCGCCCTGGTCCCCCTGCCCCCCGGGGTGGCCCGCGCCGTCTGTGACGCAAGCAGCGACCGTCTGCGTCTGGCCCTGGAGGCAGTCGGCCTGCGCGCCGCCGACGGCTGGCCTGACGAGGGGACCGCCCCCGCCATGCTCGGTCTCACCCTCGATCTCTCCCCTGAGGAGGGCCCGAGCGGCGCCGGCTCGTCCACCTGGCTCGTCACGACCGACGGGGTCGTCGTGGGCGAGTGCGGCGACAGGGGTGGACCCGATGAGCGGGGGGAGGTGGAGATCGGCTACGGCCTCTGCACCGGCGCCCGAGGCCAGGGGCTCGCCACCGAGGCGGTGGCGCTGCTGTGTGCCTGGGCCGAGCGGCAGCCCGGCGTCACGATGCTGGTCGCCGAGGTCCGCGTCGCGAACGGACCGTCCCTTCGGCTGCTGCGCCGGCTCGGGTTCGTCCCGGACGGTGTCAGAGCCGGCAGCGACCCGCACCGACGCCTGGTCCGGCCGGCAGCCGCGCCGGGCCGTCCGCGCGGCCGGCACGTTTGCTGAGGACGACCCGCCACTGGTCGCCCGATCGGAGGAATCAGGGCTCCCGGCTGCAGGTCGAACGGAGAAAGGTCCGAGCCGGGCTTTCCCCGAACGCGCCACGGAGCTGCTGTGATCCCCACCCCTCGCCTCGGGAGAGGCCCCGAGCTCGCTGTCGGCCTGTCGATCCTTCGACCGGCCGTCAGCGACGAGACGACCTGGCCACCCGCGTGACCGACGTCGACGCCCTGCTGACGCATGCCGGCCTCGACCGGTGCGCGGTCGGAGCGCCTGGTGGTGCGGCGCGCCCGCTGACGCTGCGCGCCTCGTCTGGTAGCAACCAAGGATGACGAGCCCTGAGCTGCCGGACGAGCTGGACGGCGAGATCACGCTGTCGACGTTCGTCGTGCTGGCTCGCTTTCGACGACCGGGCCCGGAACGGTCAGCACACGATGCTCTGGCTGAACAGCTCCGGACCATCGGTCTCGACGTCGACCTGAGGGTCGAGCGACAGGAGCAGGACGGCGCCTTTCTGCTGGAAGCACGGCTACCGACCGTCGGCCTGGACGCGCAGACCACCGTCGCCGGCACGTACGAGACCCTGGAGACCGGCGGGCTCCAGCCTGACGAGGTCTGGGCCCAGCCCTAGCGACAGGCTCGGCAGCTCAGGCCCGGAAGGTCTGTTGCGGCGAACGAGGCAGGTCGACCCGCACGACGAGCCCCCCTCCAGGGTGGGCGACCGCCTCGACCGTGCCCCCGTGGACGCGGGCGACGACCCGGCAGATCGACAGGCCGAGCCCGGCACCCCGGCGGGCGGTGCGGGCCGTGCCATGACGACGGAACGGCTCGAAGAGCTGGTCGACCTCCCCGGCCGGGATCACCGCGCCGCTGTTGGCCACCGTGAGCCACGCCCGGCCGTCGTCTGTCGTCCCGGTCGATGCCTGCACGAACCCGCCGGCGACGTTGTGCCGCACGGCGTTCTCGACCAGGTTGCCAGCCAGCCGCTCCAGCAGCCCGGGATCGCCGAGAACGACGGCGTCACCCCAGGCGGTCTGCACCGAGAGACCGAGATCGGCGATGTCGTCGGCCACCGCCGAGAGCCCGGCCGCGGTCACCGCAGACAGCTCGACCGGCTCGGTGACCGGCAGCCCCTCCAGCGAGATCGCGTCGGTGCGGGCCAGCAGCAGCAGGCTGTCTACCAGCCGCCCGGCGCGGTCGGTGGCGGCGCGGACGACCTCGGCGCTGGTCCGCAGGTCCGCCGCGCTGGCGTGCGGATCGGCGAGCGCCACGTCCACCTCGGTGCGCATCACCGCCAGCGGGGTCCGCAGCTCGTGGCTGGCGTCCGCGACGAACCGCTGCTGGCTCTCGAAGCTCGCCTGCAGCCGGGCCAGCATCGCGTCGAAGGTGTCGGCGAGGACCTTGAGCTCGTCGTGCGGGCCAGGGAGGTTGATCCGGTCGGACAGCTGCTCCGCGGAGAGCCGCTGAGCGGTCGCGGTGATCTGCTGCAGCGGCCTGAGCACCCGCCCGGAGAGCACGTACGCGAGCAGCACGCCGAGCACGATCAGCACCAGCAGCGCCAGCAGGCCCTGCGTGTAGAGCTGGCGCAACGCCTGCTCCCGCACCTGGTCCTGCACGTCGGCGACCGTCAGCGGTAGTCCGTTCGGCCCGGGCAGGGGCCGGCCGGTCTGCGGGTCGGTAAAGAACCCGGGGAACGGGAACGGGAACGTGCCCCGCCGGGTCGCCCGGTCGGTGAGCACGAAGCTGAGCAGGAGCAGGAGCAGGCCCACCGCGGCGGTGAGGCCGCCGATCACCAGGGTGAGACGCCACCGCAGCGTCGTACGTCCGCTGCCCGATCCTCGAAAACGGGGCGGGCCCACGCTCAGTCCGTGGAGATGCGGTAGCCGGAGCCGACGACGGTCGTCAGAGGCTGCGGGTCCCCCAGCTTGCGCCGCAGCGTCATGACGGTCACGCGCACGATCGTCGTACCGGGGTCCGCGTTCTCGTCCCACACCCGGTCCAGCAGCTCCTCGCTGCTGACGACGTTCCCGCCGGCGCGCAGCAGCTCAGCGAGCACGCCGAACTCCTTGCGGGTCAGGTCGAGGTCCCGGCCGTCCCGGGTCGCCGTACGACGGGCCGGATCGAGCACGAGCCCACCGGCGCCGCGCAGCACCGGGGGCGAGGCCGGGGTGGCCCGTCGTCCGAGCGCCCGCACCCGCGCGACCAGCTCCTCGAAGGCAAAAGGCTTCGTGAGGTAGTCGTCCGCGCCCAGCTCCAGGCCCTTCACCCGGTCTGCGAGACCGCCGGCTGCGGTGAGCATCAGCACGCGCGTCAGCGCTCCGTCGGCGTGCAGGTGCCCGAGCAGCTCGTCGCCGCTCATCAACGGCAGGTCACGGTCGAGCACCAGCACGTCATAGCGCGTCATCAGGGCCTTCTCGAGCCCCAGGTCCCCGTCGTAGGCGACGTCGACCGCCATCCCTTCGCGCCGCAGCCCGCGGGCGAGCGCGTCGGCCAGCGGGACCTCATCCTCTACCACCAGCACGCGCACCCTGTTGACGCTAGTCGTCACCCTGGCGTGTCACCCGGATGCCGCACCGCGGACCTGCACGCACCGATATTCTCCATGGGTGAACGAGTCCACGAGTCTTCAGCTCCGACGTGGCGTGCTGGCCGTCTCGGTCCTGCACGACGTCGACGTCGAGCCGTCCCCGCTCGGGGTGGTCCTGCCCGGCGAGCCCACCCTGTGGGTTCCCTGGAGCGAGTGCCGTGCGGCCCTGTCGGGCCGTCACCCGGAGAGCGACGACGGTCGGACCAGGCTCGCCGCCTGGCTGCTGGCCCGCCGTCGGGCCGGTGACGTCCCACGGGAGGATCTGGTCGCGGCACTGCGTCCGGTCGGGCTGCCGACCGATCATGTGCTTCACCCGGGCGAGGGCTGGGTCCGGGAGCGCGTGCTGGGTGACGCGCTCGATCTCGGGATCGGCACGGTGGGGCTCGACCCGGCCGACCCTGACCGGGTCGACCTGCTCCCGACGCCTGCCCTGGTGACGGCAGAGATCTCCGTGGACGCCGCGTGGACCGGTGCCCGGACCTACCTGGAGCAGATGGGGGCCCTGGCCGTCTCCCGGCTGGCCCGGGACGCACGTGGCGTGCTCCGCCCGCTCGGTGACTGCGACGTGCTCACGCTGCTGGGCAGCCGCGCCCTGCGCCAGGCCCTCGCCCAGGAGCACCAGGGCCTCGCGCCGGTGCTGGCGCCCATGCGTCGTCGCGGCTGGACCCGGCTTGCGCTCATCGACCCGGCCTTCGGACCGGCGGCGGCCGCGGCGACCGACGCGGTGGACCGCGGCTTCGCGCGCCCTCTGCTCGTCACCGCGGACGAGCTGACCCAGGTCGCCCCGGGCGGGCGCCCGCAGGACGTCCTGTCCGTCCCCGCCGCCGCCGACCCCTGGTCCGGCAGCGTGGTGGTCCACGGACAGATGGCCATCGCTGACCCGCTCTGACCCGTTCTGTACCAGCCGGAACGACGTCCGCACTTCCCGCCGGTCACGGGCCGGTCACGGCATGGCCGGTGACCTGCCGTTGATCGACACGCTGCTCTACGGTGACCCCAGACAGGCGGGCCGCGGCCTCGCCGACCGCCCCGAACCCCACCCTCCGCCAGGACAGGACACCTCATGCGTCGCACCCCCCAACGACGGACCGGCCGCTCGCGGCTCGGACTGACCGCCGCCCTCGCGCTCGGCGCGCTCACGCTCGCGGCCTGCGGCAGCAGCGGCGGAAGCGCGTCCCCGTCGGCCGCACCGACCTCGAGCGAGTCTTCGGCCAGCGCCGCGCCGAGCGACACCCCCGCGAGCGACATCAAGGTCGGTCTCGCGTACGACGTGGGTGGTCGAGGTGACCGTTCGTTCAACGACGCCGCCGCCGAGGGCCTCGACAAGGCCAAGACCGAGCTGGGCGTCAGCGCCCTGGAGCTCTCGCCGAACGCTTCGGGAAGCGACCGTGGAGACAACCTGCGCTCGCTGGCCGAGGACGACTACAACCCGGTCATCGCGGTCGGCTTCGCCTACGCCGAGAGTCTCAAGGCCATCGCGGCCGACTTCCCGGACACCACGTTCTTCATCGTCGACGACTCCTCCCTCCAGGATCTGCCGAACGTGAAGTCCTTGGTCTTCGCCGAGGAGCAGGGCTCCTTCCTGGTCGGTGCCGCAGCCGCCCTCACGTCCACCAGCGGCAACGTGGGCTTCATCGGCGGCGTCCAGACCCCGCTGATCGAGAAGTTCGAGGCCGGCTATGTCGCCGGGGCCAAGCAGGTCAAGCCCAACATCAAGATCGAGACGGCCTACCTGTCCCAGGTCCCGGACTTCTCCGGCTTCGGTGACCCGGCGAAGGGCAAGGAGACGGCCAACGGCATGTACGACGGCGGTGCCGACATCATCTTCGCTGCAGCCGGGGGTTCCGGGACCGGCGTGTTCCAGGCGGCCAAGGCCAAGGGCGCGCTGGCGATCGGCGTCGACTCCGACCAGTACGAGTCGATCGGTGACCCGGAGCTGCAGTCGGTCATCCTGACGTCCATGCTCAAGCGGGTCGACGTCGCGGTCTTCGACGCGCTGGAGAAGTTCTCCAAGGGCGAGGAGATCGACCCCGTGACGACCTACGACCTGTCCAACGACGGCGTCACGTACGCCACGTCCGGCGGGTTCGTGGACGACATCTCGGGCCAGCTCGACGAGCTCAAGCAGATGATCATCGACGGGAAGATCATGGTTCCGTCGGCCCCCTGACCTTTGCAGAGAGCAGAGCGATGAGCACCGCAGAGGTGAGCGCGCCGGTCGTCGAGCTGACCGGCATCACCAAGCGCTTCCCCGGCGTCGTGGCCAACCGCGACGTGCACCTGTCCATCCACCCCGGGCAGGTGCACGCCGTGGTCGGCGAGAACGGCGCCGGCAAGTCGACGCTCATGAAGATCCTGTACGGGATGCAGCGTCCCGACGAGGGGATCATCACCGTCGACGGTGAACCGGTCTCCTTCCGGTCGGCCGGCGACGCGATCGCCGCGGGGATCGGGATGGTCCATCAGCACTTCATGCTGGCCGACAACCTGACCGTCCTGGAGAACATCGTGCTGGGCGCGGAGCCCACCCGTGGCGGACGGCTCGACACCGGCGCGGCCCGCAGGACCATCACGGAGCTGGGCGCCCGCTACGGCCTGGAGGTCGACCCGGACGTCCTCGTGGAGGCGCTCGGCGTCGGCGACCGTCAGCGCGTCGAGATCCTGAAGGTGCTCTTTCGGGGCGCCCGGGTGCTGATCCTCGACGAGCCGACCGCGGTGCTGGTCCCGCAGGAGGTCGACGAGCTGTTCGCCTCGCTGGCCGAGCTACGAGGCCAGGGAGTTGCGGTGGTGTTCATCAGCCACAAGCTCGACGAGGTCCTGCAGGTCGCAGACGCGGTCACCGTGCTGCGAGCCGGGACCACCGTCACCACGGTCGACCCGTCGACGGTGACCGCACATCAGCTGGCCGAGCTCATGGTGGGCAGCGAGCTGCCGGCCCCTCCCCCGAGGAGCGGCAACCCGGGCACCGAGGCGGCGCTCACGGTCACCGGGCTGTCCGTGCGGACGCCGCAGGGCCGTGCGGTCGTGGACGACGTGAGCATGACGGTTCACCGGCGCGAGATCGTGGGGATCGCCGGTGTCGAGGGCAACGGTCAGGTCGAGCTGGTCGAGGCCCTGCTCGGGCTGCGTGACGCCACCGGCAGCGTGCTGCTCGGCGACACCGACATCAGCAGCTGGACCACCCGGCAGCGCCGCGAGGCCGGGATCGGCTACATCCCCGAGGACCGCCACCGGCAGGGCCTGCTGCTGTCGGCGCCGCTCTGGGAGAACCGCGTGCTCGGCCATCAGAGCAGCCTGCGCAAGGGGTTCTGGATCGACCGCAAGGCCGCCCGGGCCGACACCGAACGCATCGTGGCCGAGTGCGGGGTGCGTACGCCCGGGGTCTCGGTCCCGGCCTTCGCCCTGTCCGGGGGCAACCAGCAGAAACTGATCGTCGGACGTGAGCTGAGCGGCTCCCCGAGCCTGCTCATCGCCAGCCACCCGACCCGCGGTGTCGACGTCGGTGCCCAGGCCACCCTCTGGGAGCAGCTGCGGCAGGCTCGCGACGCCGGGCTCGCCGTGCTGCTGGTCTCGGCCGACCTCGAAGAGCTCATCGGACTCTCGGACCGTCTGCTCGTCATGCTCCGCGGGTCCCTGGTCGCGACCTTGGACCCGGCGACGACGACGACGCAAACACTCGGCTCGGCGATGACCGGCGCGACCGCGTGACGGTCACCGCGTGACGGTCACCGCGGGGGGCGCGCCGTCTGAGGCGCCCGGTCCCGTGCGCCCCGGGGACCGGTCCTCGCGGTTCGACGGCGAGCGCCTGCTGCTGGCGCTCGCCGCCCCGGTGCTGGCCGCCGTCGTGGCGCTGGCCGTCTCCTCGATCGCGCTCGCGGTCAACGGCAGCAACCCGCTGTTCGTCTACAAGACGATGCTGGCCGAGGGCACCGACCTGCGGTCGATCCTGATCACGGTCAACAACGGGGTGCCGCTCTTTCTCGCGGGCCTCGCGGTCTCGATCGGCTTCAAGATGAGCCTGTTCAACATCGGGGTCGAGGGGCAGTACCAGCTGGCCTCGCTGCTCGCGGCCGCCGCCGGCGCCGCCGTCTCGCTCCCCGGCCCGATCCACATCGCCTTCGTGATCGCCGTCGCCATGCTCGTCGGCGCCCTCTGGGCGGGGATCGCCGGGGTGCTCAAGGCTCAGCGTGGGGTGAGCGAGGTCATCTCCACGATCATGCTGAACATCATCGCCGGCGGGATCGCGGCCTACCTGCTGGCGACCTACCTGCAGGAGAGGGTGGTCGGGAGCAACAACAGCTCGACCCCCGAGCTGCCCAAGAGCGCGTGGTTCCCGACGCTGGACCCGGTCCTTGAGGCCTTCGGCATCACGATGCCGCGCGGCACCAGCCTGGACGGGTTCGTGCTGGTGGCGATCGTCGTGGGGATCGGATTCTTCTTCCTCGTGCAACGCAGCGGTTTCGGCTTCGACCTCCGGGCGACCGGGATGTCGCGCTCCGCAGCCCTGGCCAGCGGCATCGACGCCAAGCGCATGACCGTGAAGGTGATGCTGCTGTCCGGCGCGCTCGCCGGCCTGGTCGGCCTACCGCAGCTGCTCGGGGACAGCCACCGGTACGGCCTGGACTTCACCGCCGGGCTCGGCCTGACCGGGATCGGGGTCGCCCTGCTCGGGCGTAACAACCCGGTCGGGATCGCGTTCGCCGCGCTGCTGTTCGCCTTCCTCGCCCGGTCCTCGGGGACCCTGCAGCGCATCGACGTCCCGACGGAGATCTACGTGATCATGCAGGGCACCATCGTGCTGTCGGTCGTGGTGGCCTACGAGGTGATCCGTCGGATCGGGGTCGCCCGCTCCGAGCGTGCCGTCGGGGTCGCGCTCGCCACGAAGCCGTCGCAGGACCCGGCGTGAGCACCGTCGACACCGGTCCCGCCGAGGAGTCCGTGACCCCCGAGACCGAGCAGGCCAGTCACCGTCGCTCGCTGTCCGGGCCCGGTCGGCTCGCCGTGCTGCTGCTCGGCCTGGTCCTGCTGCTGTCGCTGGTCCGCGTGATCACGGGACAGTCCGACATCACTTCCTCGGGAACGGTGGCCGCAGCCCTGCGCCTCGCAGTCCCGATCGGGCTCGCCGGGCTCGGCGCCCTCTGGGCCGAACGCGCCGGGATCGTCAACATCGGGCTCGAGGGGATGCTCATCCTCGGGACCTGGTTCGGCGCCTGGGCAGGCGTGCAGTTCGACAACCCGTGGATCGGGGTCCTCGCCGGGGTGCTCGCCGGCGCCGTCGGCGGGCTGATCCACGCGGTCGCCACCGTCACCTTTGGCGTCGACCACATCGTCTCCGGGGTCGCGATCAACCTGCTCGGCGCCGGGGTCGCGCAATATCTGTCGGTCGTGGCGTACGGGGACGGACAGGTTCCTGGTGCCGGCCAGACCCAGTCCGGCTTCGTGCCCGAGCTGCCGAAGGTCAGCCTGCCGATCCTGTCCTCCGGGCCCGACCTGCTCGGCGACCTGGAGAGCAAGGGCTGGTTCTTCCTGTCCGACCTCGCGGGCATCCTGCGGGGTCTGACGTACGACGTCAAGATCTTGACCCTGGTCGCGGTCCTGCTGGTCCCGATCTCGTTCTTCGTCCTGTGGCGCACGGCCTTCGGGCTCCGGCTGCGCTCGGTCGGCGAGAACCCGCTGGCCGCCGATTCGCTCGGCGTGCCGGTCTATCGCCTGAAGTACCTCGCCGTGATCCTTTCCGGCGCGTTCGCCGGTCTCGGTGGAGCGTCGATCGTGATCGGCCTGGTCTACCGGGAGGGTCAGACCGGTGGGCGTGGTTTCATCGGCCTGGCCACCGTCATCTTCGGCAACTGGCGCCCCGGTGGGCTCGCCGCCGGCGCGGGGTTGTTCGGCTATGCGGACGCGATCCAGCTGCGCGCGGCCGGCGCCGTACGTGGGCTGCTGCTGTTCGTCGCCCTGCTGCTCATCGTGCTCGCCGTGGTGCAGGCCGTGCGCCGCAAGATCCCGATGGTGCTGGCCTCGCTGCTGCTCGCCGGCGCTTTCGTGCTCTGGTACATCTCTGTCGATACCGTTCCCACGCAGCTGGTCAGCTTCACTCCTCACCTGGTGACGCTGCTGGTGCTGGGGGCAGCCTCGCAACGCCTGCGACCACCGGCGGCCGACGGGCTGCCGTTCCGGAGAGGACAACAGCTGTGACCCCGACCGATGTGACCCCTGACTGGGCGGCGCTGCGTGCCGCCGCGCTCGAGGCGACGACGCACGCGTACGCGCCCTACAGCGGCCTGCAGGTCGGCGCTGCTGCGCTGGTGGACGACGGCCGGGTGGTGACCGGGTGCAACGTGGAGAACGCGTCGTACGGGCTGGGCCTGTGCGCGGAGTGCACCCTGGTCGGCGCCCTGCGGATGTCCGGGGGCGGCCGGCTGGTCGCGTTCTCCTGCGTGTCCGGCACCGGCGAGCGGCTGATGCCGTGCGGTCGCTGCCGCCAGCTGCTCTGGGAGCACGGCGGGGCCGAGCTGCTGGTCGACGCGGCTCGCGGCATCGTGCCGATGACCGAGGTCCTGCCGGAGGCCTTCGGCCCGGAAGACCTCCCGACATGATCCGGTTTCCTGCCTTGGCGATCTTGAGGGCGAAAAGCCGTTCAAGATCACCAGCGGTGTACGCATGAACACCGCCGAGCTGATCGCCCGCAAGGCCTCCGGGGCTGCCCTGGACCCCTCAGAGATCCGCGGGGTGCTGGCCGGCTTCACCGCCGGAAACGTCGCCCCGGAGCAGATGAGCGCCCTGCTGATGGCGGTGCGCTGGCGTGGGATGACCGTGGCCGAGCTGAGCGCCTGGACCGGCGCGATGGTCGACTCCGGCGACCGGCTGGACCTGTCCTCGGTGCGGGCACCGGTCGTCGACAAGCACTCCTCCGGTGGGGTCGGCGACAAGGTCTCGCTCATCGTTGCTCCCCTGGTGGCGTCGTTCGGCATCGCGGTGCCGAAGCTGTCCGGCCGCGGGCTCGGGCACAGCGGCGGCACCCTGGACAAGCTGGAGTCGATCCCCGGCTGGAGCGGCACCGTGTCCGCCGAGGACTTCCTGGCGCAGCTGGACGCGGTGGGCGCGGTGATCGCCGGAGCGTCGGCCTCGCTCGCGCCCGCCGACAAGAAGCTCTACGCGCTGCGCGACGTCACCGGCACCGTCGAGTCGATCCCGCTGATCGCCTCCTCGATCATGAGCAAGAAGATCGCCGGCGGGGCCGGCGCGGTGCTGCTCGACGTCAAGGTCGGCTCAGGCGCCTTCATGCCGTCGGTGGACCCGGCCCGAGAGCTGGCCCGCGCCATGGTCGACCTCGGCACCGCGGCCGGGGTGCGGACGGTCTGCCTGCTGACCTCGATGGAGGCACCGCTCGGCCGGGCGGTCGGCAACGCCCTGGAGGTCGCCGAGGCGGTCGAGGTGCTGCAGGGCGGTGGTCCCCCGGACCTGATCGCGCTGTGCGTGGCCGTCGCCGACGAGATGCTGGCCCTCGGTGGTAGCGAGAGGTCCTCGGCGGCAGCTCTGCAAGAAGGTTCTGCGTACGCCCTCTGGGAACGCATGATCGGTGCTCAGGGCGGGGACCCGTCCGCCCCGCTCCCCCAGGCCCCGCACGTCCGGGAGGTCCGCGCCGGCGCCTCCGGCGTCCTGACCTCGCTCGACGCACGGGCCGTCGGCAACGCCTCCTGGCGCCTCGGCGCCGGACGGGCAGCACCGGGCGACGACGTCGCCGCGTCCGCCGGCGTGCTGCTCCGCGCACAGGTCGGGGAACAGATCCTGGCCGGGGACGTGCTGCTCGAGCTGCACGCCGAGGACGCCGACCGCCTGGACGCCGGCGAGCACGCCCTCGAGTCCGCCTGGAGCATCGGCGACACCGCCCCACCACCGACCCCCCTGATCTTGGAGAAGCTCTCATGAACCCCACGCTCGAAGAGCTGCGTCGTGCCCCGAAAGTCCTGCTCCACGACCACCTGGACGGTGGGCTGCGGCCGCAGACCGTGCTCGATCTCGCCTCTGAGCAGGGCTACCAGGGCCTGCCCACCTCGGACGTGGACGAGCTGGGGGCATGGTTCACCAGCGGTGCCGACCGCGGCTCGCTCGAGCTCTACCTCGAGGGCTTCGCGCAGACCGTCGCGGTCATGCAGACCACCGATGCGCTGACCCGGGTCGCGCGCGAGTGCGCCGAGGACCTGGCCGCCGACGGAGTCGTCTATGCCGAGGTCCGGTTCGCGCCCGAGCTGCACGTCGCGGGCGGACTGTCGCTCACGGACGTGGTCGAGGCCGTCCTCGCCGGTTTCCGGGAGGGCTCGGCAGAGCGTCCGATCGTCGTACGCTCCCTGCTCACCGCCATGCGCTCCGCCGCCCGGTCCCGCGAGATCGCCGACCTGGTGGTGGCCTACCGCGACCAGGGCGTTGTCGGATTCGACATCGCAGGCGCCGAGGCGGGCTTCCCGCCTTCTCGGCACCTGGACGCCTTCCAGCACATCCAGGAGGAGAACGGCCACTTCACGATCCACGCCGGCGAGGCGTTCGGTCTTCCCTCGATCTGGGAGGCGTTGCAGTGGTGCAACGCCGACCGGCTCGGTCATGGCGTACGCATCATCGACGACATCACCACGGGCGCCGACGGCGAGCCGGTGCTGGGTCGTCTGGCTTCTTACGTACGGGACAAGCGCATCCCGCTGGAGATGTGCCCGACGTCGAACGTGCAGACCGGGGCGGCCACGTCGCTCGCCGAGCACCCGATCGGGCTGCTGCGCCGGCTGTCCTTCCGGGTCACCGTCAACACCGACAACCGGCTGATGTCCGGGGTCTCGATGACCTCGGAGATGGCCGCGCTGGTCGAGACCTTCGGCTACGGGTGGGAGGACCTGCGCTGGTTGACGATCAACGCGATGAAGTCGGCCTTCATCCCGTTCGACGAACGCCTGAAGATC
This sequence comes from Mycobacteriales bacterium, assembly GCA_038236005.1. Classification (GTDB taxonomy): domain Bacteria; phylum Actinomycetota; class Actinomycetes; order Mycobacteriales; family SCTD01; genus CANKBT01. Next base: position 11,800 of record JBBSTI010000042.1, on the reverse strand, counting down.
ATCGAAGGCGTCGTCAAGCCGGGCTACGCGACCCTGGCCGCGCACCTCGCCTGAGCTCGTGGCCGGGGCGAGCAGCCCGTGGCCTAGGCCGGGAGCCCGTCGAGCACTGCCCGGGTCCCGGACAGACCGAGCCGTGACGCGCCTGCGTCGATCATCGCCAGGGCGGCCGCGGTGTCCCGGATGCCTCCGCTCGCCTTGACCCCGAGGCGGTCCCCGACCGTCCGACGCATCAGCGCGACGGCGTGGGTGGTCGCGCCGCCCGCGGGGTGAAACCCGGTCGACGTCTTGACGAACCGCGCCCCGCCGGCCTCAGCCCGCTCGCAGGCGCTGACGATCTGCTCGTCGGTCAGCGCCGCCGACTCGATGATCACCTTCAGGAGCACGTCGCCGCAGGCGTCCTTGACGGCCTGCACGTCGTGCTCGACCCGGTCCCACCCCCCCGCGACCGCGTCGCCGACCGAGATCACCATGTCCACCTCGGTGGCACCCTGGCTGATCGCTCTCGCGGCCTCAGCGGCCTTGATCTCGCTCTGGTGCGCGCCGGACGGGAAGCCGACGACGGTGCACACGGTCAGACCCTCGGGCACCTGGAGCGGCAGGCGCGACGGGCTGACGCAGATGCTGAACGCACCCAGCTCGGCCGCCTCCTCGATCAACGCTCTGACCTGAGCGTCGGTCGCCTCGGGCTTGAGCAGCGTGTGGTCGACCGTCTGGGCCAGCTGGGTGCGGTTCATGCCGGTCAGGCTAGGCCCACGGGCTCCTGCACCCTCCGAACGTGATCAACAAGGACGAGGCGTCGTGACACGCCGGTGCGTCCCAACGCCTGTCCACTGTTGATCTTGGCAGGCCAGGGCCGGTCGGTCGGGCTGCGGTCCCGCGGGGTGGGCCGGTCTCAGGCCAGGGCGAGACGGGCGTCAACCGCTGCTGCGAGCGCATCGAGGTCACCCGGGTCGGGGTCGACGAGCTCCAGGTAGGCCTTGAGCTTGGGCTCGGTGCCGCTGGGCCGTACGACGACCCGGCCGCCCACCAGGCGGTAGACGAGCACGTCGTCGGCGGGTTGCTCGATCGACGTCACCCGCCAGGCGCCCAGGGCCGAAGGCGGATCCTCGGTCAGCGAGCGCATCGCTGCGCTGATGACGGACAGGTCGTTCACCCGATAGGACAGCTGACGGGTCTCGTGCCGTCCGTGCTGCCGCTCGAGGTCGGCGAGGCGATCGAGCAGGGTCATGCCTCCCGCCTTCTCGCACGAGGCGAGGTCCAGCAGGAGCACGGCGGCGGAGATGCCGTCCTTGTCGCGGACCGACGACGGCGCCACGCAGACCCCGAGCGCTTCTTCGTACGCGAAGACCAGGTCCTGCCCCGCCTGCGCGAGGTGCTTGAAGCCGGTCAACGTCTCGGTGTAGGGCAGGTCGTGCGCCTGGCAGAGACGACCGAGCATGCTCGAGGACACCACCGTGGTGGCGAAGCGGCCCCGCACGCCGTGCTGGATCAGATGGTCGGCCAGCAGCACCCCGACCTGGTCCCCGGTGAGCAGCCGGCCCTGGAGGCAGACCGCCACCCGGTCGGCGTCCGGGTCCGAGGCGATGCCCAGGTCCGCGTCGGTGGCGACCATGAGGGCCAGGAGCGCGTCCACCGCTCCGGGCTCCTCAGGGTTCGGGAAGGCCACCGTCGGGAAGTCCGGGTCCGGCTCCGCCTGCTCGGCGACGACAGCCGGCGCCGGATAGCCGGCTCGGTGCACCGCCGCGAGCATGGTCTCCAGGCCGACCCCGTGCAGCGGCGTGTAGGCCCACCGCAGAGCGGCGCGGGGCGGCAACGCCGCAACGGGCACGCGGTTCACGGTGCGAGCCATCTCCAGGTAGGCCTCGACCACCTCCTCGTCCAGCACCGACCAGGTCCCCAGCGGCAGCGCGAGCACCCGACCGACCGACCGGATCTGCGCCTCCACCTGCGCGTCGAACGGGGCGCACAGCTGCGCCCCGTCGGCGAGGTAGACCTTGTAGCCGTTGTCGGCCGCCGGGTTGTGGCTGGCCGTGACCATGACGCCAGCGGCTGCGCCGAGGTGTCGTACGGCGAACGCCAGCACCGGGGTGGGGAGCGGCCGAGGCAGCAGCAGCGGCGTCAGCCCCGCCCCGGCCAGGACCGCGCAGGTGTCGGCGGCGAAGTCCTCGCTGCCGTGGCGTGCGTCGCGCCCGACCACGACCGGACCGCGGCCACCCGCGGCGACGAGGTGAGCGGCGAGACCAGCAGCCGCCCGGCGGACGACCGCGCGGTTCATCCCGGTGGGCCCGGCCCGCACCGGGCCGCGCAGGCCGGCGGTGCCGAAGACGAGGCGCCCGTCGAAGCGCACAGCCAGCGCAGCCGGGTCGTCAAGGAGGGCACGCACCTCGGCCTGCGTGCCCGGGTCGGGGTCGTCGTCGATCCAGGCGCGGGCGACGTCCACCCAGTCCGGGCCCTGCGAGGTCACGTCAGGCGTCACGTCAGCGGCTCAGGTGTCACGTCAGCGCTTCACAGGGCCGCGACGACCGAGGCGAGCAGGCTTCCGACCCGGGAGGCGGCAGCAGCTCCGGCCTCGAGCACCTCGGCGTGGTTCAGCGGCTCCCCGGTGGTCCCTGCGGCCAGGTTGGTGACCAGCGAGACGGCCAGCACCTCGAGCCCTTCGGCGCGGGCGGCGATCGCCTCGAGGCCGGTGGACATGCCGACCAGGTCGGCGCCGAGCGTGCGCAGCATGGCGATCTCCGCCGGTGTCTCGTAGTGCGGACCGGGCACCTGGGCGTAGACACCCTCCGTGAGCGTCGGGTCGATCTCGCGGACCAGGGCGCGCAGGCGCGCGCTGTAGAGGTCGGTCAGGTCGACGAACCGTGCGCCGACCAGCGGGGACCGCGCGGTGAGATTGAGGTGGTCGTTGATCAGGACCGGCTGCCCCACCGACATCGAGGCCCCCAGCCCACCTGCGGCATTGGTGAGCACCACCGCACGGCAGCCGGCGGCCGCGGCCACCCGGACGCCGTGGACGACAGGATCGGTGCCCAGCCCTTCGTAGAGGTGCGTGCGCCCGAGCATCACCAGGACCCGTTGCCCGCCGACGACGACCGAGCGGATCACGCCTGCGTGACCTTGCGCGGTCGGGGCCACGAAGCCGGGCAGCGCCGTGACCGAGACCTCGACCGAGGCGACCCCGAGCTGGTCGGCGGCCGGCACCCAGCCGGATCCGAGCACCACCGCGACGTCGTGGCGCTCGACCCCGGTCAGCTCGGCGAGACGAGCGGCGGCAGAGCTGGCGTGCTGAGCGGGCGTGTCGGCGGCAGTCACGTCAGGAAACTACCGCCGGAGAGCACCTCTCGGGCGGTGGCCACCGGTCTCAGGCGCGGCGCGCGAGGCTTCCGGTAGCCCGCCCGAGCGACGGGATGGTGATGAACGCCTCGGCCTTCAGGGCAGCGATGCCGATCCGGGGGAGGTCGGCGCTGCGCCGGAAGCAGACGAAGCGCGGGATCCAGACCGGCTGATACTTCACGTTGGCGCGGTAGAGCGACTCGATCTGCCACCACTTCGACGCCACCAGCAGCACCTGTCGCCACAGCCGCAGCACGGGTCCGGCCCCGATCCGGTCGCCACGCGCGAACGCCGACCGGAAGACCGCGAAGTTGAGCGACAGGCGCTCGATCCCGAGCGCGGGGCCGGCCGCGGCTGCCGCCATGACGAGGAACTCGACCGTGCCATTCTCGCTGCCCCGGGCCCGACGCATCACGTCGAGCGAGAGCCCGCGACTCCCCCACGGCACGAACCCGAGCACGGCCACCAGCGCGCCCTCGCCGTCCCGCGCGGTCACGAGCACGATCCCGGGGTCGTCGGGGTCGCCGAGCCGACCCAGCGCCATCGAGAAACCGCGCTCGACCTCGCCGTTGCGAAAGCTCTCTGCAGCCGCCATGACCTCGGCCAGCTCGGTCGGGTCCAGGTCTCCCTGCCGACGCACCTGGCTGGTGTAGCCGGCGCGTGCGACCCGGTTGACCGCCTGGCGCACCGGGCGCATCGCCCGTCCCTCCAGCGACAGGTCGGCCAGCTCGAGCACCGCCTCGTCGCCCAGCTCCAGGGCGTCGAAGCCCGCTCTGGCGTACGTCTCCGCCCCTCGCTCCCCCGCCCCGAGCACACCGGGGGTGTAGCCGAAGCCGTCGACCTCGGCGAGCCACGCCTCGATCGCGCCCGGCCACGCCTCCGGGTCGCCGATCGGGTCGCCGCTGGCCAGGCTGACCCCGCCGATGACGCGGTAGGCGATCGCCGCCTTCCCCGTACGGGAGAAGACCACCGACTTGTCCCGTCGCAGCGCGAAGTAGCCGAGCGAGTCACGGTCACCGTGCTTGTCGAGCAGCGCGCGCAGGGCCGCTTCTTCCTCGGGCTCGAGGTGTGCGGCGACCCGGGTGGGCAGCAGCAGGACGGTCAGGCTGACGAGCAGCACCAGCAGGCCCAGGGTGGCCAGCGCGGTCTGGGTGAGCGTGGACAGGTCGGCCTCCCGGAACTCCAGGTTGGGAGTGAAACCGAACAGCCCGAAGAACGTCTCGCGGGCGCGTTCCAGGAAGGAAGACCCTGGCGCCGCACGCGAGGTGAGGATCATGCCCCCGACGAAGGCGGCGAGAGAGAGCAGCAGGAAGGCCCGCAGGGCGAGCCACCGGCTCTCCGGCTCGGACCGCGCGGCGAAGTCCCGCCGGGTGATCACCAGCAGACCGAAGATCACCAGGTTGAGAGCCGCGTCCCCCCAGCTGCGGGTGGCCAGGTGGGACAGCACCCCGAGCGCCGAGGCACCGACCGTGAGCCAGAACGCCCGCCGCTTCCGGAGCCGGATCCCCCGCGCCAGCACGAGGAGCACGCCGGCCGTGGTGATCGACACGGCGAACAGGGCGGCGCGGGGGACGTAGGCGGTCGTCCCGACCAGGTTCTCGCGCAGGTCCGGGCGCAGCACGCCGACGATCGCCAGGAGGGCGGCGACGCGCATGGCGGTGGCCACCACCAGCGGCACCTGGGGCCGCCACCGCGCTGCGGCGGCCGCGGGCCTGCCCACGTGCTCGGGCTGCCCGGTCTGCTTCGTGCCGCCCGGAGTCGTCATGGGGCAAGCGTAGGGAGCGCCTGGCAGGATCGAGCCATGTTGTCAAGGACGGCGTCGTCCGTCTGGTGGCGCAGGGCCGCTGCGCTGGGTGCGTTGGCGGCGATCCTGCAAGCCAACTTCCTGCTCGAGCACCTGGTTCCCACCGGCCTCCCGTGGCGGGACTCCCTGGTGAGCGCGCTGTCGGCTGTCGGGCAGCCTTGGTCCTGGACCTTCCGGGTCGGTGACGCCGGCGCAGGGATGCTCCTGCTCGCTCTGCTCAGGCCGCTGCGCAGGACGCTGCCTGGACGGGCCGGCCTGGCGACGGTGGTGCTGCTGGCGCTGTTCGCGATCGGTCTCGTGGTGGCCGCGATCGCCCGCGAGAACTGCGTGCCCGGTGTTGACGCCGGGTGCGTGGTCGACGCCCTGGCCGGCAGCCCGCCGTTCAGCCAGAACTGGTGGCACGACGTCGCCAGCATCGTCTCGGTCACCGGGATAGTGCTCCTGCCCGCACCCGCCTTCCTGGCGCTGAGACGCGGGGGCGAGCACCGCTCCGCCTGGCTGGTGCTCGGGGTCGGCCTGATCTCGCTGGTCCTGGCTCTTGTCGCGTCGACCGAGATTCTGCTCGCGCCGCAGGACAACACCTCGGTGCTGCAGCGGGTGCAGGTGCTGCTGGTGTCGGTGCAGCTGATCTTGCTGTTCCTGCGCCGGCTCAGGCGCTGACGTCTTTGCGCATGTCCCGGTGCTCGATACCGGCGTCGAGGTAGACCGGGCCGTAAGCGGTGTAGCCCTGCTTGGCGTAGAAGCCGATCGCCGTCACCTGCGCGTGCAGCTCGACCACGTCGGCGTCCCGCTGCGCCGCGCGGCGTTCCAGCACGGCCAGCACGCGGGCGCCGAGACCGGTGCCGCGGGCGTTCGCGGCCACGGCCATCCGACCGACGACCGCCACGCGGTCGTTCGGGGCCAGCAGGCGACCGGTGGCTCTGGCGACCCCGTCGACCAGCCCGACCGCGTGCTCGCAGGTGGCGTCGAGGGCGTCGTACTCCTCCTCCACCGGCACGTGCTGCTCGACCACGAAGACCTCGTGCCTCAGCGCGAGCAGGGCCGGCATGTCCGCGGGACCCGCGAGACGGACCTCGATCACGCGGGGTCGGCGACCCGGTCCAGAGCCGTCTGCAGATCGGCCGGGTAGGGGCTCTCGTAGCTCACCCACGCCCCGTCACCAGGGTGATGGAACGACAGCCGCGCGGCGTGCAGCCACTGGCGGCCGAGCCCGAGGCGCTTGGCGAGCGTGGGGTCCGCGCCGTACTGGACGTCGCCGACGCACGGGTGCTTGAGCGCAGCCATGTGCACCCGGATCTGGTGCGTGCGGCCGGTCTCCAGGTGGATGTCGAGCAGGGTGGCGTGCCGGAACGCCTCGACCGTCTCGTAGTGCGTCACGCTCGGGCGGCCTCCGGCGACGACCGCGAACTTGTACGAGGAGCTCGGGTGCCGGTCGATCGGCGCGTCCACGGTGCCGGTCAGCGGGTCCGGGTGGCCCTGGACCAGGGTCGCGTAGCGCTTGTCGACGGTCCGCTGCCGGAACGCGTCCTTCAGCACCGTGTAGGCGCGCTCGCTCTTGGCCACCACCATCAGCCCGGTCGTGCCGACGTCGAGCCGGTGCACGATGCCGCGGCGCTCCTCGGCCCCGCTGGTGCTGACCCGGTAGCCGGCCGCAGCCAGCCCGCCGATCACGGTCGGACCCTCCCAGCCGATGCTCGGGTGCGCGGCCACCCCGACCGGCTTGTCGACCACGATGATCTCGTCGTCGTCATGGATCACGGTGAGCCCGGCGACCTTCTCCGGCGGCGGACGCTCACCCAGGTCCGGTTCCGGGAGCGTGACCTCGAGCATCCCGCCCTCCCACACCCGGTCGCCCTTGCCACGCTTGCGTCCGTCGAGCAGGGCGCCACCGGTCTCGATGATCTCGACCGCGGTCGTCCGGGAGACCCCGAACAACCGGGTCAGCGCGGCGTCCATCCGAAGACCGTCGAGCCCCTCGGGCACGGGAACGCTGCGGACGGTCATCGGGTCAGTCTGCCAGCCGTGCCGGGTGGGTCCAGGAACCCGCTCCACTCCTTCGTCATGATCAGCAGGGCCGAATCGTCACGACACGCAGCGTGTCCCGGCACGTCGGCCCTGGTGATCACGGCCGCTCGAGGCGAGCGTGGCACCGTGCGGGGATGCGCGCGCTGATGTTCGAGACCTTTGGTGGACCGCTGACCGTGCGGGAGGTGCCGGACCCGACTCCTTCGCTGGACGGGGTGGTCGTCGAGGTGGGCGCCACCGGGGTCTGCCGCAGCGACTGGCACGCCTGGTCCGGTCACGACGGGGACGTCGTGCTCCCGCACGTGCCGGGGCACGAGCTGGCCGGCACCGTCGCCGCCGTCGGCACGCACGTGCGGCGTTGGTCGGTCGGCGACCGGGTGACGGTGCCCTTCGTCTGCGGCTGCGGTCGGTGCGAGCCGTGCCGTCGGGGCGCCGAGCAGGTGTGTCTGCACCAGACCCAGCCGGGGTTCACGCACTGGGGGTCCTTCGCCGAGCTGGTGGCGCTGGACGCCGCCGACGTCAACCTCGTGGCCCTGCCGGACGAGCTGCCCTTCGTGGCCGCGGCCGCCCTCGGGTGCCGCTTCGCGACCGCCTTCCGTGCGGTGACCGCCGTCGGCCGGGTGCAGCGGGAGGAATGGGTGGCGGTCCTCGGGTGCGGCGGGGTGGGCCTCTCGGCGGTCCAGGTCGCCGTCGCGGCCGGGGCCCGCGTCGTGGCGGTCGACCCGTCGCCTGCGGCCCGGGCGCAGGCCCTGGCAATGGGGGCCTCGCACGCCGTGGCCGCTCCGGCCGGGGTTTGGGACCTGACCGGGGGCGGGGCGCACCTGTCGCTGGACTGCCTGGGATCCCCGGCCACCTGCGTCGCCTCGATCCGGCTGCTCCGGCCGCAGGGACGGCACGTGCAGGTCGGCCTGCTACCCCCGGCGCTCGGCCGGCCCGAGGTCCCGATGGAGCTCGTGGTCGCCCGCGAGCTGGCCGTGCTGGGCAGCCACGGGATGTCGGCACGGGACTACCCGGAGATGCTCGCGCAGATCTCGGCCGGGCGGCTGCGGCCTCAGGACCTGGTCAGCCGGGAGCTCACCCTGGACGAGGCCGGCGAGGCGCTCGCGCAGCTGGGCCGTTCGCCGGGCGTGGAGGTCGTGACCCGCTTCTGACGTCCCCCGGTGCGGGCCACGCGTCGAACCGTGCACGCAGGGGGCCTGACATCGGGCTCAGGACGCGCACGGTTCAGGCGGCGGGCGGCGGTGGTGGTGCCGGTCGGACCGGGTCAGACCGCGGCTGCGGCTGTGATCCGCGGACGTGTGCGGCCTCGCAGCAGGTCAGCAGCCCGCTCGGCGATCATGATGGTCGGGGCGTTGGTGTTGCCGCGGACCAGCGTCGGCATGACGGAGGCGTCCACGACGCGCAGCCCGTCGACCCCGTGCACGCGCAGCTCGGTGTCGACGACGGCCAGGTCGTCCCGACCCATCCGGCAGGAGCCGACCGGGTGGTAGAGCGACTCGATCTGCCCCCGTACGGCATCGCGCAGCGCGTCGTCGGACCGGGCCTCGGCCGTCATCGGCGCCTCGCCGGTCATCGACCGGCCCAGCGCGCCGCCGCGGGCGACCTCCCGGGCCTGCTTCACCCCGGCCACGAGCGCATCCAGGTCAGCCTCCTGCGACAGGTAGCCGGCGTCGATCGCGGGCGCCCACGTGGGGTCGGTCGAGCGCAGGGTGAGCGCTCCCCGGGAAGCGACGTGCACCAGGGTGATCGCGAAGGTGAACGCGTCCCCGGTCGGGTCGGTCCTGCCCTGGTGGCGATACATCACCGGCGCGAAGTGGAACTGCAGGTCCACGTGCTCCAGGTCGGTGCGCGAGCGGAAGAACGCCCCGCCCTCACCGACGTTGGAGGTCAGCGGACCTCGCTTGGCACCGTAGAACTTCGCCACGTTGCCAGGCTTCTGCGCGTCCTTGAGGCTCGTACCGGTGGCGCCGAACTCGACCGGCATGGCGGGGTGGTCCTGCAGGCCTCGGCCAACGCCGGGCAGGTCGTGCTGCACGGTCACACCGACGTCACGCAGGTGCGGCGCCGGGCCGATCCCGGACAGCATGAGCAGCTGTGGGCTGTTGATCGCCCCGCCGGCGAGCAGGACCTCGCCGGTCGTCCGTACGACATGGGTCTGGCCCTCCTGCCGGTACTCGACGCCCACCGCCCGGCCGCCTTCGATCACGACCTTGGTGGTGAAGGCGCCGGTGAGCACGGTCAGGTTGTCCCGGTGCATCACCGGATGCAGGTAGGCCCGGGCCGCGGAGAAGCGCGTGCCGCGCTTCTGGGTGACCTGGTAGAGCCCGGCGCCGTCCTGCTCGGCGCCGTTGAAGTCGTCGTTGGGCCCGATCCCGGCCGCCTGGCAGTCGGCCACGAACGCTCTGCTCCAGGCGTGCGGGGACCGCTGGTCCTCGACCCGCAGCGGACCGCCGATGGCGTGGTAGGCCGAGGCGCCGCGCGCATTGTCCTCGGCCCGCAGGAAGTAGGGCAGCACCTCGTCGAAGCCCCATGCGTCGTCGCCGGTGAGCTGCGCCCACTCGTCGTAGTCGTGCCGCGACCCGCGGATGTAGATCATCGCGTTCATCGAGCTGGACCCGCCGAGGACCTTGCCACGCGGCCAGTAGAGGCGCCTGCCCTGCGCGTGCTTCTGCTCCTGGGTCGAGAAGCCCCAGTCCAGGCCGGTACGGAACTGCGTGCTGAACGCGGCCGGGATGGTGATGGCGTCCTGCCCCAGGTCGCTGCCGCCGGCCTCCAGCAGCAGCACGCTCGTGCCCAGGTCCTCGCTCAGCCGGGCCGCGAGCACGCAGCCCGCCGAGCCGGCGCCGACGATCACGTAGTCGTACGTCCCAGAAGTCATGCCGATCACTCTGGCACGTCCTGGGACTGTCATTACCCGGGAGTAGGTTTTTGGGATGACTCTCGCCCCCGAGCACCCGGTCCTTTCCGCCCTGGAGACCTTCGACTCCCTGGACCCGGCCACCGGTGACGTCGTCGGGACCTACGCCGTCCACACCGACGAGCAGGTGCGGGAGGCCGTCGCCCGGGCGCGCACCGCGTACGCCTGGTGGGCCGCGCAGGGCGCCTCGGGGCGCAAGGGCTACCTCCGGGCGTGGAAGGGCGTGCTCGCACGCCGGCTGCAGGAGCTCGCCGAGCTGGTGCACCGCGAGAACGGCAAGCCGCGGGCCGACGCGATCCTGGAGATCACGCTGGCGATCGACCACATCGAGTGGGCGGCCAAGCACGCCGGCAAGGTGCTCGGACCGCGCCGGATGCCCAGCGGGCTGATGGCGGCCAACCAGGCCGCGACCCTGGAATACCAGGCGTTCGGCGTCATCGGCGTGATCGGCCCGTGGAACTACCCGGTCTTCACCCCGATGGGCTCGCTGGCCTACGCGCTGGCGGCCGGCAACGCAGTGGTGTTCAAGCCGAGCGAGTTCACCCCCGCGATCGGGCTCTGGCTCGAGCAGGCCTGGCACCAGGCCGTGCCCGCCGAAGGCCGTGACGTTCTTCAGGTCGTCACGGGCCACGGGCAGACCGGCGCGGCGCTGACCCGGGCCGGCGTGGACAAGATCGCGTTCACCGGCTCGGCGGCCACCGGCAAGAAGGTCATGGCGACCTGCGCGGAGAACCTGGTCCCGATCCTCATGGAGTGCGGCGGCAAGGACGCGATGATCGTCGACGACGACGCTGACGTCGTCGCGGCTGCCGACGCTGCGCTGTGGGGCGGGATGAGCAACGCCGGACAGACCTGCATCGGGATCGAGCGGGTCTACGCGACCGACAAGGTCTACGACGCGTTCGTCGCCGAGCTGACCAAGCAGGCCGCCTCCGTACGCCCGGGCTCGGACGCCGCCGCGTCCTACGGTCCGATCACCATGCCGTCGCAGGTCGAGATCATCCGGGGCCACCTGGACGACGCGGTCGCTCAGGGCGGACGGGTGCTCACCGGCGGGACGATCGACGGGCTCTACGTCTCCCCCACCGTGCTCGTCGACGTCCCGGAGGACAGCTCGGCGATCCAGGAGGAGACCTTCGGTCCGACCCTCACGGTCGCCCGGGTCCGTGACGCCGAGGAGGCGATCGCCAAGACCAACAGCACGTCGTACGGGCTCGCGGGTGCCGTGTTCACCGGCAACGGCAAGCGGGGTGTGCAGCTGGCCCGTCGGATGCGGTCCGGGATGACCTCGGTCAACTCGGTGATCGCGTTCGCCTCGGTGCCGTCGCTCCCGTTCGGCGGGGTCGGCGACTCGGGCTTCGGGCGCATCCACGGTGCGGACGGGCTCAAGGAGTTCACCCGCGCCAAGTCGATCACCCGACAGCGGTTCGCGCTGCCGGTCAACCTGCTGTCGTTCTCGCGCACGCCCGAGCTGACCGACAAGGTGGCCAAGGCGATCGGGCTGATTCACGGCCGCAAGTAGCCGCGCCGCTCCGTCTGGTGGTGACCCTCAGGAGTGCGTTCTTGGTGACGCCGTGATCCGATGGCGCCCGTGATCCTGGTCGACGCCGCCAACGTCGGCGGGGGGCGGCCCGACGGGGGGGGGCGGGACCGGGCCGGCGCCGCGGCCCGGCGGGTCGCCGCCCTGGGCGCGGCCGCCCGGGGTGCGGGCCCCGGGGGGGGGG
>JBBSTI010000041.1:0-24255 GCA_038236005.1 Mycobacteriales bacterium | reverse complement strand
GCCGGATGGTGCGGGCAGCTTCGCCCGGTGAAGACGTGCGTGCCCGGGTGATCTTGAGCGCCGTTCCGGCGCCAAGATCACCAACGGGCGGGGAGAGTCATGTGCCTGGGTGATCTTGGGCGCACAATCGGCGCCAAGATCACCAGGGTCGGAAGGTGGCACGCGGCTGCTTGACTGCCCCCATGGCCAGCCGGCGCACGAGCGTGCTCGCGATCCTGGCCGTGCTGGTGCTGGGCGGCACGGCGTACCTCGCCACGCGACCCGACAGCCCGCCACCAGCGTCGACGGCGACGCCAGCGCCAGCCCCGGCGGAGTCTCCGAGCGCGCTGCCTGGGGCAGAGTTGTTTGTCGTCCCCGGCGGTGACGGTGACTGCACGCAGGCCGACCCGTGCGGCAGCCTCAACGACGGGCTGGCCGCAGCATCCCCCGGCGCGACGGTGCGGCTGGCCGCCGGCAGCTACCCGAGCCAGCTGCTGCGCGGACAGTCCTCGCACGCGGGCGCCCCGGTGCGGCTGGTGAGCGACCCGGCAAACCCGGCAGAGCTCAAGCAGCTCCTGATCGAGGCCCGCAACCTGGAGATCGTCGGGGTGCGGGTCGTCGGGGAGGTGCGGGTGCGCGACCAGGCCGTCGACGTGACCCTGGACAATCTCAACATCGACGGGATCCTGGACATCGAGGGCGACCGCACTGTCGTCCGAGACAGCCGCGTCCTGCCGGAGTCCGACCGGGACGCGGTGCAGGTCCGGTCCGGTCCGACCGGGGTGCAGCTCATCGACAACGTCGTCGGCCCGGGCAGGCGCTCCCCAGGCAGCCCGGCGCACGTCGACTGCCTGCAGGTCAGCTGGGCCAGCGACCTCCTGGTCGAGGGCAACACCTTCTTCCGCTGCCCCGCGCAGACGATCCTGATCAAGGCCGACCGCGGGCCGATCACCGGCGTCATGATCCGTGGCAACACGATCCAGGGATGCCTGACCCGGACCGAGACCTGCGACGGTTTCAAGACCCTCCAGATCCGCACGGCGCAGGAGATGCGCGACATCGTCGTGAAGGGCAACTCGATCGACGGTGCGGTCGTGTTCGACAGCCTGCCGGGGCTGGTCATCACCCGCAACGTGATGACCGGCGACCCCGGCTGCACGGTCGGGGCTACGGACAACATCGTCGCCAAGAGCTCGTGCCCGGACGCCAACCGGGTCGCCGACGTCGCCTTCCCCAGCCGGACCGACGACGTCCCGGACCTCACGCCGGGCCCGGCGTGCGCGTGCGAGGGCTACGGCGCCCCGCGTCGCTAGATCGTTGTGCCGACCCGCGACCTGATGTTCACGTTCACGACCGAGACGTGGGCCGACGCGAGCGACCGCGAGTTCTGCCGGCCGCCGGACCGTCTGGTCCAGGCCGCGATCGCTTCCCCGGACGTACGTCGGCTGCTCGTCGCCAACCCGTGGCGATCGGCCCCGCTGAGCCTGCTTCGCCGTACAGAGGTTGCGCCGCCCTCCCGCGGCACGCTCGTCCAGCCCTTCCGGCTGCGTCGCCGCGACCCGACCGACCTCAAGGGGGTGGTAGGCAGCTATCGGCGTTACGACCAGCGACTGCGTCGGGCGGCCCTGCGCGCGGGCCTGCAGGAGCCGGCCGTGCTCACCTGCCACCCCCTGGTGGCAGGGTTCGCGCCGCTGACCTGGGCCGGCCCGGTGACGTACTTCGCAAGGGACGACTGGACGGCCCACCCTCAGCACCGGGCCTGGTGGCCTGTCTACCGGGAGGCCTACCGGCGGATGGCCGAGCGAGGTGTCCGGGTCGCCGCGGTCAGCCAGGTCCTGCTCGACCGGCTCGCCGCGACCGGGCCGTCGCTGGTGGTCCCGAACGGTGTGTCGAACCTGTTCGGCTCCCCCGGTCCGGCCCCCGCGGTGGTGCAGGCGCTCGCGCGGCCGCGTTACGTCTACGCCGGCACGCTCGACGACCGTCTCGACCTTCCCGCCGTACGCGCCCTGGCCGCCTCGCTGACCGAGGGTTCGGTGCTGCTCGTCGGGCCGCAGCCGCGACCGCTGCCGGAGCTGCCCGGGGTGACCGTGCTTCCCACCATGAACCAGGCCGACCTGGTCGCCACCCTTGCGGCCTGCGACGTCGGTCTGGTCCCCCACCACGTCACGCCGCTGACCGAGGCGATGAGCCCCCTGAAGCTGTACGAGTACCTCGCGGCCGGTCTTCCGGTGGCGACCGTGGCGCTCGGCGCGCAGGACCCCGCTCCGGGACGGCTGGTGCGCTATCCGGGGCAGACGCCGGACCTGCCTGCGGCGGCTGCGGCCGCACGGGCACTCGGACCACGCGACGAGCCGTCGCGCCGGGCCTTCCTGACCGAGCACGGTTGGCCCGGCCGCACCGCTGCCGTGCTCGACCTCGCCCTGGCGCACGGCTGAACGAGACCGAAACGTCCCGGGAGAGATGCTGGCTCGACTAACCTGCCCTTACCCGTCGAGGCCAGTAGGCCGTCCGGGAAGGATTTTTTCGCGCAGGGTGACGGCCCGTCGCTCCGAGGAGACACCGTGGACCTGTGGGACCTGCTTCGCGTGCTCGTGCGGCGGTGGTGGGTGACAGTCCCGCTGCTCGCGCTGACCGCGGTGGCTGCGGTCACGCTCGGCGGACGTCAGAGCACGACGTACGACGGAACGGCTTCCTTGCTGCTCGTGCTTCCCGCGAACGACGGGAGCAACGGTGAGCAGGTCGTCAACCCGTTGACCGTGCTCGGCGTGGGGGCGCCGTTCGGCAGCCTCGTCGGCACCGTGCTGGACAGCCCGGAGACCCGGGACGCGGTCGAGCAGGCCGGCGGGTCGAGGGACTTTGAGCTGGCACAGGGCAAGGGCTCGCCGACTTTGGTCGTCACCGTCCAGGCCGCCTCCGACCAGGTGGCCCGGCAGACGGTGGAGTCGGTGCTGGCCGAGGCCAGGCAGAGCATCCAGCAGCTGCAGGACGAGATCGATGTGCCGCAGGGGCAGCGTCTCGCGGGCCGCGTGGTGGTCGAGCCGGTGGTCACGGCGACGGTGTCCAGCAGCACGCGCGTGCTGCTCGCCGTCGCTGCCGCAGGGCTCCTGATCACCGCACTTGTCGCGCTGGCGGTCGAGGCGCTGCTGAGCACCCGGCGTCGACGGTCCGTGACACCCGCCCAGCGATGACGACCGTGCCGCGGGTGTTGAGCAAGCGCGTGCTGCTGGTGTCCGGAAAGCACGCTCCGACGGTCCGCCCGGGGTCCGTCAGCGCCGCCGGTCGAGGGGAGCGTCGGCTGACATGGCACCAGGTGCGTCGGGCCAGCGACGCCACCGGCGTTCTTTCGGTCATCGTGGTGCTGCTGCTCCTGATGCCCACCCGAGCTGGGATCCCGGGGCTCGGCGCGGCCGGTCGCCCGGCGTTCCTGCTCGCCGGCCTCGGTCTGCTGTGGTGGGCGGTCAACCGCTCGGTGCGTCCGCACGTCACCCGGGGGCGACAGCCGATCCGTCATCTCGCGACCGTTCTGCTGGCCTCGGCGCTGGTCGGCTACGCCGTCGGGGCCCTGCGCGTGCTGCCGATCAACGAAGCGCGCGGCGGCAACCGTTATGTCGCGGCTCAGCTCGCGCTGCTCGGGATCATGCTGCTCGCCGCGGACGGCATCGACGACCGCGTCCGTTTGCAGGTCCTGCTCCGACGGCTTGGGATGATGGCCGTTTTCGTTGCGCTGGTAGGCGCCCTTCAGTTCTTTCTTCGTCTCGACCTCAACTCTAGGCTGATACTGCCCGGCCTCACGCTCAATCAGCCACTGCTCGGCAACGGCTCTCGGATCGGGAGCCCGGTGGAACGGGTGACCGGCACGACCGGCCACTACATCGAGTTCGGGGTGGTGCTGGCCATGCTGGTGCCGATCCTGCTGCACCTCGCCATCTACAACCGCTCCTCCTGGGGGCGCTTGGCCTGGGGCGCCTCGTCCCTGTTCGTCGGCGGCTGCGCGCTGCTGTCGATCGCCCGGTCAGCTCTGCTCGCGCTCGCCCTGGTCGGTGTCGTGCTCGTGCTGAGCTGGCGTCCAGCCGCGCAGGCCCGCGCAGCGCTGCTCGGGCTGGTCTGCGTGGTGCTCTACTCGGCGGCCGTGCCCGGCGTGCTCGGCACCTTCCGATCGCTGGTCTTCGCAGGGGAGCGAGACAACAGCATCGCCGGCCGCACCTTGGACTACCCGACCGTGCTCGCCTACGTCTCCGAACGCCCTTGGTTCGGCCGGGGGGTCGGTACTTTTCTTCCGGAGAACTACTTCTTCCTGGACAACCAGCTGCTGCTCACCACCTTGGAAGGCGGTCTGCTCGGTCTTGCTGTGCTGCTCGGCCTCTACGGCACCGGATACGGACTCGCTCGCAGCATCCGCTTCGGTGACGGCGACGACGAGACCCGTCACCTGGGCCAAGCGCTCGCCACCTCGGTCGTTATCGGGTTCGCGGTGTGCGCCACCTTCGACTCGCTCAGCTTCCTGGACTACGCCGCCCTGCTCTACCTGCTCATCGGGATGATCGGCGCCCTCTGGCGGCTGCAGCACGAGCCGAGCCCTGGGCGGGTCCTGGCGACACCGTTGCTGATCCCCCGCACTCGCCGGTCGCGGTTCCGCCCGACCGGCTCGTCGACCCTTGGTGATCTTGCGCCCGAAAGCGGCGCCAAGATCACCAACGTCTGAGTCAATAGCCCCGCAGCCACTCGGCGCGACGTCGCCAGGCGCCGGTCCAGGAAGTCTTGACCGATGTAGAACTCTCACCGTCGACCACAGAGTGCGACCTAAGCAGCCCCGGTGTCGCTCTGAGGAGCACCCCGAGCCGCAAAGCGCCCACCTCGTACGCGGATGCCGCTCTCCGCCGGTGCGTCCGGGCCAGCGTCACCTGGCCGCGCAGCAGCAGCACCCGCTTGTCGACCCGGCCCGAGCTGGCTCCCACCACGTGCGTGACCACCGCGGTCGGAGTCACCCGCGGCCGGGCGCCGAGCCGGCGGGCGCGGAGGTTGAGATCGGTGTCCTCCCCATACATGAAGAACCGCTCGTCGAAGCCGCCCAGCCGGTCCCAGAGCGAGCGCGTGATCAGCAGCAGGCACCCGGTGACCATCCCGACCTCCCGCTCGGTGTCGCGGGCCCAGCTGCCGAGCGACTCCGGGTCGAAGACTGCAGAGCCGCGGAACAGCGCAGACAGCCCGAGCGCGAAGCACGTACGGCTCCACAGCGTCGGCAGCCCCCAGCACGAACGAGGGTCCAGCGCGCCGTTGACGGACACCGTCCGGCCGCCCCACAGCTCCGCCTCGGGGCGGCGTCGAGCCACGTCGCGCAGCGCCGCCAGCGCACCCGGGTGCACGACCGTGTCCGGGTTGAGCAGCAAGATCAGGTCACCGGCCGCACCGGCCGCGCCCAGGTTGCACCCCGCCCCGAAGCCGGAGTTGACCCCCGGAGAGACCAGCCGTACCGACGGGAACGCCGATCGCACGAGCGAGGCGGTCCCGTCGTCGCCGGCGTTGTCCACCACCACGACCTCGTCCCCGTCGAGCAGCTGCGGCACCAGGCTCGTCAGGCAGGCCAGCAGCAGCTCCGGCACCCGATAGCTGACGATCACCACCGACAGGGGCATCAGACCCGCGCGCGCAGGACCCGTGCCGGCACCCCTGCGGCCACCGAGCCGGTCGGCAGGTCACGGGTCACGACGCTGCCGGCACCGACCACGACCCCGTCGCCGAGGGTCACCCCGGCGACCAGGATCACCCCCGCGCCGAGCCAGCACCCGTCCCCCACGACCACGTCACGCTCGACCTTGCCCTGGTCCTTGACCGGCACACCGGCAGCCAGCTCGTAGTCCGACGCCGTCACGTAGACCCGCGGCCCGAGGCTGCAGTCCGACCCGATCACGATGCGCCCGGACGTGTTGCCCGCCCATAGACAGA
Organism: Mycobacteriales bacterium; assembly: GCA_038236005.1. GTDB lineage: Bacteria > Actinomycetota > Actinomycetes > Mycobacteriales > SCTD01 > CANKBT01. The sequence continues at coordinate 18,333 of JBBSTI010000041.1, read as the reverse complement.
CCCCGTCCCCCACCCGCGTACGCGCCCCGATGCTGATCCGGTGGCCGTTGCGCAACGACACCGTCGGCGACAGCCGGACCGATCCGGGAGCGACCAACGCCCGACGCGGCTCCACGTGGTCGTAGCCGTGGTGGTTCACCAGCCGCACCAGCGAGGCCCAGGTCCGGGGGTCCAGGAGCCGCCGCAGGACGACGAGGAGGGAGGACACCCCGTCAGCCTTCCACCCGCTAACGTCCGCGACGTGCCGGTCGTGCTCCAGAACACGCGACATGTCGACAATCCGTGGTTCCAGGCCTGGCTCGACGGTCTGACCGCGATCGGCCTGATCCCGCAAAGACTCACCTGGCCGGCGCTGCGCAGGATGGGCCGGCGCGACTGGCTGCAGCTGCAGTGGCCCGAGCACGCCCTCAGCCCGCCCCGGACCCGGCATGCCGTCGTCGGCGCGTCCCGGCTGCTTCTCCAGACCGCGTACGCCAGAAGGCGTGGCGCGAGAGTCCTGCTCACGGTCCACAACCTGCGTAGCCACGCTCAGCAGCACCCCAGGCTCGAGGCGGCGTTCTGGTGGCTGCTCACCCACCTGGTCACCGACGTCCACGCCCTCACCGCCGCCGCCCGCCCGGAGATCCTTGCCGCCCACCCGGCGCTCGCCCGCGCCCGCTGGACCGTAGTCCCGCACGGTGATCTCGGGCTCGCCCGCTCCCCGCTCACCCGCGGGCAGGCCCGCGCGCGCACCGGCCTGCCGCAGGGCCAGATCGCCTTGCTTTTTGGAACCGTACGGGCCTCGAAGGGTTTTCTGGCGTATGCGCGGCACCCCGCTCCCTCCGGCTGGACCATCGTGGTCGCGGGCGAATGCCCTGATCGAGAGATCTACAAAGCGTTAGGTCGGCAAGCCGGAGTGATCGCGCGGCTGCGACGGCACACCGATGACGAGCTGGCCGACCTGCTCGCTGCCTGTGACCTGGTCGTGCACCCGAGCGCGGGCGCACTGAACTCCTCGACCGCTGTGCATGCGCTGTCCGCCGGCCGCCCGGTCGCGGTGCCGGCCACCGCGACGTTCGCGGAGCTCCTGGACCAGGTCGGCCCCGGCTGGGTCCTGCCCACCCACCGGGTCCCCCGGCCGTCCGACCTCAACCATTTTCACGCACCGGCCGGCGTGCCAGACCTGTCTCAGCATGCGGAGCACGCCGTCAGGAAGGCGCAGCGCACGCTGTTTATGCTCCCCTGACGAACCGGGCCGGAAGGATCGCGCGCAACGCCACGATGGTGTCCGCCCGCCGTAGCAGCACCAGCACCACCAGCACCAGGACGCACGCCCCGACCGGCAGCAGCAGCCCCCAGAGCAGCGTCGCCGGCGCTGAGGCCGCGACCAGGGCCACCCCGGTCAGCACCGCGAGCGGGACCGCGACGGAGCAGAGCACGCCGAGGATCGTCCCGGCCTGCAGCAGCGGGCGCAGCGACAGCACCAGCACGAGCAGCTCGACCAGGGACCCGATGAGCCCGGCGACCGCGGCGCCCTCGGCCCCGCGCGCCGGGGCCAGCAGGGCGATGCCGACAAAGGTCACCGCTCCGGAGAGCACGATCGACCAGGTGAGCCGCCCGACCCGGTCAGACGCCTGGAGCGCTCCGGCAGCGGCCACCCCGAGCGGTGCGACGAGAACGACCGCGGCCAGCGCCCACGGCACTGCCGGGACCGCCCCGCGCCAGGTGTCCCCGAACAGGATCGGCAGCATCGCTGGGGCGGCCGCGGTGATCCCGACGCAGAGCAGTGCGGTCGGCAGCAGAGTGGTGGCGGCAACTTGCCGCACGGCGGTGTCCAAGCCCCGGCCGTCCCGGACCAGGTGGCTCATGGCGGTAAAGCTGACCCGGTAGAAGCCGCGCACCAGCTGGAGCGGGATCTGCACCAGGCTGCGCGCCAGGGTCAGGACACCGAGCACGCTGGTCCCGGCGACCGCCGCAACCAGCAGGTTGCCGCCCTGGTCGCGACCGAGCGTCGCGATGTTGGACAGCTGTAGGCGCAGCCCGTACGGCAGGTGCGTGCGCACGACCTGCAGGTCAAGGCACCTGAAACGGACCGGCACCGGGCGGGCGCGAAGCAGATAGGCCGAGCCGAGCCCGGCGCGGGCCAGAGCCCCGACCACCAGGGCGTACGGGCCGAGCCCAGCGACCGCGCAGCCCAGGCTCAGCAGCAGGTAGGAGAGCTGCCCAACCACCTCGGCCGCGGCGATGGGTCCGTAGCGGACCTCGCGCTCCAGCAGGATCGCGGCCGGCACGCGCAGGCTCCCGAGCGGGATCGCGAGCATCAGCAGCCCGGTGATCACCAGAGTGCGGCCGGTCAGCGTGCCGAGCACCAGGAGCAGCGCGGCGAGGGTCCCGGTGAGCAGCACCTGCACGTTGCGCAGGGTGGAGAGCTCGACGAGCGTGGGTTCGTCCCGGGACCGGATGAGCGCCGCCGCGAGGCCGCCCTCGGTGAACACCTGCGCGAAGGCCACGAAGGCCAGACCGAACGCCACCACCCCGAAGTCCTCCGGCGACAGGAAGCGGACCAGGGCCAGCGTCCCGAATGCGCCGACCAGCTTGAGGGCGAACCCACGCACCGCCAGGATGCGCGCACCCCTGATCGTGCGAGACCGGAGATCGTCCTGCGTGCCGTGCGGGAGGTCGGCGGCCACGTCCGAACCGTAACCGGGCCCGCGGATAGCGTTGGTCCCCCGATGACGGTGGAGGTCCCGTGCTTGACGCTCTGCGCACGATGGCCGACGTCGACGCGCCTGACAGCCTCGCGAACCGGATGCGGCGCAAGCGCACCCGGTTCTTCCTCGAGATCGCCGCCGAGCACCCGGACGGGTTGACCGTCCTGGACGTCGGCGGCCGGGAGTCCTACTGGGAGCAGATGGGGCTGCTGAGCACTCCCGGCCTGCAGGTCACCCTGCTCAACCTGGACGCCCCACCGGCCCGCGCCGCGAACGTCACGTCTCAGGCAGGGTCCGCGACCGACCTGTCGGGCTTTGCGGACCAGGCGTACGACCTGGTGTTCTCCAACAGCGTCATCGAGCACGTCGGTGACCTGCACCGCCAGCTGCTGGCGGCCCGCGAGATCCAGCGGGTCGGCAGGCAGTTCCTGGTGCAGACGCCCAACCGGTTCTTCGTCGTGGAGCCGCATTTCTTGGTGCCGTTCTTCGGCGTCCTGCCGGCGACCACCCGGGTGTGGGTGCTCTCGCACGTGCGCACCCGCCGCCACCCGGTCGATACCGCGACCGCCGTGAAGCTGCACAGCAACCACCGGCTGCTGACCCGCGGCGAGCTGCGGCTGCTGTTTCCCGGGGCCCGGATCGAGCGCGAGCGGGTTGCCGGGCTCACGAAGTCGTTCCTGGTGATCGGCCCCTGACCGCGGACGCAGGCGTGGTGATTCCGGCCCACCAGGAGGCGGCCGTGCTGGGTCGCTGCCTGGCCGCTCTGCTCGACGGCCCGCTGACCTTGGACGTCGTGGTCGTCGCGAACGCCTGCACCGACGCGACGGCCCAGGTTGCGAGGGACCACGGCGTACGCGTGATTGAGACCCCGACCCCCGGCAAGGCCCATGCGCTCAACCTCGGCGACCAGGCGTGCACGACCTTCCCCCGGGCGTACGTGGACGCCGACGTGCTGCTCCCCCAGGCCTGCCTGGCGGCCTGCCTGGTCGCGCTGCAGGGCCCGGCCCACGTGGTCGCGCCGGCTCTGACGGTGGACCTCGCGAAGGCCTCGAGGGGCGTACGCGCCTGGTATCGCGTCTGGACCGCCCTGCCCTACATCACCGACGATCTGATCGGCTCCGGGGTCTACGTGCTGTCCGAGGCCGGCCGGGCCCGGTTCGCCTCCTTCCCCGAAGCGACCGGTGACGACACGTTCGTCCGGCGGCTGTTCGCGCCGCCGGAACGGGCGTCCGTCCGCGGCGTGTCGTTCACGGTCTTCCCGCCGCAGACGCTCCGCACGCTGGTGCGCGTCAAGTCCCGGGTCGCGGCCGGCAACGCCGAGCAGGGCGCCGCGCGCAGCTCCTCGGTGCAGGCGCTGCGGCACCGCCCCGACCTGTGGCGCGATGTACCGGTCTATGTGGCCGTGACGCTGCTGGCCCGGGTCCGCGGCCGCAGATCGGCCCGCTCAGGCACGATCGCCTGGTTCCGCGACGAGACGTCGCGCTGACCACATCGAGCAGTGCTGCGTGCAGCCCGTGCTGCGCCGGGTGCAGAACGCGATCATGAGACGGTCACGATCTTGATCTTCGTAGGTCACGGGCACGGTCACGTTGGGCGCTGACCTCCGCATACTTCTTCGGGTGACCTCGCCCTCCCCCCGACCGGCGGCCGCCCGACGGCCCGACGTCCAGGGTCTGCGCGCGGTGGCGGTGATGCTGGTCGTGCTCTATCACGCCGGTCTGAGCTGGCTGCCGGGCGGTTACATCGGCGTGGACGTCTTCTTTGTGATCAGCGGGTTCCTGATCACCGGCCTGCTGCTGCGCGAGGTGCAGGCGACCGGACGGGTGCGCCTCGGGCAGTTCTGGGCGCGGCGTCTGCGCCGGCTGCTGCCGGCCTCCGCGCTGGTGCTGGTCGTGACGTTGCTGGCCGCCCGGCTGCTCCTGCCACCGCTCACCGTGCCGGGCGTGGCGCAGGACGGGCGGTTCACGGCGCTGTACGTCGCGAACCTGTGGTTCGCCTTCAGCAGCGTCGACTATCTCGCCGACCCGAGCCCTTCGCCGCTGCTGCACTACTGGTCGCTGGCCGTGGAGGAGCAGTTCTACCTGCTGTGGCCGCTCCTGATCCTGCTGGCCGCGCGAGCGACGAGCCGGTGGCGCCACGCACTCCCCTGGACCTTCGGGCTCGTCGCCGCCGGCTCGCTCGCGCTGAGCATCGCCCTGACCGGTCCCTTCCAGCCGATCGCCTTCTTCAGCCTGCCGACGCGGGCGTGGGAGCTCGCCGCCGGCGGCCTGCTGTCGTTCGCCCTGCAGCGGGACGCCGGGCTCGGGACCCGGACCGGTCTCTGGGCCAGCCGGTCCGGCTGGGTCGGCTGGCTCGGTCTGGCCCTGATCGTCGGCACTGCCCTGACCTACACCGATGCGACCCGCTTCCCCGGCTGGGCGGCGACCCTGCCGGTCGGCGGGACGGTCCTGGTGCTGGCCGCGGGCGTCACGGGCGCCAGCGGTCTCGGTCACCCCGGTGGCCCCCTTGCCGCTGGCAGCCCAGGCGGTCCAGCCCGGCTGCTGGCCCTGCGGCCGCTCCAGCGGGTCGGTGACTGGTCCTACTCGCTCTACCTCTGGCACTGGCCGCTGCTGGTGATCCCGGCCGCGGACCGGATCGTACCGCTGCCCGGCTGGGTGCGGACGCTGCGGGTCGCCGCCGCGGTCGCCCTGGCCGCGCTGACCCACCGACACGTCGAGGAGCGTTTCCGGCAGGCGCCGCGCCTCGCCGGGCGGGTGCGGACGTACGCGGCCGGTGCGCTCGTGACCGCCGCCGTCGTGATGGTTGCCCTCGTCGTCGCCCCGCTCCCGCGACTGGACGCGGGCCGTCCGGCGGCGTCGCTCGCGCTGCCGGTGGCGCCGAACGCGGTCGACGCCTTCGTGCCGGTGAACCTGCAGCCGAGCCTGGCCGCGGTCGGCGCGGACCTGCCCGCCACCTATGCGGACGGCTGCCACGTCGGCTATGGCGGCACCGAGAGCGGCCGCTGCCTCTATGGCGTCGAGGCCTCAGCCACCCGGGTGGTGCTGATGGGCGACTCGCACGCGGCGCAGTGGTTCCCCGCGGTCGAGCGCCTGGCGAGCTCGCGCGGCTGGCAGCTGCTCAACCTGACGAAGTCCGCGTGCCCGACCGCGGACGTGGTCGTCGACCAGCTGAAGCTGCATCGCCGCTACACCGAGTGCGAGCAGTGGCGCGATGCCTCGCTACGACGCATCGCCGAGCAGCCGCCGAGCCTGGTGATCCTGGCGAATCATCAGGGCAACGCACGACAGCCCAGCGTCGGCCTGACCAGGTGGGGCGAAGGCCTCGCCGCCTTCGCCGGCCGGCTGACGCCGCTGACCGACGTGGTCATCCTCGGCGACACCCCGGAGTTCGCGCGCAACGTGCCCACCTGTCTGTCGGCGCACCTGCAGGACGCCGCCGCGTGCTCCCAGCCTCGGACGGAGGTCGTCCCCCGTCGGCTGCAGGACGTCGAGCGGGCTGCTGCGCGCTCGGTCGGAGCGTCCTATGTCGACGCTTCGCAGCTGGTGTGTCCGGGCGCCGTCTGCCCGACCACCTACGGCGACGTGCTGCTCTACCGCGACCGTCACCATCTGACGACGACGCTGACCCGGCAGCTGTCCGAACAGTTCGCCGCCCGTGTCCTGCCCGGCACGTCGCTGAGCGATCCTGTCGACTGATCCGGTGCTGTGACTGCCTATGCTGCTGACGGCCGGTTCGCGCGAGACGCCTAGTGGCTCCGCAGCGGGTTAGGAGACACGGCCTAGGAGACTCCTGAACAAGTCGAAATCCGCTGCGAGCCCAAGCCTGTGACCTGCGGTTTCTCGTGACGCCGTTGCTGTTATCGGCCGTTATTCAGGAGTCTCCTAGAGCGTGTCTCCCAAGAAATCGCCTTGACCTGCGGGACCGTTGGGTCATGTCGCGAGATCAGGTGTTGACCGAGGACCAATGGAAGATCATCGAGCCGATGCTGCCGAGCTCGAAAGGCAAGCAGAGCAGGCCTTATCGTGATCACCGGCAGGTGCTGAACGGGATCATGTTCCGCTACCGGTGTGCGTGGCGGGACCTGCCCGAGCAGTTCGGGCCGTGGCAGACGGTGTGGAAGCGGCACGCCAAGTTCAGCCGGGACGGCACCTGGGACGCGATCTTGGCGCAGCTGCTGGCCCAGGCCGACGCGGCCGGCCAGCTGGACTGGCAGGTGTCGATCGACAGCACCGTGGCCCGGGTGCATCAGCACGGCGCGAACACCCGCCGGGAGGTCGCGGTGATCCGGCCATCAGCTCCGCAGCGGGTTAGGAGACACGGCCTAGGCCTTGGCTGTTTTGTCTGCGAGAAGCACGTATTGAAGTACCCACGGGGAGGGTGGTGCCGTGGGCCAGTGCGTCGGGCCTGAGCCCAGGAAATGGTCCTCCACCTGCACGAAGGATGTCGGACCCGCTCCTCGCCGGGACGGGTCGCACGCGGGCAGTCAAGAGCGGTAGTTGGTGCCGAAGCCAGCAGATGGGAGTGGCGGCGAGGCGGGTTGTGGTCTAGGTCACCCCCCACGGGGGGAGGCGGAAACCGTTCACCCAAGGATGAGCCCAAGAGCGAACTACGCATGTGGTTGCGTTGAGCCGAGGCTGAAGCCTCTGTGAGTTTCCGCGGCGCACGACATTGCCTTTGCAGCATGTAGGTCCGCCGGACGGTTTAACCTGCGTCCGGCCCCGCTTCGACCGCCTCGTAGGCCTTCGAACCGCCACGACTCGCTGTAGTCGTTAGTACGCTCCGTCACGCCTCAGGACGGCAAAGATGGTCTTGTAGATGATCATGGCGTCGAGGGCCAGGGACCAGTTCTCTACGTAGTGCAGGTCCAGGCGCACCGACTCGTCCCACGACAGGTCGGAGCGGCCGCTGACCTGCCACAGGCCGGTGAGCCCAGGGCGCACGAGCAGGCGCCGGCGGACGTCGTCGCCGTACTGCTCGACCTCCTTGGGCAGCGGCGGGCGTGGGCCGACCAGGCTCATGTCACCGGTGACGACGTTGAGCAGCTGCGGGACCTCGTCGATAGAGAACCGGCGCAGGAAGCGGCCGACCGGGGTGACCCGGGGGTCGTTCTTCATCTTGAACAGCAGGCCGTCGCCGTTCTCGTTCTGGCTCTGGAGATCGCGCAGGCGGTCCTCGGCGTCGCTGTACATCGAACGGAACTTGTAGATCGTGAAGTCCTTGCCGTCCGCGCCGACCCGGGTCTGCAGGAAGAAGGCGGGACCGCGGCTGTTGACCTTGATCGCGATCGCGACGCCGAGCAGGACCGGGCTCGCGAGCAGCAGGACGATCAGGGCGGTGAGCCGGTCGACGGTGCCCTTGAGCAGGCGGCGGCCGCCGGAGAACTCCGGCTGCTCGATGTGCAGCAGCGGCAACCCCGAGACCGGACGGATGTGGATGCGCGGGCCCGCGACGTCGACCAGCGAGGGGGCGACGACCAGGTCGACACCGGAACCCTCCAGCTCCCAGGACAGCCGGCGCAGGTCGTCCTGGGTGAGGTCGGACCATGCGCCGACCGCGACCGTGTCCGCTCCGGTGCGGCGCAACGCTTCAACCACGGTCGTGGACGTGCCCACAACCTGGACGTTCTCGACGCTCGGGCCTTGCGAGGTGTCGATGCAGGCCCCGACCACCAGGAAGCCCGCGTTGGGTTCGCGGCGCAGCTGACGGACAAGCTCCGCGCAGGAGCGCTCACGCCCCACGACGATGACCCGGTGCAGGCACTCGCCGACTTTGCGGCGCCGGTGCAGGCGCTGACGCAGAAAATAGCGGAACAGCACGGACAGGACCACCGACAGCGGGATGGCGATCAGGACGAACAACCGGGCCAGCTCGAGGCGGAACGCGAAGGAGGTCAGGGCCGCGACCGCGAGTACGCGCAGACCGGCGTCCGTGACCCGCCGGAACTCCTCGCTGCCGGTGCCGAGGAACCGATGCTCATACGACCGGGTGGTCGCGCACACGCCAACCCAAAGCACCGGATAAATTAGCGGCATCAGCTCGTACAGCAGCGCGGCGTCCTGCCCGAACCGGATCAGCAGAGCGACGAGCGCGGCGATCAGGGCGGCCACGCCGTCGGAGAGCACCAGGCGGCGGACCAGCTCGCACTGCCAGACGGCGCTGGACAGCGCGACGGGTGACAGGTCGATGGCACGGGTAACCGGCGGGATGCTGTCGTTCAGTTCCGGGGGGTCGTTCATGTGGTCGTCAACGTGCAGCTGCGCACGGAAGGGGAGGCGCTTGCCCATTCGTGACGGGCGTGACGGGCGTGACGATCGGGGTTGCCCGGGCACGGCGACGACAGCGGGTGGCGTGCGCTGTGCTTGTGCCATGGGTCCTCCGATCGTGGATCGAGGGTTGCTGTCCCGTCCTCGGTCGCTCGAACCTCTCACACGAGATCGATCGCCAGAGGCGTTTTTGCCGCATCTTCAGGGTGAACGCTGAGGAGCGGTGCGAAGCCCTCCGACGACGACGACGACGACGACGACGACCAGACCAATCAGGCAGATCTGCTACGGGCAGCACGAGCGGGTCGGACTGCACCACCGCGGCGCTCTGAGCCCCGATTCACCGGCTCGCTTCGCCGACGGCGTGAGTGATCTTGCTGGTGGGGTGGAGCCGGTTGTGGTTGTGCTTGTCTTTCCGGTCTGCTTCGGGTTTTCCACTTCGGCTGTCGTCGGGCCGTTTCGGGCGGGATGGTCCGGTGAGGGCGTGCACTGGTGGGCTGGTGGCCCGGGTCCAAAGCAGTTCCCAGGCACGGGCCCAAAGTTAGTCTAGCGGTAGGTGCGGGACCGGGTGTCGGCCGGTGGCGGCGATCCGACCGGGCAGGTTGATAAGCTGGCGTAGCAGGGTGGCCCGGCGGGCGGTCGCGTGTCCGGCGGCGACGGCCCGGCACCGCGGCAACAACGAGATCACCAGCGCGCCGGCGGCTGTGACGACCGTTACCTAGTGGCGCTCATCGGCGTGCTCTGTAGGCTTCTTGAGAATTCGGGCCAAATTTTGCTGACGCAGCGTAACCTCACGTGCGATGATGACGCATCGCCATCCGCAACCCTCTGGAGTGTCATGAACCGTCGTCTTGCGCTGTCCGTTCCTGCGGCTGCCCTCATGATCGGCCTCGGCTCCTTCGCCGCACCGGTGAGTGCCCACACCGTGCCTGGGTCCTACACCAGCAACACCCCGGACGCCCCGGACGAGGGGGCGCTGGACAACAGCGTCACTGACGACTCCGGGACCGGCGGCACCAGCGGCACCAGCGGCACCGTGACTGCCGACTCCACCGGCGCCGGCGCCGGCACCGGCAGCGGTTCGCTTCCCTTCACGGGCTCCGAGTCGGTGCTCGTGCTGGGTCTGGCCGCCGGTGCCCTCACGACGGGCGTCGTGCTCGTCGGTCTGGGTCGCCGCCGCGCCAACGTCTGACCCTGAACCCTGCATCACCCTCCGCCCTGACAGCCCCCGTGGCCGTCAGGGCAGAGTGCTGTCCGGGCTCGGTTTCCTCGTTCAGGGCCGACCTTGACCAAGGCGGCCACCGGTCAGGGTGGACCCTGGCCGTCTGGTGACCGGTCACGGTGCTGACGCTCATCGTAGGGCAGTCCGTCAGCGAACGGTGCTGACCACGTAGTCCTGGCTCTTGTCGTAGGGCCCGCTGACCTCGATCGGCCCGCCGGACAGCGTGCGTCCGGGCGCTGCGGTGATCGAGAGGTCCAGCGTGGCGTCGTAGGCCAGGGGCTGAGGCAGCAGCACCACCCGATAGACCCCGTCGACCAGCGGCACCTCGTAGGTGATCTGGATCGTCCGGGACTGATGATTGGGCACCAGCTGGTAAAGGTCCACGCGCTGACCCCCGTCACGCTCTGTGCGACCGAACGTGCGTGCCTCACCGTCTACCGTGACCGTCGTGAGGCGGGCGTCACGGGCCAGGCCGACCTCGACCAGAGCGGCCAGGTTGCCGTCGAGGACTCCGCTGACGTAGGTGCCCAGCCCGTCCGGGAGGTCGAGGGCCAGGGTCATGGACTGCGTCACCCGTGCGACGTCGGCCCCCACGACGGCCGACAGACGCACCGTACGGTCCACATAGACGTCGAGCTTGCCCGTGCTGAGCTGGTTGACCGTCGTGAGCTGGAGGTCCCGTCCGTCGGGGTCGGTGGCGCCGGAGAGACCAGCGGCGATGAGGGCGCGTTCCACGTCGGGGTCGGCCGACCAGAGGACCAGGTGCCGACCCTCGGCGGCCGACAGCAGGCTGCGCCCGGTGGCGGCGAGGTCGCCTTGGCCGTCCAGCAGGCCGGACAGCACGTCGGAGGCGACGCCTCGGAGCCCGTCCCGCCGCGCCTTCTGATCCAGCGGCTCACCGTCGCTGGGCTCTGCGTAGGCGTCGACGAGCAGGCCCTTGGTCAGGGCGTCTCCGGTCAGCTGCTCGCCGGTGGGCAGGGTCACCGGACCCGACAGCGTCGCGATCCGGGCCAGGGCCGGGATATCCACCAGCACGACCCCGTCGCACGGGACACCGGGCGCGAGCCGGGCGACTTCGCAGAGGACCGACGCGGACGACGGGCCGTCCGAGCTCATGAGCACGTTGCGCCAGGACGTCGTGTTGGCCTCGAACGGGCCGTAAGCCGCCTCGTAACCGGGCGGCGCCGGCACCGTCTGGCCCTGCCCGATCGGGGCGGCGAACTGATTGATGTCCTGGAGCGGTCCGATGTCCACGAGACCGTCCCGCGAGCGGATCACCGCGATGGTGTTGGCGTAGCCGCCCGCCCCTCGCAGTTCGGCGTTATTCATCACCGCGAGCACGATGGTCCGGTCGCCCGAGCCTGGTCCGCCGATCAGCCCGAGCACGCCGGTCAGGGTCTCGTCGGCCTGGCCCAGCAGCTGGGACAGCTCGTCGATCTGGGCCTTGGCGTCGGCCCGGGCTGGCCCAGCGCCCGGCAGCACGCTTCCCTGCGAGGCTCGATAGAGCGTCGCCACCGGCGCGGCCAGGTCGGACCGGGCCGTGCTCACCAGCGCGGCTAGCCGGGCGAGGCCGCGGGTGTCGATGCTGCCGCCGGACGTGCCCTCGCGTAGCGCCTCGACGGCCGGAAGGGCGTCGTCCGCTGCGGTCAGGGCGACCGTGGCAGCCTCGGCGACCGCCCGTCCCGCGGTGAGCGTGTTGCCGATCAGGGGCATTCGCTCGACCAGGGCCGGGCCGGGGCGCGACAGCTCGGTGCGGGCCGCCTCCGCCTCCTGCCTCGCCGATCGCACCCCGGGAGCGAGCAAGTCGGTGCTCCCGGACGTCACGCTCTCCTGCAGCCCGGACAGCTCGCTGCGGGCCTCGAGCAGGTGGGCGCGGGCGCTGAGCGCCGCGACCCCGGCCCAGAACACCAGCAGCACCGCGCCGGCGAGCAGGACGAGGAGCACGTCGTACAGCCGACGCCGGGAGAGCACGCTCACACCGCGAAGTACTTCGCCTCGGGGTGATGGAGCACGATCGCCGAGGTGGACTGCTCCGGCACCAGCTGGTGCTCCTCGGACAGCTCGACGCCGATCCGCTCCCAGTCGAGCAGCTCGGCCACCTTGGTCTGCTCCTCCAGGTCCGGGCAGGCCGGATAGCCGAAGGAGTAGCGCGCCCCGCGGTAGGCCAGCTTGCTGATCTTGGCCGTCATGTCGGCGCTGTCCTCTGCCCCGAAGCCGAGCTCAGACCGGATCCGCGCGTGCCAGGTCTCGGCGAGCGCCTCGGTCAGCTGGACCGACAGCCCGTGCAGCTCGAGGTAGTCGCGGTAGGCGTTCTTGGCAAACAGCGTGTTGGCGACCTCGCTGACGTGCCGGCCCATCGTCACGACCTGGAAGGCGACCACGTCGGTCTCCCCCGACTCCTGCGGCCGGAAGAAGTCCGACAGGCACAGCCTGCGGTCGCGACGCTGGCGCGGGAAGGTGAACCGGGCGCGCTCGCCGCCGGTGTCGGGGTCGAGCACGATCAGGTCCTGGCCCTTGGACACGCACGGGAAGTAGCCGTGCACGACGGCCGCGTGCATCGTGCCCTCGGCCTGCACGCGGGACATCAGCTCACGCAGGCGCGGCCGACCCTCGGTCTCGACCAGGTCCTCGTACGACGGACCTTCCTCGCCGCGCGTGCCGCGCAGGCCCCACTGGCCGAGGAACAGCGCGCGCTCGTCGATCCAGGCGCTGTAGTCGGCGAGCGCGATGCCCTTGGTGATCCGGCTCCCCCAGAACGGCGGGACCGGGACGGTGTTGTCGGTCGCCACGTCCGAACGGTCGATCGGCTCCGGCTCGACCTCGGCCGCCCTGCGCTTCTCGGCGATGGCCCGGTTCTTCGCGTGCCGTGCGGTGCGCTCGGTGGCCTTGGCGCGATCGGCTTCCAGCTGCTCGGCCGGCACCTCGCCGCGCTTGATGGCCATCACCCGGTCCATCGTGGACAGACCCTCGAAGGCGTCCCGGGCGTAGAGCACCTCGCCGTCGTAGATCTCGGCGAGGTCCTGCTCGACGTACGCCCGGGTGAGCGCAGCGCCGCCGAGCACCACCGGGAAGTCGGTGGCGGTCCCCCGGGCGTTCAGCTCAAGCAGGTTCGCCTTCATGACCACGGTCGACTTGACCAGCAGGCCGCTCAGCCCGAGCACGTCGGCCTGGTGCTCGGTCGCGGCGTCCAAGATCGCGCTGACCGGCTGCTTGATGCCGAGGTTGACGACCGTGTAGCCGTTGTTGGAGAGAATGATGTCGACGAGGTTCTTGCCGATGTCGTGCACGTCGCCCTTGACGGTGGCGAGCACCATCGTGCCCTTGCCGGCCTGGCCCTCGACCTTCTCCATGTGCGGCTCGAGGTGCGCGACGGCGGCCTTCATGACCTCAGCGCTCTGCAGCACGAACGGCAGCTGCATCTGCCCGGACCCGAACAGCTCGCCGACGGTCTTCATCCCCGCGAGCAGGGTCTGGTTGACGATCTGCAGCGGCTTCTGCCCCTCGGCCATCGCCTGGACCAGGTCGGCCTGCAGCCCGTTCTTCTCCCCGTCGATGATCCGGCGGGAGAGCCGCTCGTCCAGCGGCAGCTCCATCAGCATGTCCGCGCGGCTCTTGGCCGCCTCGAGCGCGTCGGCACCCTCGAACAGGTCCAGGAACGCGGTCAGCGGGTCGTGGTCCTCGGTGCGCCGGTCATACAGCAGGGCGAGCGCCGCCTCGCGCTGCTCGTCCGGGATCTTGTTCATCGGCAGGATCTTGCTCGCGTGCACGATGGCGCTGGAGAGCCCGGCGGCCTGGCACTCGGCGAGAAACACCGAGTTGAGCACGACCCGGGCCACCGGCTTGAGGCCGAAGGAGATGTTGGACAGGCCCAGCGTCGTCCCGACGTTCGGCCGGCGGGCCTTCATCTCGCGGATCGCCTCGATCGTCGCGATCCCGTCCTTGCGGGACTCCTCCTGCCCGGTGCCCAGGGTGAAGGTCAAAAAATCGATGAGGATGTCGCCCTCGCGCAGCCCCCAGGTGCCGGTCAGGGTGTCGACGAGCCGCTCGGCGATGCGCACCTTGTCCTCGGTCGTACGCGCCTGACCCTGCTCGTCGATCGTCAGGGCGACGACCGCGGCGCCGTGCTCCTTGATGATCGGCATGACCTTGGCGAAGCGGCTGTCGGGCCCCTCGCCGTCCTCGAAGTTGACCGAGTTGATGACGGCCCGACCGCCGAGGCACTCCAGGCCGGCCTCGATCACCGGCGGCTCGGTCGAGTCGAGCACGATCGGCAAGGTGCTGGCGGTGGCTAGCCGCGACGCGGCCTCGTGCATGTCGATCGCGCCGTCCCGGCCGACGTAGTCGACGCACAGGTCGATCATGTGGGCGCCCTCGCGGACCGCCTCACGGCCGATGTCGACGATCTTCTCCCAGTCACCGTCGATCATGGCCTCACGGAAGGCCTTGCTGCCGTTGGTGTTGGTCCGCTCCCCCACCATCAGCACGCCGGCGTCCTGCCGGAACGGCACCGCGGCGTAGAGCGAGGCGGCGGAAGGCTCCACCTCGGGCGTACGGGCGACCACCTCGCGACCGCGCACCGCCTCGACGACCTTGCGCAGGTGCTCGGGCGTGGTGCCGCAGCAGCCGCCGACCAGGCCGACGCCGTAGTCGTCGGCGAACCGCGACAACGCCTTGGCCAGCTCGTCCGGGGTGAGCGGATATTCGGCGCCGTGCTTGCCGAGCGTGGGCAGACCGGCGTTCGGCATCACCGACAGCGGGACCGTCGCGTGCTGCGACAGGAAGCGCAGGTGCTCGCTCATCTCGGCCGGCCCGGTCGCGCAGTTCATCCCGAGCACGTCGATGCCCAGCGGCTCCAGGGCGGCGACGGCCGCACCGATCTCCGAGCCGAGCAGCATGGTCCCGGTCAGCTCGACGGTCACCTGCGCGATCACCGGCACGTGCAGGCCGGTCCGGGCCATCGCCCGGCGGGCACCGACCACGGCCGCCTTCACCTGCAGCAGGTCCTGCGCGGTCTCGACCAGGACCGCGTCGACGCCGCCCTCGAGCATCGCCTCGGTCTGGGTCTGGAAGCCGTCACGCAGGGTGGCAAACGGCATGTGGCCCAGGGTCGGCAGCTTGGTCCCGGGCCCGATCGACCCGAGCACCCAGCGGGGCCGGTCCGGGGTCGCCCAGGCGTCGGCCGCTTCACGCGCGACCCGGGCACCTGCCAGCGCGGTCTCGGCGATCCGGTCCGCCGCGTCGTACTCCAGCAGCGCAGCCAGGTTGCTGCCGAACGTGTTGGTCTCGACGGCGTCGCTGCCAACCTCGAAGTAGGCGTCGTGCACCGAGCGGACCACGTCCGGGCGGGTGACGGACAGGATCTCGTTGCACCCCTCCAGACCCTGGAAGTCGGTGTCGATGTCAAGATCGTGCGCCTGGAGCATCGTGCCCATCGCACCGTCGGCGACCACGACCCTGGTGCGCAGGGCGTCCAGCAGGCTCGGCCGGGAGGGGGTGTTCACCCCCTCAGCCTAGGCGTGACCGACGCCTCCCACCGGCCAGGGCGGGCTAGGTTGGGCGCACCGTTGTCCGCCTCGTCCCGAGGCGCACCCTCCCGCCGCAGGAAAGGAGCCCGACCCTTGCCCGATGCCGACCGAACCCGGCACCCGGTCCTGATCGCGGCCTTCGAGGGCTGGAACGACGCGGGGGACGCAGCCAGCGGTGCCCTGGACCACCTCGTCGAGGTCTGGGAGGCGCGACAGGTCGCCGAGCTGGACCCCGACGACTACTACGACTTCCAGGTCAACCGGCCCACCGTGCGGACCGTCGACGGCGACGCCCGCGAGGTCAGCTGGCCGACCACGCGCTTCTATCAGGCTCGACCGCCCGGCAGCGACCACGACGTGTTCCTGGCCCGGGGCATCGAGCCCAACATGCGGTGGCGCGGCTTCACCGCGGCGATCCTGGAGGTGGCGCAGGGCCTGGGTGTGCGTACGGTCGTGACGCTCGGCGCCCTGCTCGCCGACAGCCCGCACACCCGGCCGGTCCCGGTGACCGGGACGACCAGCGACCCGCGGGAGCGGGAGCGCCTCGCGCTGTCCCCCAGCCGCTACGAGGGGCCGACCGGGATCGTCGGGGTGCTGCAGGACGCCGCCCAGCGGTCCGGCCTGCCCGCGGTGTCGCTGTGGGCGGCCGTCCCGCACTACGTCGCGCAGCCGCCGTGCCCCAAGGCCACCGTCGCGCTGCTGCACCGGGTCGAGGACGTGCTCGACGTCGCGGTCGAGCTGAGCGACCTCCCGCAGCGCGCCCGGGAGTGGGAGGCCCAGGTCGACGAGCTGACTGCCGACGACAGCGACGTCGCCGACTACGTGGCGTCGCTGGAGCAGCGGGAGACCGAGCTGCCCGAGCTGTCTGAGCTGCCCGAGGCCTCCGGGGACGCGATCGCGCGCGACTTCGAGCGCTACCTCCGCCGCCGGGGCGAATAAGGACCGCACGCTGGTCCGTCGCCTTCTGCTGTGCCGCCCTTTCCGGGTTGGTGATCTTGGCCCTGAAAGCGGCTCGAAGATCACCAAAGGTTGCTTCTCCTCGCCTGCGCGGGTGATCTTGGCTGGGAGAATGGCTCGAAGATCACCAACCGGGGGGCCGCCCGGCCTGCGTTGGTGATCTTTTCCGGTGAAACGGCGCCAAGATCACCAATCGCGGCGCGTCCTGGTCCGGGTTGGTGATCTTGAGCCGGAGACCGGCGCCAAGATCACCAGCGGGGTGGTCAGATCAGGTCAGGTCGACCCCGAGCAGGGCGTCCACCAAGGCAGCCACCTCGTCCGGCGCCGACACGTCGTCGCCGGACGCGGCGCACCAGGCGTCCACGGCGGCCAGGGCGGTCGGCGTGTCGAGGTCCGCGGCCAGGGCTTGCCGTACGGAGGCCAGCGCCGGTGCGGCGGAGGGTCCGGAGCGGCGGGCGGCCCCCGTACGCCATGCCTGGAGGCGTTCCTGCGCGGTCAGCAGCACCTCGTCGGTCCAGGAACGGTCGGTGCGGTAGTGCCCGGCCAGCAGGCCGAGGCGTACGGCGCCCGGGTCGACGCCGTCGGCGCGCAGCCGGGAGACCAGCACGAGGTTGCCGCGGGACTTGCTCATCTTCGCGCCGTCCAGGCCGATCATGCCGGCGTGGACCGAGGCGGTGGCGTACGGCCAGGTGTCCGTCAGCACCTCCGCGATCGCCGCGGAGTGCTCGTGGTGCGGGAAGGCGAGGTCGGAGCCGCCGCCCTGCACGTCCAGGCGCGGGGCGTCCTGGCGCGCAGGCATGCGGTTCAGGGCGATCGCGGTGCACTCGACGTGCCAGCCGGGACGGCCCTGACCGACCGGCGACGGCCAGGACGGCTCCCCCGGTCGCTCGGCGCGCCACAGCAGGCCGTCCATCGGGTCCTTCTTGCCGGGCCGGTCCGGGTCGCCGCCGCGCTCGGCGAACAGGGCGAGCCGGGTGGCGTCGTCCAGACCGGACAGCTCGCCGAAGTGCGGCGCGGAGGAGACCGGGAAGTAGACGTCCTCGTCGACCGGGTAGCCGGCGCCCGTGTCGACAAGTCGATGGACGGTCGTGCTGATCTCGTCCATCGCCTCGACCGCGCCGACCAGCTCGGTCGGCGGGAGCACCCGCAGCGCCGCCATGTCCGCGCGGAACAGCGCGATCTGGCTCTCCGCCAGCTGCCGCCAGTCCTGGCCGTCGCGGGTGGCCCGCTCCAGCAGCGGGTCGTCGACGTCGGTGACGTTCTGCACGTACGCGACCTCGAGGCCCTGGTCGAGCCAGACCCGCACCAGGGTGTCGAAGGTCAGGTAGGTGGCGGCATGACCGAGGTGCGTCGCGTCGTACGGCGTGATCCCGCAGACGTAGAGCCGCGCGGTGCCGGTCGGCGCCACCGCGACGAGCCCGCGGGCTGCGCTGTCGTGGAGCCGGAGCGCGGTCTCGTGGGGCCCGGGCAGGGTCGGGACGGTCGGTGCGCTCCAGGACTGCATGGCCTGCAGACTATTCGCGCGCGACCGTTAGAAGGGCGGCCAGGGGACGGCGGGCCAGTCCGGGGAGGGCTGCGGGTGCCGGCCGCGGGCGAGCAGCTCGTCGACCCGCTCGATCGTGCGCCTGACCTCGGCGACGGTGAGCAACGCCGCCAGCTCGGCCGCCAGCTGCCCG
>JBBSTI010000040.1:0-24377 GCA_038236005.1 Mycobacteriales bacterium | reverse complement strand
GGAGACGACCAAGGTCCTCACCGACGCCGCGCTGGAGGGCAAGAAGGACACCCTCAACGGGCTGAAGGAGAACGTGATCATCGGCAAGCTCATCCCGGCGGCCACCGGCCTGCGCCGCTACCGGCGCATCGAGATCGAGCCCGCCGAGCCGCTGCCCCGGGCCGTCGACGACCTCGGGTTGCTCGACGGCGACGAGATCCTCGGCCTGTCCGGCGGCGACGACGGCGGCTTCGGGTCGGCCTTCACGCAGGACATCGCCTCCCTGGAGGAGATCGGAGCCGGCGGCACCGACCCCGGCTTTGCCGAGGAGCTTGCCGACCTGGACATCCCCAGCGACTCCTAGACAGGCAGGCGGGCGCGCAGCGCCCGCCCCCCAGCGGTGACCTGCCGGCGGATCTCGTCGTCCGCCGGCAGGCACGCCCACTCGGAGGCGGATTCGGCCCCGAAGCCGATGACGTTGGCGGGGCGAAGACGAACAGCAGCAGGGCGATGCGCGCCCCGAGCGAGCCGTAGTCGGCAAACCGGGCGAGGTGCTCACTCATCCAGGCCGTATTTGACCGCGACAGTCGGTCACCGGCCCCCGGGGACCGCGCGGACCCACGCGATCAGCGCGGGCACTTCCCGCTCGGTCAGCCCGGCGGCGGGGGCGACCTCCACCAGGCGGGTGGGGCCCGGCCGCGCCTGCGCCCAGCGCTCGCACGCGTCGTCCAGGACATCGTCGACCCAGGCGACGGCCCGATCGGGGCCGCAGCAGGCGTCGATCGCGTCGAGCTTCCAGTGCCCGGCCACGCTCGCACCCGGACCGGGGTGTGAACCGAAGTGCAGCGTCGGCCACGGACCCAGGCCCAGGAGCCCGGGCAGATGCTCGTTGGCCTTCTCCTCCCAGCCCGAGCACCACACGCAATCGAAGTCGTCCTCCAACACGCGCAGGGCGGAGGCCGCGCGTGGCGAAAGCAGGTGGGCGATGCCCTCGACCTGCGTCCACAGACCGCCCGGACAGGCGTCCAGTGCGAATCCGAACAGGCTGATGACCCCGTCGATGTCCACAAGCAGCAGCGGTCTGTCACCGATCACCCCGCGCACAGTGACAAATCTCCCCGACCGGCGTACGGACGCGGAGGGGCCGCTACGCTGACAGCAGTGGTGACGCTCAAGCCGCTGCGGGGTATGTCCGATGAGAGGGATTGACCCCGCAGTCCGCCGGCCCCGATGGCAGTCGCCGGCATCGTCGCCCCCCTTCTTCTCTTATGAGCATTCAGATCGGCATCGTCCTCGCCCTCCTGTGCGCCTTTGCGGCCAACCTCGGCTTCTTCTACAAGCACCGGGGCGTCAACGAGGTGCCCGCCGTCGACATCCGTCACCCGCTCCGGACCGCCAAGGCCCTGTGGGGCTCGAAGTGGTTCGCGCTCGGCATGCTCCTCGGCTTCGTCGGGTGGGCGCTGCACGTCGGCGCGATCGCCCTGGCGCCGCTGTCCACCGTGCAGGTCGTGCTTTCCGGCGGGGTCGTGCTCATCGCGGTCATGGCCGACAAGCTCTTCGGCTTCGCCGTCGACCGACGCCAGTGGTGGGGGCTGGGGCTCATGGCCGCCGGCCTCGCGGTGCTCGCGGTCACGATGCCCGGCGGCCACGGCCCTGGCGGCTACTCGCTGCAGGCGATGGTCGCCTTCCAGGCGGGCCTGCTCGGGGCGGGCGGCCTGCTCCTGCTCGGCCCGCGCGCCGGCGCCCCCGTCAGGCACCACGGGGTCATGCTCGCCGCGGCGACCGGCATCCTCTTCGGCGTGTGCAACGTCGCGGTCAAGGGGCTCACCGAGGTCGTCGGGATCAGTGGCCTCGTCGGCCTGCTCAGCCCATGGCTGCTCGTCGCCATCGCCGCCTCGGCCACCGCCTTCTACGCCTCGGCGCGCTCGCTGCAGGACGGGGACGCCGTGTCGGTCATCGCGGTCACCGGCACCGCCGCGAACATCTCGTGCATCGCCGGCGGCATCATCGTCTTCGGCGACCCGATGCCCGGCGACGCGTTCGGCATCGTCGCCCAGGCCATCGCGCTGATCATGGTCGTCGTCGCCGGCGCCCTGACCCCGGCCCCGGTGCGCTCCAGCGCCGCGGCCAAGGCCGGCGCGATGCGCCCCGCCGCCACCGCCTGACTGCCGCTGCTCAGACTGCGGCGGCGGAGGAGGCCCACGCGCCGTCGGCCAGGACCCGGGCCAGCAGCGCCGGGTCGTCGCTGAACGGCGCGTGCCCGCAGCCGGGCAGCGCGACGTGCGAGGCCCATGGCATGACCTTCCGCGCGCGCTCACGCTGGCGCGTGAGCAGGAGGAGGTCGCGGTCGCCCCAGGCGACCGTCACCGGCACTCCACTCAGCTCGTCGGCATCGTGGAAGACGTACCGTCCGAACGCGGCGGCGCACGCGTCGAAGGCGGGTGCGTCCAGCAGCAGGGTCATGTGGTCCAGGGCGGCCTCGCCGTCCATGCGCCACGGGCGCGCGACGAGCTGACCGAGCATCGCCGTGCGCGTGACCGGGTTGGCCAGCAGCGCCGGCAGGGCGGGGCGCAGGGAGCGCAGCAGCGCGCGGGAGAGCTGCAGCGCGTGCTGCGCGAACGCGAGCTCGCGCGGCGTCCAGAACCCGACGGGGGAGACGGCGGTCGCCGCGGCCCCCCCGCCCAACCGGGCGCGCTCCCCCGCGATGCCGCCCCCCCGCGGGGTGGCCGCCACCACAAGGCCCTGCTGATCATGGAAGGCCTCCCCTCGTGCGTCACGCGCGACGGGCAACGGCACCACGCCCTGAAACGGGCTTGGGTCGTGCGGGCACGGGGCGGCTAGGGTCGGGGGCCTGTCGGTGGGCGTGCTGCTCGGCGGCCGCCCGCAGCCAGGCCTCGAAGACGGGCTCGAAGACGGGCTCGAAGACGGGCTCGAAGACAACAGTCGACAACAGCACAGGAGCCACGCGAGCATGACCGGACAGGACGCAGCGAAGCCCGGGGTCGCACGGGACCGGCTCACTCAGCTGCTGGCGCCGGTGGTCGAGACGACGGGCCACGACCTCGAGGACCTGACGATCACCCCGGCCGGGCGTCGTCGGGTCGTGCGGGCCCTGGTCGACAAGGACGGCGGCGTCACGCTGGACGACATCGCCGACGTCAGTCGCGCCCTGTCCGAGGCGCTGGACGACATCGATGCGCGTGAGCCCGCCCTGCTCGAGGGGGCGTACGTGCTGGAGGTCAGCTCACCCGGCGTCGACCGGCCGTTGACCGCGCCCCGGCACTGGCGGCGCAACGTCGGCCGCCTGGTGGTCGCGACCCTGGCCGACGGCAGCACCGAGACCGGCCGGCTCACCGGCGCGGACGACGACGGGGTCGTCCTCGGTGAGCGCACGCTGACCCACGCCGAGCTGACCAGCGGCGCGGTGCAGGTCGAGTTCAGCCGTACGGAGGGGAACGCATGAAGATCGACATGAGCGCCCTGCGCAGCCTGGAGCGCGAGAAGAACATCGGCTTCGACCGGGTCTGCGAGGCGATCGAGAGCGCCCTGCTGATCGCGTACGCCCACACCGAGGGCGCCGAGCCTCGCGCGAGGGTCGAGCTGGACCGGGGCGACGGCGAGGCCCGCGTGCTCGCCCAGGAGATCGCCGAGGACGGCAGCGTGCTCCGTGAGTGGGACGACACACCGACCGATTTCGGCCACGTGGCGACCAGTACGGCCCGTCAGGTGATCCTGCAACGGCTGCGGGAGGCCGAGAGCGAGCAGTCCTACTCCTCGTACGCGGGACGCGAGGGGGACCTGGTCACCGGGATCATCCAGCAGACCGCGCAACGCCCCGGCCAGCCGGTGAACCGCAACGTCATGGTCAAGCTCGGCATGGTCGAGGACGCGCTGGAAGCGGTGCTGCCACCGGCCGAGCAGGTGCCGGGCGAGGTGTACGAGCACGGCGCCCGGCTGCGCTGCCGGATCGTGTCCATCGCCCGCGGTCAGCGCGGTGCCCAGGTGACGGTGTCGCGCACGCACCCCGACCTCGTGCGTTCGTTGTTTGCGCAGGAGGTGCCGGAGGTCGCCGACGGGTCCGTCGAGATCGTCGTGCTCGCCCGTGAGGCGGGTCACCGCAGCAAGGTGGCCGTGCGTTCGACCGTGGCCGGGCTCGGCGCGAAGGGGGCCTGCATCGGTCCGGTCGGCTCCCGCGTGCGGGCTGTCACCACCGAGCTCAACGGCGAGAAGATCGACATCATCGACTGGTCCGCCGACCCGGCGACCTTCGTCGCGAACGCGCTGTCGCCGGCGCGGGTGAGCAGCGTCGAGGTCGTCGACCTCGTTCAGCGTTCGGCGAAAGTCGTGGTCCCGGACTTCCAGCTGTCGCTCGCGATCGGCAAGGAGGGCCAGAACGCCCGGCTCGCCGCTCGCCTGACGGGGTGGCGGATCGACATCCACCCTGACACCGAACCGGCTGTCGGTTCGGGCGACGACGTACGGGGCCGGGCGTAGCCCGCCGCCGCCCTGGCCCCGGCGCGGTAGAGTCGTCGGCGGCCCACCTCTCGGGCCCGGTGCGCACCTGTGTGGGATGCCGGGCCAGGGCGGTCAAGGCCACCCTGCTGCGTGTCGTCGCGGTCGGTGACGTCCTCGTCCCCGACCTCGCCGGGCGCCTGCCGGGCCGTGGGGCCTCGGTCCATCTCGACCCGCAGTGCGTCGACCTCGCCGAGAAGCGGCGGGCGTTCCCCCGGGCCCTGCGCCTGACCGGACCGCTCGACCACACCGCGGTGCGGGAGCACGTGCAGCAGACGCACGACAGCACCGATCCATCCGTCCAGTGAGAGCAGGTATCGGCCTTGAGCAGCAACCGATGACCGGCAGCAGCCACCGATGAGCCAGCGATGAGCTTGCCCATCGCCTGCATGTCCAGCACACGCACGACCAGCACGGTGTCCACCGTGCTCTAGCACTCGGCACGGGGACGACCCGGGCCAGACAGGAGTCCCGTGCCCGGCAAGACCCGCGTATCAGCGCTCGCCAAAGAGCTCGGCCTGGAGAGCAAGACCCTCCTTGGTTGGCTGAAAGACAACGGCGAGTTCGTCAAGACCGCTTCGAGCACCGTCGAGGCCCCCGTCATCCGGAAGGTGAAGGCCGCCTTCCCGGCCGCGCCTGCCCCCACCCCCACCCCTGCGCCTGCGGCCCGCCCGGCAGCCCCGGCGCCGGTCGCTCCCGCAGCTCCGTCGACCCCGGCGGGACCGACCAGCAGCGCCGCCCCGGCGCAACCGGAGTCGCCGGCGCGCATGCCCTCACCGGGCGCACGCCCCGGCCCGGCGTCCCCGACACCCGGTGCCCGTCCCGGCCCGACCGCGCCGCAGAGCCCCGCAGCCGAGGCGCCGCAGACCCCTGCACCGTCGCGACCGGCCCCCGGCCCGCGTCCCGGCAACAACCCGTTCAGCGTCCCGACCGACGGGCCCTCACCGGCCATGCCGCCGCGGCCGCCGGCGGCCCGTCCTTCGCCCAGCGCCGGTCCGACCCCGGGTATGCCGCCTCGTCCGGCGGCACCGCGTCCCGGCCCGTCCTCAGGCCCGACGCCCGGCATGCCCCCGCGCCCCGGCGCACCGCGCCCGGCCGCTGGTGCCCGTCCCGGCCCGGGCGCAGGCCCGCGGCCCGGTCCTGGGCCCGGCGGTCCTCGTCCCGGCCCTGGCATGTTCCCGCCCCGTCCGGGTGGTGCGGGCGGTCCCATGGCCCGTCCCGGCATGCCCGGCGCGCGACCCGGCGGGGCGCCCGGCGCCCGTCCCGGTGGCGGTGGTTATGCCGGTGCCGGCGGCGGTCCCCGTCCCGGTGGCTTCGGCGGACGTCCCGGTGGTCCCCGTGGTGGCGCCGCACGTGGCGGCGCTGCGCCTGGCGCGTTCGGTCGCGGCGGCGGCGGTCGTCCCGTCCGCGGTCGCAAGAGCAAGAAGCAGCGGCGTCAGGAGTTCGACAACCTGTCCGCGCCCACCATGGGCGGCGGCGTCGCTCGCGGGAACGGTCAGACCGTCCGGCTGCCCCGCGGTGCCTCGCTCGCGGACTTCGCCGACCGGATCGACGCGAACCCCGGTTCGCTCGTGCAGGTGGTCTTCACCGAGCTCGGCGAGATGGTGACGGCGACCCAGTCGTGCACCGACGAGACGTTGCAGCTGCTGGCCACGCACCTCAACTACAACGTCCAGATCGTCTCCCCCGAGGAGGAGGACGCCGAGCTGCTCGACCGCTTCGACCTCACCTTCGGCGCCGACTACGACGACGACTCCGACCTGCAGCCCCGGCCGCCGGTCGTCACGATCATGGGTCACGTCGACCACGGCAAGACCCGCCTGCTGGACGCGATCCGGCAGACCGACGTCAGCGCGAGCGAGGCCGGCGGGATCACCCAGCACATCGGCGCCTACCAGGTGCACCACCCGGTCGAGGGCGGTGTCCGCGAGATCACCTTCATCGACACCCCGGGCCACGAGGCGTTCACCGCCATGCGTGCCCGTGGGGCGAAGTCCACCGACATCGCGGTGCTGGTCGTGGCGGCCGACGACGGCGTCATGCCGCAGACCATCGAGGCGCTCAACCACGCCCAGGCGGCTGACGTCCCGATCGTCGTCGCGGTCAACAAGATCGACAAGGAAGGCGCCGACCCGTCCAAGGTCCGTGGCCAGCTCACGGAATACGGTCTCGTCGCCGAGGAGTATGGCGGCGACACCATGTTCGTCGACGTGTCCGCCAAGGCCGGCCTCAACCTGGAGGCCCTGCTCGACGCGGTCCTGCTCACCGCAGACGCCGCTCTCGAGCTGCTCGCCGACCCGACCGTGCCCGCCCAGGGTGTGGCGATCGAGGCCCGGCTCGACAAGGGCCGCGGCTCCGTGGCGACCGTGCTGGTCCAGCGCGGCACGTTGCGGATCGGTGACTCGATCGTGGCCGGCGACGCGTTCGGTCGCGTCCGGGCCATGCTCAACGAGCGTGGCGAGCAGGTGAAGGAGGCCACCCCCGGTCAGCCGGTCCAGGTGCTCGGCTTCACCAGCGTCCCCGGCGCCGGGGACAACTTCCTCGTCGTCGACGAGGACCGCGTCGCCCGGCAGATCGCCGAGCAGCGTCAGTCCCGTGAGCGGGCGGCGCAGATGGCCGGTGCCCGTGGTCGCATGACGCTCGAGGACATCTTCGCCAAGATCGAGGAGGGAAAGGTCACCAACCTCAACCTCATCCTCAAGGGCGACGTGTCCGGCTCCGTCGAGGCCGTCGAGGACGCGCTGCTCAAGATCGAGGTCAGCGACGAGGTGTCGCTGCGGATCATCAGCCGCGGCGTCGGTGCGATCACGCAGAACGACATCAACCTCGCTCAGGCGTCCGATGCGGTCATCATGGGCTTCAACGTCCGGCCCGAGGGCACCGCCCGCGAGCTGGCCGAGAAGAACAACGTGGACATCCGCTACTACTCGGTCATCTACGCGGCGATCGAGGACATCGAAGCGGCGCTCAAGGGCATGCTCAAGCCGATCTACGAGGAGGCCCAGACCGGCACCGCCGAGATCCGGGAGATCTTCCGGTCCAGCAAGTTCGGCAACATCGCCGGTTGCCTGGTGCGCTCCGGCAAGATCACCCGCAACAGCGCGGCGCGGGTCACCCGCGAGGGCGTCGTCATCGGCGACAACCTCAAGGTGGAGTCGCTCAAGCGGTTCAAGGACGACGCCACCGACGTCCGCGAGGGCTACGAGTGCGGCATCGGGCTCGGGTCGTTCAACGACCTGCGGCCGGAAGACGTGATCGAGACGTTCGAGCAGAGGGAAGTCGCCCGAGTGTGACCGCTACGCCCCGGACGGTCCTTCGCACCTGGCCTTCGGCCTTTATGGTGCTTTCGGATCCGTCCGGGGCTTCGCTCGTTCACGATGTCGCGCGACAAGAAGGGGCCTGAGAACCATGTGGGCTGGGCTTCTCGATATAGATGTCCTGCTCGGAGAGGTGCATTCTCTGAAGGAGAAGCGGTCGGTGGTGCGGCCGGTGGTGGCGGAGCTGAGGAAGTTCGAGGTGGCCGTGGCCGAGGTGGGTCATCTGGACCTGCACCGGCGGGCGCTCCTCGGGGTGGCTGTCGTGGCCGCAGACGCGGGGCACGTGCGTGCGGTGCTGGAGCGGTGCGAGCGGGCGGTGGCTGACCGGCCTGAGCTCGAGGTGTTGTCGGCGCGGACCCGCCTGGTGGGTCCCGAGGACGAGGAGTAGCGAGATGGTGGACGTCGCACGGGCACGCAAGCTGGCCGTACGGATCCGGGAGGTCGTCGCCGAGACGGTCGAGAAGCAGATCAAGGACCCGCGCCTCGGGATGGTGACGTTCACCGATGCCAAGGTCACCCCTGATCTGCGCGAGGCGACGCTCTACTACACGGTGTACGGCGACGACACCGACCGCACCGGGTCGGCGATCGCGTTGGAGAGCGCGAAGGGTGTGCTGCGCAGCCAGGTCGGCAAGAAGACCGGCGTGCGCTACACGCCGTCCCTCACCTTCATCGCTGACGTCGTGCCCGAGACGACCGGTCGGCTCGAGGAGCTGCTCGCGGCCGCCCGCACCGAGGATGCGCGGGTGCACGAGATCGCCGCGACCGCCCAGCCTGCCGGGGAGGCTGACCCCTACAAGCCGGCCCGGGTCGTGGCCGACGAGCCGGACGAGCCGGACGAGCCGGACGAGCCGGACGAGCCGGACGAGCCGGACGAGCCGGACGAGCCGGACGAGTGAGCGCACCGGACGGGCTGCTCGTCGTCGACAAGCCCGCCGGGTGGACCAGCCACGACGTCGTCGCCCGGGGCAGGCGGCTCTGCCGGACGAAGAAGGTCGGTCACGCCGGCACGCTGGACCCGATGGCGACCGGGGTGCTCGTGCTCGGCGTCGGGCGCGCCACCAGGCTGCTCGGGCACCTGGCGCTGGCGACCAAGGCGTACGAGGCCACGATCCTGCTCGGCGTCAGCACGGTCACCGACGACGCGGAGGGCGACGTGCTGGAGACCCGTGATGCCTCCGCGGTCACCGAGGACGACCTCGCTGCCGCCGTCGCGGGGCTGACCGGACCGATCCAGCAGGTGCCGTCCTCGGTCTCAGCGATCAAGGTGGACGGCGTCCGTTCGTACGCCCGGGTCCGCAGGGGCGAGGGCGTCGAGCTGCCGGCCCGGCCGGTGACCGTCTCGGCCTTCGAGGTGCTGGCGCGTCGTAGCGACGAGGTGGACGTTCGCGTCGAGGTGAGCTCGGGGACCTACGTCCGGGCGCTCGCCCGTGACCTCGGTGCCGCGCTCGGGGTCGGCGGGCACCTCACGGCGCTCCGGCGGACGCGGGTCGGCAGCTTTGACCTGACGATGTCCCGGACGCTCGACGCCCTGTCCGGCGAGGACCTCGTGCACGGGGAGGACCTCGTGGACCAGGCGATCGTGCCGCTCGGTGACGCCGTCGCGGTCGGCTTCCCGCGCCGTGAGCTGGACGCCTTCGAGGCGGTCGAGCTGTCTTTCGGTAGGCGCCTGGAGCCCTCGGGAGACGACCTGGTGCGCGGGGCGTTCGCGCCGGACGGGACCTGCGTGGCGCTCGTCCAGGACACGGACGGTCAGACCCGGTCCCTGGTGGTCTTTGCGCCGGCCTGACCCGGGCATGATTCGGTCGGTCCGCGGGTTGAGGCTCCGGAACGTGACCCGAGAGCATCAGGACAGGGACCCCATGACCTCACCCGCTGCCACGCACGAGCCGCAGCCGCAGCCGCACCACGCGCGGCGCTGGCTCGTGCTGGGCGTGATCGGCATCGCCCAGCTCATGGTCGTGCTCGACGCCACCATCGTGAACATCGCGCTGCCGAGCGCGCAGGCCGACCTCGGGTTCGCTAACGACGGCCGGCAGTGGATCGTCACGTCGTACGCGCTCGCCTTCGGCAGCCTGCTGCTGCTCGGCGGCAAGATCGGTGACATTTTCGGCCGGAAGTGGACCTTCATCGGCGGCCTGATCGGCTTCGCGATCGCCTCCGCCATCGGTGGTGCGGCCCCGAGCTTCAGCGTGCTGGTTGCGGCCCGTGCGCTGCAGGGAGTGTTTGGGGCGCTGCTCGCACCGTCCGCGCTGAGCCTGCTCGCGACCACGTTCACCGACCCGAAGGAGCGGGGGAAGGCTTTCGCGGTGTTCGGCGCGGTCGCCGGTGGTGGTGGCGCCGTCGGGCTGCTGCTCGGTGGCGCGTTGACCACCAGCCTGTCGTGGCGCTGGTGCCTCTACGTGAACCTGTTCTTCGCCGCCGCCGCTGTGCTCGGCGGGCTCCTGCTCCTGACCAACCCGCCGCGAGGCGCTCGCCCCGCGCTCGACCTGCCGGGGACCCTGCTCGCCTCGGCCGGGCTGTTCGGCATCGTCTTCGGGTTCTCCGAGGCTCAGACCGACTCCTGGAGCAGCCCGGTCACGCTCGGGTCGCTCGCCGTGGCCGTGGTGCTGCTCGTGGCCTTCGTGCAGCGCCAGCGCGTCGCTGCGCACCCGTTGCTGCCGCTTCGGGTCGTGCTCGACCGCAACCGTGGCGGCTCCTACCTGGCGGTCGGGCTGACCGGCATCGCCATCTTCGGGCTCTTCCTGTTCCTGACGTTCTACCTCCAGGAGGTCAAGGGCTACAGCGCCGTGCGCACCGGGGTCGCCTTCCTCCCGCTGCCGCTGTGCATCGTGCTGAGCTCGACGACGTCCAACATCGTGCTGCTCCCGAGGTTCGGTCCGCGGCTGCTCATCGTCGCCGGGCAGGTGGGCGGCTTCCTCGGCCTGCTGCCCTACACGCAGCTGACGCCGGGCTCGAGCTATCTGCAGCACATCCTGCCGTCGCTGATCGTGCTGGGGCTGTCGTTCGGCTGCATCTTCCCGCCGGCGATCAACACCGCGACCAACGGCATCGACTTCCGCGACGCCGGGGTGGCGTCGGCCATGGTGAACACGATGCAGCAGGTCGGCGGGGCGATCGGCACGGCGCTGCTGTCGACGTTCGCGACCCAGGCGACGGTGCGGGCGCTCGCCGACGCGGGGGCGTCCCCGTCGCCGGCCGTGCTCGCCGCGGCGGCGACCGACGGATTCACGACCGCCTTCGCGATCTCGGCCGGCATCTTCCTGTTCGCCGCGCTGGTCAGCCTGGTGGTCATCCAGCCGCACCCGAAGCGCGACCGCCGCGCTGCTGCCCCGGTGACCGTCACGGCCTGAGCGACTGAGTCACCACAGGAGACCGCGACGGGTGACGATCGTCAGGCGTGCGCAGAGCAGGGCCGCGAGCCCGGCGAACACGGCCAGCGGCACCTGGACCGTGGTGGCCTCGGTCGTCACCGCAGTGACATAGGGCAGGGCGAAGCCGAGGTAGGCGCTGCCGAGAAACAGGGCGGACAGGGCGCCGCGACGGCCGGGCCGGGCCAGCCGAGCAGTCAGCCCGAGGCCGCTGGACAGCGCGAGCCCGCCGCCTGAGCCGAGGAGCAACGCCGCCACCAGCAGCAGCGGGGGCGAGCCGGACCCGGACCCGAGCGTCGCGAACAAAAAGCCTGCGGCGCCGAGCCCTGCCGCTATCGGCGCTGTGCTCCGATCGAGGCGACGCTGGAGCGGGGCGGTGATCGCCCCTGCGCCCAGCGTGAGCCCCGCCAGGATGCCGGTCAGCAGGACCGGTGGCGCGCTCGTCTCGACCAGCAGCGGCACGGCCGAGATGATGACGGACGGGAAGGCGTAGACGCAGATGGCCAGCGGGACCAGGACCGTCGCGACGGTTCGAAGGTCGCCGGGTGCGATCAGCGGCCCACGTGCACTCCTGCCCTCGGTCCGGACGACGGTCTCGGGCAGGTTCCAGGCGGCCGTGAGGCCGGCGACCACCAGGATGATGTGGACCAGGTAAGGCAGCGTCGTCGGCGCGACGACGTACTGCGCGAGCACGCCTGCGACCAGCGGGCCGAGCGAGAACCCGGCGGTCATGGCCACCGCCGCCCGTCGGCCGGCCGCAGCGGGGTTGTCCGTCGACAGCTCGCCCACCCAGGCGCTCCCGACGCCGAACACCGCGCCGCTCACCGCACCCTGGACGAAACGACCGACGAACAGCACGAGCACCGAGCTGTCGGCCTGGATCAGCAGCAGCGACGTCAACCCCGACAGGACGACGAGCGGGAGGACGACCTTGCGACGCCCGAACCGGTCGGAGGCAGGCCCGGCCAGGAACAGCGCCGGGATCAGCCCGGCGGCATACACCCCGAACACGGCCGTGAGCACGTCCGGGGACAGGCCCAGGGTGTCGCGCTCGATCAGCAGCAGGGGAGTCGGCACGTTCGTGCCGGCGGCGACGGCAAACAGGGCGAAGGCCGCCCGCCGCCATGCCCGCCCGTCGATCACGTCGCTCACCCTGCCTCACCCGCTGGCAGGCTCAGCAGGGGGACGACCCACGGGTCGACCAGGGTGACGCCGACCGGGTCGTCGACCGACACCGGTCGGCCCGGCGGCACCTCGACCAGCAGCTCGCCGTCGTCCTTGCGCACCGTCACGAGAAGTCGCGGGCCGTACGGGCGGACGTCCTGCACCCGGGCTTGTGGCTCGGGTCCGCCCGGGGCGGCGAGAGCGACGGCCTCCTGGCGCACGACGAGCACGGCCGGTCCGTCAGGGAGCGTGGTGGGCACCGGGCCGAACGCTGACCGGTGCGCGCCTCGCGTCACCGTGCCGGCGACCTCGTTGCGGCCACCGAGCAGGCGGGCGACGCGCAGCGTCGAGGGACGCGTGTACAGCTCGCCCGTGGGTGCGTGCTGCTGCAGCCGCCCTGCGTGCAGCACCGCGACCGTGTCGGCGAGCGCGGCCGCCTCGAGCGGGTCGTGGGTGACCAGCAGGATCGTCGGCTGCAGCTCGGCGCGCAGCTGCCCCAGCAGGACGTGCATGTCCTCGCGCAGCGCGGCGTCCAGGGCGCTGAACGGCTCGTCCATGAGCAGCACCGCCGGGCGGGCGGCCAGCGCGCGGGCGAGCGCGACCCGTTGGGCCTGGCCGCTGGACAGCTCGTGCGCGCCCCGCGTGCCGTACCCGCCGAGCTGGACCAGGTCGAGGTAGGTCTGCGCGTCCTGACGAGCACCCCGCTTGCTCCGGCCGGCGACGCGGGCGGAGAAGGCGACGTTGTCGAGCACCGAGAGGTGCGGGAACAGCAGCGGACGTTGGAAGACCATCGACGTGCTGCGCCTCTCCGGCGGCACCCCGGCCGCGTCGCGACCGTCGAGCAGGACCGCTCCTGCGTCCGGCACGTCGAGGCCGGCGGCCAGCCGCAGCGCGGTGGTCTTGCCGGAGCCGGACGGTCCGAGCAGCGCGACGCAGGCGCCGGGAAGGACGTCGAGGTCGAGGCTGTCCAGGGCCGCCGGACCGTCCGGGTCGTGCCGTCGCGTCAGCCCGCGCAGCTCCAGGTGCGCGCTCATCCGGCGGCCCGGCCCGACCCGTTCATGCGGCCCGCCGTCGGCCGAGGAGCCGGACCAGGACGAGCAGCACCAGCGGCGGCAGGACCGCGGTCAGCGATGTGGTGGCGACAACAGCCTCGTTGCCGATCGCCGAGGCCGCCGAGGCAACGACCAGCGGCAGCGTCACGACCTGCCCGCCCCCGATCAGCAGCGTCACGACGTAGTCGCTCCACGCCACCAGGAAAGCCAGGAACGCGGCGCCGGACAGGGCGGGGGCAAGCATCGGCAGCTGCACCCGGAGCAGCACCTGGCGGCGGGTGGCACCCAGCGTGCGGGCCTCGTCCTCGTACGCCAGGTCGTAGGCGCCGAACGCGACCCGCATCGTGTAGGTCGTGTAAGGGATCGCAGCCACGGCCAGCAGCAGGACCACCCCGACCAGGTTCGCCACGCCGGTACGGATCAGCAGCACGTCGAGCCCGAGCGCCACGGCGAACGCGGGGAAGGCGATCGGCGCGAGCAGCGCAGCGCCGACCAGCCCGGGCAGCGGGACGCGACCGAGCACGAGGCCGCGCGCGGCGAGCGCACCGGCCGGGGCGGCGAGCCCCGCGACCGCGAGGCCCAGGAGCAGCGACCGGCCGAGCGCGCTCGCGGCGCCCTGGTCGAGCGCGCCCCGCCAGCCCGACAGCCCGTAGTCCTGGGGGAGCGACGCGGGGAAGGACCACCGGTCGGCGACCGCCCAGAGCAGGAGCGGGACCAGGGGGAGCAGGAACCAGACCCCGAGCCCGAGGTGCAGCAGCCCCGACCACCCCCGCAGACCACGCAGCGCTCGCTCCACCCGCCGCGGACGGGTCCGGGTCCGGCGGACGCTGGGGTGTGCAGCGGTGGTCAGCGCCACGCCGGGCTCCGGCGCAGGGCGGTGAGGGTGAGCAGCAGGACCGACACGGACAGGACGGTGGTGACGACGGCGACAGCGGCAGCCTGGGGCCGGGTGGTCAGGTCCACCGACGTGAACAACCGGTAGGCGAGCACCGGCAGCGGCTCCGGGAAGACCCGGCCGAGCAGGAACGCCACCTCGTAGGTGCCGAGCGCGTAGACGAACGACAGCGCGGAGGAGGCGATCAGCGCGGGCTGCGCGAGCGGCAGCGTGACTCGGCGCAGCCGCTGCCAGCGGCCGGCTCCCAGCAGCGCCGCGGTCTCGTCGAAGCTGCTGACCCGCGTGACCAGCGTCCCGGCCACGACGAGCGCGATGAAGGCGGACTCCTTCCACGCGTACTCGAGCACCACCGCGAGCCACAGCGGCCCGCCGACGATGCCACCGAGGGAGTCGAGACCGAGCCACCTGACCAGCACGCCGGAGTCGGCCAGCAGCAGGCCCATGACGGCTGCGCCGACCAGGTGCGGGACCGGGATGGTCAGCACCGAGAGCCCCCCGACGGCCCGGCCGGAGCGCCGGCGACCGAGCAGACCGACGACGGCCAGCGCGGTGACCAGCCCGACGATCGCGGCCAGGGCGGTCGCTGCCAGCGCGATGCCGAGCGACAGCCGGGTCGCGGTCAGCACGTCGGCACCGTGCGCCCTGTAGGCGTCCAGCGACAGCCTCGGTACGCCCACCAGCGGCATCAGCCCGAGCGACTGCGCCACGGCGGTCCCGATCCCGGCGCCGAGCACCAGCACGACGGGGACCAGGGCGGGCAGGACCAGCCAGGCACCAGGACGCTGCTTCACGACCCGGCAAGCACCTGTCGACGCCAACCCTCGTCCAGCACCGGCACCCACGCCGACCCCAGCTCGGCATGCGCATTCTTGCTCAACGTCTCGTACGACGGGACCACCGGGGAGCTCGGCAGAGCCGCAAAGGCGGCAGCGTCGGTGCTGTCCAGCAGCGCGGTGTCCAGCACGGTGAACTGCCCCCACACGTCCGGCTCGGCCTTCTTCAGCTGCTGCTCCGGCGACAGCGCGAGGTTGGCCACCACCTTGGCCCCCGCCTGGCTGCCCGAGGTCGACGGGATCGCCAGGAAGCTGGCGTTGCCGACCGTCCCGTCGGTGAGCGTGAGCACCGTGGTGGTCGACGGGAACGTGCCCTTGGCCACCAGGTCGGTGAGCGTCGCGGGGCCGTACGTCATGGTGAAGTCGATCTCGCCGCCGGCGTAGAGCCTGTCCAGCTCGGTCTGGTCCTTCGGGTAGGTCGCGCCCTCGCGCCACAGCGACGGAGCAAGTTCTTCAAGGGCCGCGTAAAGCCCGGGCGTCACCTGACCGGCCGCCTCGGGGGTGTAGTCGACCGGCACGTCGCCCTGCGACACGGCGACCTCGCGCAGGAACACCGAACCGGTGAAGTCCGGCGGCGCCGGGTAGGTGAAGCGGCCCGGGTGCGCCTTGGCGTAGTCGAGCACGCCCTGCAGCGTGGTCGGCGGGTCGGCGACCTTCGCAGAGTCGTACACCAGAGTGAACTGCGCCTTGTGCCACGGCGACTCGCAGCCGTCGATCGGGGTGCCGAAGTCGCTCACCAGCAGCGGGTCGGTCGGGTCGACATACTTCCGGTTCGGGAGCGTGCCGGCCCAGTCGCAGAGCCAGCCGCCGGCCTGCTTCGCCGTGCCGAAGTTGTTGCCGTTGACCCACACCAGGTCGACGTCGCCGTCGGTGCTGCCGGCCTGGCGCTCGGACAGGATCCGGGTGATGGCCTCGCCGGTGTCGGCGACCGGGACGCGCCGCAGCGTCACGCCTGCAGCAGCAGCGGCCGGGATCAGGTCGTCGTCGACGTAGGCGTTGCCCTGCTCGTCGCCGCCGTACATCCAGAGCGACACGGTCTGACCCTGGGCCTGCGCCTCGACGTCGGCGAAGGACGCGGCCGGCACGCCGGGGGGGCTCGACGACGTGGGTGGCGAGCTGCCCGGCGCGGCGCACGCGGCCAGCGTCAGCACCGCCAGCAGTGCCGGCACAGCGCGGCAGACGACAGCAGGGGTACGGGTCACGGTGCTCCTGGGGCGGGGGTAGGACGGGTGTCGTGAGACGGTCATAGCGTGCATCGTCGTCTCGCCACACCGTGACAGACCTGCCCGCATCCCGACGCACGGGACAGGTGCAGGGTGCGGCCTGGACCCGGCACCCTCTGTTCCGGCTCGGGCTGCTGCTCCTGGTTGTCGTCGCGGTCGTGGTGGTGGTCGTCCTCGTGCGGCCGACCAGCGACGGCCTCCGCAGCACCGTCGACCGTGCCGGACCGGCAGGGCCGGTGCTGTTCGTGCTGGCGTACGCGCTGATCACGCTCGCCCCGCTGCCCAAGGCGTTCCTGTCGATCGCTGGAGGGATCCTCTACGGGCTCGCCGTGGGCTCCGTCCTCGTGCTCGCCGGGGCGGTGCTGGGCGCCGTGATCGCCTTCATCCTCGGTCGGCGGCTCGGACGTGAGGCGGTGGAGCGGTTCACCGGTCCCCGGGTGGCCAGGGTCGATGCGTTGCTGCGCGACCGCGGGCTCTTGGCGGTGATCTCGCTGCGCCTGGTGCCGGTGGCACCGTTCACGGCGATCAACTACACCGCCGGGCTCTCGGCCGTCCGGGTCCGCGACTACGTGCTGGGGACGGTGATCGGTGTGCTTCCCGGGACGGTCTCCTATGTCGCGATCGGGGCGTACGGGCTGGACGCCGTCTCCTCGCCCTACTACCTGGCGGCGCTGGCTGTCGGGGCCACCGGCGTGGTCGCCGTGCTGCTCGTGCGGCGGGTTCGCTCAGGGCGCGGGCCACGACCCGCCTGATGCTCGACACGCGCGCTCGCAGAGCCCTCGGCCCGGCGTTGGACCGCACCGCTCGCGCTCTGGACCGTCCGGGGATCACCCCGGACCGGCTGACGACGGTCGGGCTCGTGCTCGGGCTGCTCAGCGCGCTGACCGCAGCGCTCGCGCTGTGGCCGCTCGCGCTCGTCGCCTGGCTGCTCTCGCGGCTCGCGGACGGGGTCGACGGACCGCTCGCCCGGCGCCGGGAGCAGCAGGACGCAGGAGCGGGCGGCTTCTACGACATCACCGCGGACTTCTGTGTCTACGGCTCGACCGCGGTCGGCGTCGCGGTCGGGGCGCACATGGCGTACGGCACCACGCCCTGGCCCTTCCTCGCGGTGCTGCTGGCCTACTACGTCAACGGGACCGCGCTGCTCGCGTTCTCCTCGATCGCCGAACGCAGCGGTGGCCAGCGCGACGACGGACGGTCGCTGTCCTTCCTCGGCGGCGTCGCCGAGGGCACCGAGACGATCGTCGTGCACAGCCTCTGGCTCGTGCTCCCGGGACGGGCAGGGCTGATCGCCACGGTCTGGGCCGCGGTCGTCGCGATCAGCGCCTGTGAACGCACGGTCTCCGGCTACCGGGCCCTGCGCTAGCCGGGATGTCCCACACTGGACCGGTGGGGCTCTGACCCTCCCGCCACCGATCTGAGGAGATCTGGATGCGTCCGACCACCTGGCTGCGCGACCTCGAGCGGCGCACGCGGCCGCACGACCCGGAGTTCCGGGTGGCGATGGCGCGGCGATGGGCGGCGTTGCCGGACATCGTGAAGACCCCGGGCCAGGTGCTCGGCCGGCACGGGGTGGGTTGCGAGGGCACCCACGGGGTGTTCCCGAAGTGCAACCTGGCGTGCACGCCCTGCTACCACTCTCGCGACGCCAACCGGGTCCGCATCGACGGGCCGCACACGCTGGCGAACGTCACGGCGCAGATGGGGCTGCTCCGAAAGATCCGGGGGCCGCGGGCGCACGCGCAGCTGATCGG
This sequence comes from Mycobacteriales bacterium, assembly GCA_038236005.1. Taxonomy (GTDB): domain Bacteria; phylum Actinomycetota; class Actinomycetes; order Mycobacteriales; family SCTD01; genus CANKBT01. The sequence goes on along the minus strand of JBBSTI010000040.1, from coordinate 6,277 downwards.
GGGCGAGGTCAGCCTGCTGTCCCCGGACGACCACGCTGAGGCGCTGCAGATCATGCGCGACCACGGCCGGGAGCCGATGAGCTTCACCCACGGCGACGTCGACGACTCCTACCTCGACGCGCTCGTGCTCGGCAAGGACGGCCGTCGCCGGCTGGACCGGGTCAGCTTCGCTGCCCACTTCGACATGCAGATGTACGGCCGACGCGGCATCGCCCGGCCGCCGTCCGAGGCGGCGCTGGACCCCTACCGCAAGAAGTTCGCCGACCAGCTGGCGCGGCTCCGGCGGCTGCACGGCGTGCGGACCTTCGCCGCCCACAACATGACCGTCACGCCGGAGAACCTCGACCAGGTCGCGGACGTGGTGCGATCCGCCTCCCGGATGGGCTACGGGATGATGAGCTTCCAGCCGGCCGCTTTCCTCGGCGACGAGCGGCGCTGGCACGGGAACTACCGCAACACGACCGGGGACGCGGTCTGGGCCGAGATCGAGCGCGGCGCCGGCACGCCGATCGACTTCCGGGTGCTCGAGCAGGGCGACGTCCGGTGCAACCGCACGGCGTACGGGTTCGTCGCCGGTGCCCGCTGGCACCCGCTGCTGGAGGGCGCCGCCGACCTGCGGGCTCGTGACCGGTTCTTCGCGCTGTTCGGGGCGACGCACTTCACCGGTACGCCGGTGCCCGTGCTCGCAGCCCAGATCGTCCGGGTCGTCGCTCGGCACCCGGTGGTCGTGCCGACCGCACTCGGCTGGGCGGGCCGGCTGGTCCGGCGGGCCGGGGCCCGCCCGTTGGCGACCGAGGCCGCCCGTCGCCGGGTGCACCCGGTCACCTTCGTCATGCACCAGTTCATGGACGCCGCCGACGTCGCCCCCGCCTGGGACCTGATGCAGCAGGGCGTCACCGCCGACGACCCGCACCTGAAGAGCGTCCAGGAGCGGCTGTCGGCCTGTCACTACGCGATGAGCCATCCGGAGACCGGCGAGATCGTCCCGGCCTGCGTGCAGCACAGCGTGCTGGACCCGGTCGAGAACGCTGCCTTGCGCACCCTGTTGCCGATCGTCGAGATCGGTCCGAACCGGCCCGACGTCCTCCTACGGAAGGTCAACGCATGAGCTCTGTCCTGGACACTCCCGTCGTCCCGCGTCCCCCGGCGCCCGGCCCCGCCCGGGCGATCGGGCGGGGGGCGGCCTTGTTGGTGGGCGGCGTCGCACTGATCCTGCTCGTCGCGCCGATCGGCGGGCTCGAGCTCTTCTGGATGCCGCTGATCATCGGCCTGACCTACCTGGCCAGCTCCGCCGCCGGCGGTCGCAGCGGCGGGCTGTGGGTGCCCGGCTTCATCGTCACCTCCTGGGGCGTGTCGGTCCTGGCCATCCTGTCCGGCACGATCGGCGAGGCGGGGCGCGACTTCGCCTCCGGCACGCTCATCGGCATCGGGGTCGGCGCCGTGCTGGCCGTCCTGGTCCTGCCGCGGCTCGGCATCCCGTGCAACGCGCTCGCCGTGGCCGTGATCGTGCTGGCGATCGGCGTCCTGGAGCAGTTCCAGTTCCTCGTCGGCGGCGCCACCGCAGACGCCTGGCCGTGGGGCGTGCTGCTGGTGCTCGGCGGGCTCTGGGAGCTGCGACCGTCGCTGACCCGCCCCTGACCCGGGTAGCAGGACGCGGGCCGGGCAGGCTGATCGGCATGACTCTCTTGCTGAGGACCCGCCGATGAGCCCCTGGCAGCTGGCCGCGACCTGGGTCGTGATCGGGGTCCTGCCGTCCGAGCAGGGTCCGAGCCCGTGGTGCGTCCAGCTCGAGGGCGAGACCACCGTCGTGGCGTGGACCGACCCGGACCTGGCCCGGGCGGGGGTGCCGGACACCCACGAGCTGGCGCAGGTGGCGATGCACGAGCTGGCCGGGCAGCTGCCTCAAGGGGTCGCCATCGCGCTGGTCCAGGGCGAGGCGGGCCTGCGGGTCCCGCCCGAGCAGATCGGTCCGCTGTCGGCGGCCGGCAAGCCGTTCCCGCAGGGCGCGCGCACGGTGACCGGCGAACCGGCGCAGCCACCGGCCGCGTTCACCGAACGGCTCCGGACCGACGCCGGCTCCTTGCCGTCGATCGAGCGGTTGTGGCTCACCGGTTATCAGGTCGAGGACGCCCCGCCGCAGCTGCTGGTCGTCCACCAGGCGCAGGACGACGACGGTGCCGCCGACCTGGCGGTCGCCGCCGCCCGTGAGGTCGAGCAGCAGGGTGGGGTGCTCGTGCTCGCCCTTGCCGAGCTTCCGGAGCAGACCCGGACCTGGCTGCTGGGCACCGAGCCGATCTTCTCGCGCAGCGCTGCGTGAGCTCTCCCGACGCCGGCCCCAGGCAGGAGCCGCTGCCTGACCGCGTCGACGTCCTGGTCATCGGTGGCGCCCAGGCCGGGCTCGGCACCGCGTACGAGCTGCAGCGGACCGCGCCGCACCTGTCTCTGCTGATCCTCGAGGGCGCGCCCGAGATCGGTCACTCGTGGACCCAGCGCTGGGACTCGCTCCGCCTGTTCACGCCACGGCACTTCAGCGCCCTGCCGGGCCTGCCGTTCCCGACGGGCGAGCACCCGTCGCCGAGCCGACGGGAGATGGCGGCCTACCTCCGGTCCTACGCCCGAGACCTGCCGGTGCGCACCCGCACCCCGGTGCAGCGGCTGACCCGTACGCCCGAGGGGTTCCTGGCACGCACCCCGCAGGGCGAGGTGCATGCGGGGCAGGTGGTGATCGCGACCGGACCGTTCCACGACCGCTTCGTGCCTGCTGCGGCGCAGGACCTGGACCCGTCGGTGCACCAGCTGCACTCCTACGACTACGACCGACCTGCAGACCTGCCTCGGGGCCACGTGACGATCGTGGGCGGTGGCAACTCGGCGGCGCAGCTGGCGCTGGACCTGCTGCCCACGCACCGGGTCACGCTGATCACGCCGGGAGAGCCGTGGTTCGTGCCGGACCGGGTGCTCGGGCTGTCGACCTACTGGCCGATGCAGGTCTTCGGCATCCTCAGCGCCGACGCGCACGGGCCGGTCTCGCGCTACGTCCGTCGGCGCGGGGACGCGATCTTCGGGCGGCAGCTGCTCGGTCCGATCCAGCGGGGCGAGCTGACCCTGCTGACGTCGCGGGTGACCGGCGGAAGAGGACGCACGCTCGTCCTGCAGGACGACGCGCGGCACGAGGTGCAGAGCGTGCTGTGGTGCACCGGGTTCCACGCGGCCTTCCCGTGGCTGTCCGTAGCCGGCGCGCTGGACGACGCCGGGCAGCCGCTGCACGACCGCGGCGCCTCACCCGTGCCCGGGCTGCACTGGATGGGGCTGCCGTGGCAGTCCCGGCTCGACAGCTCGATCGTCCACGGGATCGGGCCGGACGCCCGCCGCACCGCACGGCGGGTCGCGGGCGCCGTCCCGGCCGGACGCCTCGCCAGGCTGCTGGGTCGATAGGACAGGCCGGCAGGGCGAGAAGGTCTGCCTGCTGGGTCGATAGGGTCTGGGGGTGCAGAGGTGGCGAGGTGCTGGCAGCGTCCCGGCGGGGTGGGGGCGGTGCGTCCTCACGATCGGCGTGTTCGACGGCGTGCACCGCGGGCACCAGCAGATCATCCAGCGTGCGGTCGCGCGCGCCCGCGAACTGGGCGTGCCGTCGGTGGTCCTCACCTTCGACCCCCACCCGATCGAGGTGGTGCGTCCCGGCAGTCACCCGGTGCGGCTCAGCAGCCAATGTTTCCGGGCCGACCTCATGGAGGAGCTCGGCGTCGACGTGGTCTGCGTGCAGCCCTTCACCCCGGAGCTCTCACGGCTGTCCGCCGAGGAGTTCGTGCACGAGGTGCTCGTCAGCCGGCTGCACGTCGCCGAGGTGATCGTGGGGGAGAACTTCCGCTACGGGCACAAGGGCGCCGGCGACATCGCGTCGCTGACCGCCGACGGCAGACGGTTCGGGTTCGCGGTGCAGGCCGTAGACCTGCTCGGGCGCGACCCCGGGACCAACTTCTCGAGCACCTACGTCCGCTCCTGCGTGCAGGCCGGCGACGTCGAGAGTGCCGCCGTCGCGCTCGGTCGGGAGCACCGGCTCGAGGGGGTCGTGGTCCGCGGCGATCAGCGGGGCCGCGAGCTCGGCTACCCGACCGCCAACCTGCAGGTGCTGCCGCACAGCGCCGTCCCCGCCGACGGTGTCTACGCGGGTCGGCTCGTCCGGGCCTCGGGCGAGATCCTGCCGGCCGCGATCTCGATCGGCACCAACCCGACCTTCGCCGGCGTCGAGCAGCGCGTCGAGGCTTTCGTCCTCGACTTCTCCGGCGACCTCTACGGCGAGAGCGTCGCCGTCACGTTCGCCGCCCGGCTGCGGGGCACGGAGCGGTTCGACACGGTCGAGGCGCTGATCGAGCAGATGGGCACCGACGTCGCCCGCACCCGCGAGGTGCTCGCGCCCGGCTGACCCGCTGCTAGCCTGAGCCCAGCCGGCGCAGCCGGTGTGTGACGTCCATGCCCAGGTGATGCAGACCCCGGGTGCACACGACCTTCTCAGGGAGACACCTCTTGCCGCTCGACCTCGCCACCAAGCAGGCGATCATGACCGAGTACGCCACCGTCGAGGGCGACACAGGTTCCCCCGAGGTCCAGGTCGCGGTCCTCACCAAGCGCATCAAGGACCTGACCGAGCACCTCTAGATGCACAAGCACGACCATCACACCCGGCGCGGGCTGCTCGCGCTGGTCGGCCGCCGCAAGCGGCTCCTGAAGTACCTCGAGAAGTCCGACATCTCGCGCTACCGCGAGCTGATCGCGCGGCTCGGTCTGCGCCGCTAGCACGACAGGGGAGCGCCCACGGGGGTGCTCCCCTTCGTCGTACGAGGACCCTCGTGCGACTCCGAGCCGGCCGCTCGACGGCCCGGTTCTCGGGAGTGGCGGTCAGGACCTCGACCTCGTCTGGGGAAGGTCTGACCGCTTCCACTGAGCACCGCGCCGTGACGCCTCCGGCTCGCCAGTGAAGAGGAGCGCCCATGACGGGCCCAGAAGTGCACGACGACGAGAACGAGAGCTACATCTACGGCAGCGAGTTCGTCGATGCCGTCATCCAGAACCCAGGCGGCACGCGCACGCTGCGCCTGGAGACCGGCCGGCTCGCCAAGCAGGCCGCCGGTGCCGTGGTCATCTACCTCGGCGACACGATGGTCCTGTCGGCCACGACGGCCAGCAAGCGGCCCAAGGACAACCTGGACTTCTTCCCCCTGACGGTCGACGTCGAGGAGCGGATGTATGCCGTCGGCAAGATCCCCGGCAGCTTCTTCCGTCGCGAGGGCCGCCCGAGCGAGGACGCGATCCTCACCTGCCGGCTCACCGACCGGCCGCTGCGCCCGTCCTTCAAGAAGGGCCTGCGCAACGAGGTCCAGGTCGTCAGCACCATCCTGGCGCTGGACCCCGACCACCTCTACGACGTGCTCGCCATCAACTCGGCCGCCGCGTCGGTGCTGATGTCCGGCCTGCCGTTCACCGGCCCGGTCGGCGCCACCCGCGTCGCCCGCACCGCTGCCGGCTGGATCGCGTTCCCGACCCACAGCGAGCTCGCCGACGCGACGTTCGACATGATCGTCGCCGGCCGCCTGCTCGACGACGGTGACGTGGCGATCATGATGGTCGAGGCCGAGGCGACCAAGGACGTCTATGAGGTCATGAACGGTGGCGGCGTCGCCCCTACCGAGGACATCGTCGCCGAGGGGCTCGAGGCCGCGAAGGCCCCGATCGCCGCTATCTGCCGTGCGCAGAAGGAGCTGGCCGCCAAGAGCCCGAAGCCGCCGATCGACGTGCCGGTCTTCGTGGACTACGAGGACGACGTGCTCGAGGCCGTCACCAAGGCTGCCGACGGGCCCCTGACGAAGGCGATGCAGATCGCCGACAAGCAGGACCGCGACGCAGCCAGCGACGACGCCAAGACGGCCGTCATGGACCAGCTCGGCAGCCAGTTCGAGGGTCGCGAGAAGGAGCTGTCCGCAGCTTTCCGCGCGGTCACCAAGCAGGTCGTCCGCCGCCGCATCGTGCAGGACAAGGTCCGCATCGACGGGCGCGGCCTGGAAGACATCCGCCAGCTGGCGGCCGAGGTCGAGGTGCTCCCGCGGGTGCACGGCTCGGCCCTGTTCGAGCGCGGCGAGACCCAGATCATGGGGGTCACCACGCTCAACATGCTCCGTCTGGAGCAGATGGTCGACACGCTCAACCCGGAGAACCGCAAGCGCTACATGCACCACTACAACGTCCCGCCCTACAGCACCGGTGAGACCGGTCGGGTCGGCTC
>JBBSTI010000039.1:0-24656 GCA_038236005.1 Mycobacteriales bacterium | reverse complement strand
GAGGAACTCCTTGATCTCGTGCAGCTCCTCGATGGCTTCCTCGGCCCCCGCCACGTCGCTGAACGTCGTCTTCGGGGTGTCCTTGGAGACCAGCTTGGCCTTGCTCTTGCCGAACTGCATGACCTTGTTGCCGCCGCCCTGCGCCTGGTTCAGGAAGAAGAACAGCAGACCGATGATGAGCAGCAGCGGCAGGAAGCTGATGAGCAAAGAGGTCAGCAGCCCCTGCTCGTTCACCTCGACGTCGTAGACGACGCCGGCCTTGTCCAGGGCGGCGATCACGTTGTTGCCCTGGTCGACGCCATAGCTGGCCTCGATCTTCTTGCCGTCCTGCAGCTCGACCCGGAGCCGTTGCTCACGGTCCTGCACCAGCGCCGGGTCGGTCTCGGAGGACTTCACGTTGCCGTCGGCCACCTGGGCCAGGACGGCCGAGGTCGACTTCTGGTCGTAGCCGCCGTCGCCTCGGAACAGGCTCGAGACCGACAGCACGACGATCAGGGCAAGGGCGACGTAGAGGAAAGGTCCGCGGAACAGGCGCTTGACATTCATCGAAGAGGGGCGACCGCCCCGTCCCTCCTGTGGCGTGGGAAACGAGCCCTGACTCTAACCGCCGGCAGGGGTGCGGCGCTGCTCGTCGAACGCGCGGGCGGCGCACGTCGTTCCGGGGCTCAGCCAGCCGTACCCGGACGGGTCACGGGGCCGGCCTGCGCCGCTTCGGTCAGGAGCCCGACGAACGGGAGGTCGCGGTGGCGCTCCGCATGGTCCAGGCCGTAGCCCACGACGAACTCGTCGCCGATGTCGAACCCGACGTAGCGGACCTCCGCGCCACTCCTGGCCGCCTCCGGCTTGCGCAGCAGGGCGCACACCTCCAGAGAGGCCGGCCCCCGCGCAGACAGGTTGCGCAGCAGCCACGACAGCGTGAGCCCGGAGTCGACGACGTCCTCGACGACCAGCACATGCTGGCCGGTCACGTCCCGATCCAGGTCCTTCAGGATCCGCACGACGCCGCTGCTGGAGGTTCCCGACCCGTAGGAGGAGACCGCCATGAACTCCATCGACACCGGCGTACGCAGGGCGCGGGCCAGGTCGGCGATCACCATGACGGCGCCCTTCAGCACCCCGACCAGCACGAGCTCGCGGCCGGCGTAGTCACGGTCGATCTGGTGGGCCAGCTCGGCCACCCGCAACCTGATCTGGGCCTCGGACAGCAGGATCTGCTCGACCTCGTGGGCCAGGTGGGCCGGCACGCCGGCAGCACCGTCGGCAGAGCTGTCCGAAGGCCCGTCGGCGGGGGTCGCCGCAGCAGCGGGGTCCGGGTCAGCAGGAGCGGCGAGGCGGGTGGCCGGATGCGTCACGGCGCGAACGCTAGCCGCATGTCATGGCGCGAACGCTAGCCGCCCGTCCCGACGCTCGACCCGGCCGCCCCCGGGCAGGGCGACCGGTCCCTGCCCGGACCACTGCTCGACCAGCGCCCGCAGGGCTGACAGGTGCGCCGAGGTCACCGCTGCGCCGCAGCTCTCCTGCGCCCAGGTCTTGAGGACCCGCGACCGTACGGCCGGGAGCAGCTCAGCCAGCGCGGCGACGTCCGGCTGCGGCCCGGGCTCCACCTGGGCGGCGAGCGCGTCCAGCGCGTCGGCGTCCTCACGCAGCAGCGACGCGGTGCGGGCCAGCGCGGCCGCCACCCCGGGACCGAGCGCCTGCTCCAGCCCGGGCAGCACGGCGGTACGGACCCGTACGCGCGCGTAGCCGTCGTCCTGGTTGTGCGGGTCCTGCCAGGCCACCAGGCCGGCCTGGGCGCAGGCGGCGTGCGTCGTCGTCCGGGGCAGGTCCAGCAGGGGCCGCCGGAAGCCCCCCCTTACGCCCGCCATCCCGGACAGCGACCGCGCACCGGCGCCTCGGGCCAGCCCGAGCAGCACCGTCTCAGCCTGGTCGTCACGGGTGTGCCCGAGCAGCACCACCCCGCCGTCGCCCGCCGTCGACAGCGCGGCCAGCCGGGCGTCGCGTGCCGGGCCCTCGCCGCGGCCCACGACGACCACCCGCACGACCTCGGCGAGCAGGCCCAGGCCGGCACACTGCTCGGCGGCCCTGGCCGCCACCGCCCCCGAACCGTCCTGCAGATCGTGGTCGACCACGACCGCCGCGCTGCCAGGCCGCACGTGCGCCAGCCCGGCCGCCAGCGCCAGCGAGTCCGCGCCCCCGCTGACGGCAGCGAGCACCGGAGCCCCGGGCGGCAGGTCGACGAGCGCGTGACGCACGGCGAGCCGTACGGCCGCGGTCTCGGGGGGCGGGCCGGGCATCGCGTCGCTCGCCCGGCTCAGGCGTCGAGCGCGTGCGGCCCCGTCGGCAGGGCCGGGAGCGACCCGACCCGGTCCACCCAGGCCTGCGGCGCCCGGATCTCCTCCCGGGTCGGCAACGTCTCGGGCGAGGTCCAGACCCGGTTGAAGCCGGCCATCCCGAGCTGCCGGACGGCATGGTCGACGAAGACCTTGCCCTCGGCATACTGCAGGGCCTTGAGGTCCAGCCCGAGGGCCCGGCGCAGCAGTCGGTCCAGCGGGTTGCCGCGCTGCGCCCTGCGCTGCTGGAAGCGCCTACGGATGTCGACCACGCTCGGCACCACCGACGGTCCGACGCCGTCCATGACGTGCTCGGCGTGGCCCTCCAGCAGCGACATGAACGCCGTGACCCGGTCGAGCACCAGCTTCTGCTCCGGCGTCTGCACCAGCTCGACCAGCGACTGCTTCTGACCGATCCCGTCCTTCAGCCGGCCGAGCAGGGCCGTCGGGTCGTCCAGGCGGCTCGCGGTGAGCAGCGCGCCGATCTCGGACCGGACGTGGTCGTGCAGCCAGTCGACCGCGGTGAACTGCGTGCGGTGGGTGACCTCGTGCAGCGCGACCCACAGCCGGAAGTCGCTCGGGTCCACGCCGAGCCGCTGCTCGGTCTCCACGATGTTCGGCGCGACCAGGGTCAGCCGACCGGCTGCCTGGTCCGGGGGCAGGAACACCTCGTACTGACCCAGCACCTTGCTCGAGAGCCAGGCGAGCACCCCGCCCATCTGCACACCGGTCACCCGTCGGGTGACCGCCTCGGCCGCCCGGTTCGGGGACTTGCCGGCGAACAGCTGCTCTGACAGCGGCTCGAGCACGGCGCGGAACCCGTCCACGTTGCCCGCCGCCCAACCGGCCCGGTCCACCACGGTGGCCGGTCCGGGCGCACCGGGACCCGATAGCCCGGTCACCGTGCGCACGTGCTCCTCGGCCCGCGCGGTGACGTCCCGCAGCTCGTTCACGACGTCCGCGGCCTCGGACAGAGTCAGGCGCGGACCGGCCGGGACCAGTCGTCGCGCGGTGCTGACGGCGAGGTCGTAGTCGATCGGGGCGGGGGTGGCAGGCACGACCTCAACGTACGTCGGCCGCGTCAGCGACACAGGACGCAGCGCGTCAGGCGCACCCGCACCCCACCAGCTGCGCGGCCAGGGTGTCCAGCGCTACCTCGGCGGCCCGGTTGGCGCCAGGCGGCACGGCGTCAGCGGTGAGGTCGAAGGCCAGCAGCCGGCCGTCCGACGTCCGGAGCAGCCCGGCCAGCGCGCTCGTGCCCGACAGCGTCCCGGTCTTGCCGCGCACGACTCCTGCGGCCGCGGCCGCCGGTCCGCGGTAGCGGCGCTGCAGGGTGCCGTCGAACCCGGCGACCGGCAGCCCGGACAGCAGCGGCCCGTAGCGGTTGCCCTCGGTGCGTGCGACCAGGGCAAGCAGCCGGGCCAGGGTCGCCGGGCTCAGCCGGCTGTCCCGAGACAGTCCGCTGCCGTCCTGGACCGCCAGCGCCGCGGCCACCGGCCCCCCCGGAGCGGCAGGGTCGGCGAGCACCTCGACGACCACCTCCCGTACGGCCTGGGCGGCGCCGGTGAAGGTCGCCGCACCGCCTCGGGCCAGAGCGACGTGCCGGGCCAGCGACTCGGCGATGTCGTTGTCGCTCTCGGTGAGCATCAGCTCGACCTGCTGGGCGTACGTCGGGCCGGCAACGGTGGCGAGCACCCGGGCGCCGGCCGGCGCGTTGCCGCGGGTGACCGGTGCCTGCGGCGAACCGAGCATCCCGGCGAGCAGCACGCCGGCAGCCACCGGCGGGTCGAGCGAACGCGCGGCCCGCCCGGGCAGGCGACCGCCGCCGGCCATCAGCGCGGTCACCGGGGCGACATCGCCGTCGGTCACGTAGCCCGGCTTCCACCCCGGGCCGAGCACGGGTCCGGCGAACAGCGTGTCGTCGACCAGCACGGAGGTGACCGGGGACCCGCCGAGCGCGCGGGCGGCCAGCCCGGCCAGCGAGGTCAGCCCGGCCCGCTGCGGATAGCCGTCCGACGGGTCGCTCCCGGTCAGCGTCGCGTCCCCGCCGCCGACCAGGACCACCTGGCCCGGGACCGCACCGGCGAGCACGCGGGTGCTGGGCCGGGCGAGCGGGTCCAGGGCGGTGAGGGCCGCCGTGGCCGTGACGATCTTGCTGGTGGACGCAGGGATCAGCAGGTCGGCGCCTCGCTCGTCGAGCAGCAGCGCGCCGGTCTCGGCGTCCACGACCGCGAGAGCGGGGCGACCGCCCAGCCGGGGGTCGCCCAGACCGGCGGTGAGCGCAGCCAGCAACCCCGCGGCGGTCGGCTCCGGTGCGTCGGCCAGCAGCGCAGGCAACAGCGGAGCTCGCTCCGGCTGCTGCCCGACCTCCTCCCGGGTCGACCCGGCCGACCCGGCCGATGCGACGCGTGTGCCCGAGGATGCCGACCCGACGAGCAGCGTCAGGCCGAGCGTCGCGCTCAGGATCATGCTCAGAGTCCTGCTCGGAGTCACGGCGAGCGCGGACGACAGACGGGTCGCCCCCGCCTGCGCCCTGGCCCTGCCGGTCACGTCCACGAGACCCATCACACCAGCCGGCGGTCGACCCCTGCTTTCCTCCGTACGCCAGACTGTCCCGCCGGACCCTGCGAACGGTCCCCCGTCCCCCCAGAACAGGAGCGTCCGTGGAGTTCGACGTCACGATCGAGATCCCGAAAGGTCAGCGCAACAAGTACGAGATGGACCACCACACCGGTCGCATCCGTCTGGACCGCCGACTGTTCACCTCGACCAGCTATCCGGCCGACTACGGCTTCGTGGAGAACACCCTCGGCGGCGACGGCGACCCGCTGGACGCGCTCGTGCTGCTCGACGAGCCGACCTTTCCCGGCTGCCTGATCCGGGTGCGCGCGGTCGGCATGTTCCGGATGACCGATGAGGCCGGCCCGGACGAGAAGCTGCTCTGCGTGGTCGCCGGTGACCCGCGGCACGCGCACCTGCGCGACATCGGCGACATCTCTGAGTACGACCGGCTCGAGATCCAGCACTTCTTCGAGGTCTATAAAGATCTCGAGCCCGGCAAGAGCGTCGAGGGGGCCGACTGGGTCGGCCGCGAGGAGGCCGAGCAGGAGGTGCTCGCCTCTCGGGACCGGTTCGCCGAGGACCCGGACGCGGTGGCCCACTCCGGCGACCCGGCGCACAAGCTCGAGCCGACGAACGAAGGCGTCTAGCCCTGCCAGGCCTCGAGGACACCCTGCTGCTGCTGCTCGCCGCGGCTGCGGCCGGGGCGCTCGACGCCGTGGCGGGCGGCGGCGGGCTGATCCAGCTGCCTGCGCTGCTCCTGGTGCTCCCCGGCACACCCGTCGTGGCCCTGCTGGGCACGAACAAGCTGGCCTCGGTGGTCGGCACCGCGTCGGCCGCGGTCACCTACAGCCGCCGGGTCCAGCTCGACCGCGGCACCGCGGGCCCGATGGCGCTGGCCGCGTTCGTCGGGTCCGGCGCCGGCGCCGCGGTCGCCACCTTCGTGCCGTCGGGCGCGTTGCGTCCGGTGGTCCTGGCGGCGCTGGTGGTCGTGCTCGGGCTCACCCTTCGTCGGCCCGCCCTCGGCGAGGTCGAGCAGCTGCGCCTGACGGCCAGCACCCAACGTCGCGTCGCCCTCGGGGCCGGGTTCGCGATCGGGGCGTACGACGGAGCTGTCGGCCCCGGGACCGGCACGTTCCTGGTGATCCTGCTCGTCGCGGTGGTCGGTCAGTCGTTCTTGCACGCCAGCGCCACGGCCAAGGCCGTCAACACCGCCACCAACCTCGCGGCGCTGCTGCTGTTCGGGCTCGGCGGCCACGTGCTCTGGGGGCTCGGGGCGCTGATGGCGCTGGCCAACCTCGCCGGCGCCCAGGTCGGTGCCGCCCTGGCGATCCGCAAGGGCAGCCGCTGGGTGCGTCGGGTGTTCCTCGTCGTCGTGACGCTGCTCGTGCTCCGGCTGGGGCTCGACGTCCTCGGGGGACGTTGACAGCGACCACGACCGGCCGTACGTTCGAGAAAGGTCAAGCAGAGGCCCTTCCTTTGAAGTTCTCTGACTGGAGCCGTGATGTCCGTCCACGATGCCCGACCCACGCACCCCGTCCTTGACGCGGAGCTGCTCCTGGTCGAGCGGCAGCTGGCCGCGATCGACTCGTGGAACGCAGCGCGAAGGTTGACCGAGGAGTCGGTGGCCCTGCGGGCCCGCACGCGCGAGCAGCGCATGGACGTCGCCCGCCGCATGGAGACGCTGCGCGAGGAGCACCGGGTCATCGTCGAGCGCACCCACCAGGCCCTGGCGTTCAGCATGGGGCGCACCCGCTTCACGTGGCGACCGACCGTGCTGCTGGCCCATCGCAACCGCTGGCTCACCGATCGCCTGACCGAGTCGCTCGTCGAGGGGGGTGCGGAGGTCGTCGGGACGGTCCAGGACGGCGCCCAGGCGGTCGGGTTCGCGGTGGCCGAGCTGCCCGACCTCGTCCTGGTCGAGGCAGCGCTCCCCCGGCTGACCGGCAGCCAGGTCATCCGTCAGGTCCACCAGCACGCGCCCGACATCGCCCTGACTGCCCAGGTGGACGACGTCGGCGGCGTCGGGGCGTTGCTGGCGGCCGGCGCCCGGGCCGCGTACAGCCGACGGCTGCCGCCGGCCGACCTCGCCCGGGAGCTGCTCGGCCTGCTGGTGCCGGCCGCCTGAGGCTGCACGTTCGACCCGGGCCAGCGGGGTAGGGGCACGGCATGACCCACGCAGGCGCGGCCGATCGAATGATCGTGATCGTCGCCTCGGCGGGCGGTGTGGAGGCGGTCAAGAACCTGGTCGCCGCTCTGCCGGAGGACCTTCCCGCAGCCGTCGTGGTGGCGCTGCACCTGACTCCGGCCGCCCCCAGCCTGCTGCCGGAGATCCTCGAACGGCGCACCCGGCTCCAGGTCGTGCCCGCCTCGGACGGGCTCGTGCCGACGGCCGGGACCGTGATCGTCGCTCGGCCGGACTACCACCTCGTCGTCGAGGATGGTCGCATCCGGCTCGGACGGGGGCGGCGGAGAACAACCACCGGCCGTCGCACGACGTCATCCTGCGGTCCGCCGCCCTGGCGTACGGTCCCCGGCTCGTCGGCGCCGTGCTGACCGGCTTGCTCGACGACGGCGCGGCCGGTCTGGGGCGGGTCGCCCGCTACGGTGGCGCCTGCCTGGTGCAGGACCCCGACGAGGCAGAGTTCGACGCCATGCCCCGGGCGGCTCTGCGCTCGGTCCCCGGCGCGACTCCTCTCCGGCTGGCCGACCTTCCCGCAGAGCTGGACCGTCTCGTCCGTCAGAACGACACCCTCGAACGGCCTACGGTGCCCGAGAACGAACGGGCCAACGATCTCGCCGAGATCTCCAGCGCGCTGGCCGAGGCGCCGCACCTGCCGGACGGCACTCACCCGGGGAGTCCCTCGACGTTCGGCTGCCCGGACTGCTACGGCGTCCTCAACCGGCTCGCTGACGGCCCCGACGGGCTGCGCTTCCGGTGCCGGACCGGGCACGCCTGGACCGCGCAGGGCCTGCTGACCCGACAGGACCGCAGCGTCGAGGAAGCGTTGTGGGTGGCCCTGCGGGTCCTGGAGGAGCGTGCGGAGCTCAGCCTTCGGCTGTCCGGCGAGGCGGACGGCAGCCGGCCGCTCTCACGGAAGTCCTTCGCCGAGCATGCCCGGCACGCCTCCTCCTCGGCCGACGTGCTCCGCCAGCTGCTGACCCTGGTCACCCGCCCGGTGACCGAGCACGACGAGCCGGGCGTCAGCTCGTGAGCCCGATCGACGGGGAGCTCGAGGAGCTGCTGTGGTGGCTGCGCGACAACCACGGCAGCGACTTCACCGGCTACAAGCGGCCGTCCCTGCAGCGGCTGATAGAGCGCCGGATGCGCGCGGTCGAGATGCCGAACGCCCAGGCCTACCTGGACCTGCTGCAGGTGCAGCCGGCCGAGGTGCTGCACCTGCTCGACGCCCTGCTGATCAACGTCACCAGCCTGTTTCGCGACCCCGACACCTGGGCTGCGCTCGGCACCATGCTGAGCGAGCGGGTCGCAAGGCTGCCGGGCGACGAACCGATCCGGGTCTGGAGCGCCGCCTGCGCCAGCGGCGAGGAGGCCTACACGCTGGCGATCCTGCTGCACGAACAGCTCGGCGACCAGGTCTTCCGGGACCGGGTCAAGGTCTACGCCACCGACATCGACGAGGACGCCCTGGCGACCGCCCGGGCCGGGCGCTATCCCGCCTCCGCGCTCGACCAGCTGAGCCAGGAGCGGCGGGACGCCTACTTCGAGCCGACCGGCGACGGCTACCGGTTCCGGGCCGACCTGCGACGCCAGGTCATCTTCGGCCGGCACGACCTCCTCCAGGACGCGCCCATCTCCCGGGTGCTGGTGCTGTCCTGCCGCAACGCGCTGATGTATCTCACGACCGAGACCCAGGGACGGGTGCTGGAACGCTTCTTCTTCGCGCTGCACCGCCAGGGCCTGCTGGTCCTCGGCCGCGCCGAGATGCTGCTGACCCAGTCGCAGATGTTCACCGCCGTCGACCTGCCGATGCGGATCTTCGCGGCGCGACCCACGACCGCGAACTCCCGACTGACCGCACTGGCGGTCGGCGGTTATGGCCGGGACCTCACCCGTCGCCGAGTCACCGAGGCAGCGTTCTCCTCGGCCCCCGCCGCCCAGGTGGTCCTCGACGGCCAGGGCCTCGTCGCGCTGATCAACGACCGCGCGCAGCAGGCGCTGCCGCTGTCCCAGGCCGACGTCGGTCAACCGTTCGGCGAGCTGCCGATGGCGACCAAGCCGTTCGGGCTGCGGGCGACGGTCGCGGAGGTCGGAGCCAGCCGCAGCGCCGTGGAGGTCACGGGCGTCTCCTTCCCGAGCCACGAGGACACCACCTGGGACGTGACCGTGCTCCCGCTCGAGGTCGAGGGCGAGCTGCTGGGGCTGCACCTGATCTTCCTCGACGTCACCGAGCGCAACACCCTGCAGACCCGGCTCGAGACGCAGACGGCTCAGCTCGGCACCGCGTACGAGGAGCTGCAGTCCTCCAGCGAGGAGCTGGAGACCACCAACGAGGAACTGCAGTCCGCGGTCGAAGAGCTCGAGACCACCAACGAGGAGCTGCAGAGCACCAACGAGGAGCTCGAGACGATGAACGAGGAGCTGCAGTCCACCAACGAGGAGCTGCAGACCCTCAACGAGGAGCTGCGCGAGCGCACCCGTGACGTGGACCGCAGCAACACGTTCCTGCACGCCATCCTGGCCGTGCTCGACGCCGCGGTCGTCGTGATCGACGGCGAGCACAAGGTGCAGCTGTGGAACGACGGCGCCGAGCGCATGATCGGCCTGCGGGGCTACGAGGTGCAGGGCAAGCCGCTCACGGCGCTGGACCTGGGGGTCGGGTCCGAGCAGCTGTTCGCCGGGCTGCGCAAGGTGGTCCTGCGCGGACAGGGTGCCGAGACCATCCGGGTCGACGCCTACGACCGCACCGGCAACGAGCAGCACCGCACCATCACGCTGTCGGCGGTCGACCTGGACGGCGACAGCGGAGAGACCGGTGTCGTGGTGACCCTGTCCGACGAGGCCGTCCGACCTGCCGAGAGCAGCTGAGCCGTCGGTCAGTCGCTGTCGGCCTCTGCCGCTGCCCGGCGCTGCCGCGCCGCCTCGGCGTGTCGGGTCTCCTCGACGCTGCGCTCGCGGTCCAGCTCTGCGTGGTCGCGGGCTTCCTGCGGCGAGATCTTCCGGATCGCCGCGGGGAGGCTCTCGTGCACCCGGGCCACCTCGTCGTGGATCTCGGCCGACCTCGCCAGCACGCCGGACTGCAGCTCGGCCAGCTTCACCTGCTGGTCCCGATGCCGTCGGACGATCTCGTGCTGCGCCTCGAGGCGGGTCGCCATGGCGCGTCCTTCATCGGGCTCTTCGGTCATGGCCGCAGACGTTCCCGCGGCCGGTCGACCGAACCGGCCCGGAGCACGCTCGGCTAGAGCAGGTCGTCAGCCCGTCGGACATTGTAGGCCTGGCAGCACGGGCAACGCAGCACCTCAGCGAGTGCGGCTGGGGCGTCCTCGACGAGCACCTCGTCGCAGACCCCGCAGAGCAGCATCAGGGGCCCTCCCCGAGGCTGTCGACCGGTGCCGTCCGTCCTCGGGGCCGGCTCGACGAACGACGGGCTCAGCCGCTCGACCCGGCGGCCGTCCGGGGACAGCTGGCCCCGACGTCGACGCAGCTCGGCCACGTCGACCCGCTGCTGACGCGACCGCTCACGCATCGGCGCGCTCTGGCCGCTGACCCGCGCGACCAGCTCCTTGCTCGCGCGCAGACGCGGTCGGTGGGTCTCACCTGCCATGCCGGCTCCTCACGCGGGTGGCTCCAGTGTGCCCCCGCGGGCAGGATGGATGCATGTCCTTCTCCCAGAGTCACCGATGAGCCCGCTCCCGGTCGTCGACCGTCTGCTGCCGACGCCCGAGGCGGGCGAGCTGCTGGACCTCGTCCGCGACGTCGCCGACCGCGAGCTGGCACCGGCCGTCGACGCCTGCGAGGCCTCCGCGACCCTGCCGGACGGCCTGTTCGCCCGGCTCGGCGCGGTCGGGCTGCTCGGGCTCCCGTATGCCGAGGAGCTCGGGGGTGGCGGTCAGCCATACGTCGTGTGGCTGCAGGTGCTGGAGGAGCTGGCGGCCCGCTGGGCGGCGGTCGCCGTGGCGACCAGCGTGCACGCGCTGTCCTGCTTCGCGCTCGCCGAGCACGGCACGCCGGAGCAGCAGCAGCAGTGGCTGCCGGACCTGCTTGCCGGCGGGATGCTCGGTGCCTACAGCCTGTCGGAGCCGCACTGCGGGTCCGACGCCGCGGCGCTCACCTGTCGGGCCCGCGCCGACGGGGACGGCTACGTCGTAGACGGCACGAAGAGCTGGATCACCAGCGGCGGCCTCGCGGACTCCTACACCAGTTTTTTGCGTACGTCCGACGACGGACCTCGCGGCATCTCCTGCTTCCTGGTGCCGCGCGAGCTGCCAGGGCTCTCGTTCGGGCCGCCGGAGCAGAAGATGGGCCTGTCGGCCGTCCCGACCACGACCGCGTACTACGACGGAGCTCGGCTGCCCGCCGACCGCATGATCGGCACGCCCGGGCAGGGCCTGTCCATCGCGTTCGAGGCGCTCGATGCCGGGCGCCTCGGGATCGCGGCGATCGCGACCGGGCTGGCCCAGCGTGCGCTCACCGACGCGGTCGCGTACGCGAAGGAGCGCGAAGCGTTCGGCCGGCCGGTGATCGAGCACCCGGGTCTCGCGTTCCTGCTGGCCGACATGGCCGCCGCCGTCGACAGCTCGCGGGCGACCTACCTGGACGCAGCCCGCCGTCGCGACGCCGGTCGGCCCTACAGCCGGCAGGCGAGCGTTGCCAAGCTGGTGTGCACCGACGCGGCGATGCGGGTCACGACCGACGCGGTGCAGGTGCTGGGCGGAGCCGGCTACAGCAAGGACCACCCCCTGGAGCGCTACATGCGCGAGGCGAAGGTGATGCAGATCTTCGAGGGGACCAACCAGGTGCAGCGGCTGGTGATCAGCCGGCACCTGTCCGGCTGACCCGCTCGACGACCTCGGCCGCGATCTCGCGCAGCTTGCGGTTGCGGTCCTGGGACTGGGTGCGCAGCGCCTCGAACGCCGCCTCCGCGTCGAGCCCGAGCTGCGTCATCAGCACCCCCTTGGCCTGCTCGATCACGGCTCGGCTCGCCAGCGCCTCGCGCAGCTGGCCGGCCAGCTCCTGGCAGGAGTAGAAGGCGGTCGCTGCCTGCACGGCCAGGCTCGCGTGCGCAACGATCAGCTCCCCCAGCGCGACATGCTCGGGCCCGTAGGCGTCGGGGGTGCGGCTGTAGAGGTTGAGCGCCCCCACGGTCGTGCCGTCGGCGGTCAACGGCAGCGAGATCACCGTGCGCGCCCCGGTGGCGGCAGCGCGGGGCCCGTAGTAGCCGAACCGGACGTCCGTCGCCAGGTCGCGCACCCGGATCAGGTGACCGGTGCGCATGCAGTCCAGACAGGGGCCTTCCTGCTCGACATACTGCATCTCGTCCAGTGCACGGGCCCAGTCGTCGCTGGCGGCCGGGGTGTCCGGCAGCCCGGCACGGCGCATGGTCAGGCTGGCGCCCTCGCACGGCTCCACGACCTCGACCGCGATCCTGGTGATCCGGGCCAGTGCCGCGGGAAGCTCCGGCTCGGCGAGCACGAGCCCGCTCAGCTGGGCCAGGGCGTGCACGGTCTCGGGGGGGATCATGCTGACCTCGCTCGCCTCGGCCCGGGCCCACCGAGGGTCCATCTAGGGATACGGCCGTCCGGGATGGAGCCGCCTGTCGGAATCGAACCGACGACAACCTCATTACGAGTGAGGTGCTCTACCAACTGAGCTAAGGCGGCGTTCTGCCGTGGTGCGCAGGTGAGTCTAGGGCAGCACTCAGCGCAGGGTGAGCGCCATCGCCTCGACCGCCAGCAGCGGGGCGACGTTCTCGTCCAGGTCGGTGCGGCAGGCCAGGATCGCGTCCACCCGGTGCAGCGTGGCCTCGGCCGTGGTGGCCCGGGCGACGACCGCGGTCTGCTCCCCGAGGTCGCCGTGCACCAGGTCCACCCCGGCGCCGAGCTGGACGACCAGCACGTCGCGGTAGAACGCCAGCAGGTCGACCAGCGCACGGTCCAGCGCCTCCCGCCGGGACTGGGTGGCCCGGCTCTTCTGGTCCTTCTCCAGCTGGGTGACCGCGCCTTTCATGCCGCGCGGTCCGGCCGCGAAGCCCTTGCCGGTCACGCCGACCCCGAACGCACTCTCCAGGCCGGCCCGCTCGGCCGCGTCCCGCGGCGTGTTCACGGCGACCGACTCCCGTGCGGCAGCGTCCACGAGCTCCTTGGCCGCCGCCAGAGCGGTGCCGACCGAGCCGAGCGAACGCGGCAGCGAGAGCACCTCCCGACGTTCGGTGCGCGCGGCCTGTTCGGTGGACAGCCGACGGGCCCGCGCGACGTGGCCCTGCGCCGCCCGCGCGGCGAACGCGGCCATCGACGGCTCGATCCCGTCTCGCCGGGTCAGCTCGGCAGCGAGCGCCCCGCAGGTGGGCGTCACGAGCGGGACCAGCCGGCATCGGGACCGGATCGTCGGCAACAGGTCCTCGGTGCTCGGCGCGCACAGCATCAGCACGCTGTGCGGCGGCGGCTCCTCGACCGTCTTGAGCACCGCGTTGGACGCCTCGTCCGTCATCCGCTCGGCGCTCTCGATCACCGTGACCTGCCACCGGCCCAGGGTCGGCAGCCGGGAGGACCGCTTGATGATGTCGCGGGCCTCGGCGACCGCGAGGCTCAGCCGCTCGCTGACGATCATCGCGACGTCGGCGTGGTTGCCGATCAGGCTCTGGTGGCACCCGTCGCACTGTCCGCAGCCCGGCGGCCCGGGGTCGGTGCACTGCAGCGCGGCGGCGAGGGCCCGGGCGGCGTCCTCGCGCCCGGACCCCGGCGGTCCGGTGAACAGCCAGGCGTGGGTCATCTCCCCACGGGCCTGGCCACCGGCCCGCACGGCCCGGGCGTCCTGCGCGGCCGCGGTCAGCTGGGCGACCACCCGGTCCTGCCCGATCAGGACGTCGAAGACACTCACGCCCGCACCGGGGGCGTGTCTGCAGGCCCGACCTCTGCCACGTCGGCGACCGGGGGGAGCATGCCCACCAGCCTCAGCTGGACCGCCCCGGTCGACGTCTCGGGCGCGTCGGACGCGTCGAGCACGAGATAGCGGTCGGGGGCTCCGTCGGCGAGACGCAGGAAACCCTGGCGCACCCGCTGGTGGAACGCGAGCGACTCGGCCTCGAGCCGGTCCGGGGCGCCGACCCGACGGGCTCGGACCAGGCCGACGGCCGGGTCGACGTCGAGCAGCACGGTGAGATCGGGTACCAGCCCCTGGGTGGCCCACGCGGACAGGTCGGCAACCCCCTCCAGGACCCGGCCCGCCCCCTGATAGGCCAGGGAGCTGTCGACGAAGCGGTCGGTCAGGACCACCGCGCCGCGTAGCAGTGCAGGTCGGACGACCTGGTCGACGTGCTGCGCCCGGTCGGCGGCGTAGAGCAGAGCCTCGGCGCGCGGAGACAGGTCGCTGCCGGGGTCCAGCAGCAGGGCACGTAGGCGCTCCCCCTCGACCGTGCCGCCGGGCTCGCGTGTGACGACCACCTCGTGCCCGCCCTGCTCCAGCCACTGCTGCAACGCGGCCAGCTGGGTCGACTTGCCGGCCCCCTCCCCACCCTCCAGCGCGACGAACAGCCCGAGCCGCGGCGCCCGGTCGTGCTGTCGGTGCACCAGCGACCAGAGGTCGGTGCGCAGCCGAACGTGCTTGCGGTCGTCCATCTGCCGGTAGGACGCGAACCCGACCACGACCGTCAGCACGCCCCCGGCGAGCAGCACCATGGCGGTGCCGTTGACCGCCAGCGTCCCGCCTCCTGGCAGCGGTACCTGCCGCAGCCCGATCGTGCCGGCGATCAACGGGGACGCCGCCAGGGTGCCGAGCAGCGTCACACGCATCAGCGCCTGGACCAGGGAGATCGTGCGTCCTCGCACCGCATCCTCGACCTCGCCGCCGAGCAGGGTCAGGCCCACGACGTACGCCACCCCGGCGAAGGCGCCGGCCAGCAGCACCGCCAGGGCCGCGACCCAGAGCACCGGGACGAGCGAGAGCACGACCAGGAAGGCGCCGGCGAGCACGATCGACAGACCGAACGCACGGCGACGGGAGAACCCGCCGAGCGCGAGCGGGCCGAGCCCCACCCCGCTCGCGATGCCGACGAAGACGGCGGCGAACAGCAGGCCGTACGCGCTGTCGCCGCCCTGCAGCACCGACTCGGCGAACGGTCGCCCCAGCCCGACGACGGCCCCGGTCGCTGCCAGCGTGCCGAGGATGCCGACCAGCAGCCCGCGGACGAGCGCGCTGGTGCCGGCGAAGACCAGCCCCTCCTTGATGCTGGCGAGCAGGCTCAGCTGCGGCTCACCGGGGTCATGCACCGGCGCCGGGCCGTCCACCGGGGTGAGGTCGATCCGAGACACCTGGGCCGCGGCGAACACGAACGTGGCCGCGTTGACCGCCAGCGCGATGACCGCGGCGTCCTTGGTCAGCAGGCCGAGCCCGGAGAAGACCAGCGCGGCCAGCGGGGCGGTGCCGTAGGTCGCGACCAGGCTCAGCTGGTTGGCATTCTCCAGGTCCCGCCGCGGCAGCAGGTTGGGGACCGACGCCTCCTTGGCCGGGATCCAGAACAGGCTGAGCGCCTCGACGATCAACGACGCGACGTAGAGCCAGATCAGCGCTATCGAGGCGTCCGCCAGCACGGCGACCAACGGGATCGAGCCGAAGAACAGCGCGCGCAGCAGGTCGGTGACCACCATCGTGCGGCGCCGGTCGAACCGGTCGGCCAACGCGCCGGCGAGCGGGCCCAGCACGGCCGCGGGCAGCAGCCGGACGACGAGCACACCCGCGATGGCGAAGCTCTGCTGGTTGAGCCCGTCCACCAGGCTCGCGGTGAGCGCGGTGATGGCGACCAGCCCGAGCCAGTCGCCGCTGCTGGACAGGATCAGGGCGAGGAACAGCTGGCGGAACCGCTGGGCCCGCAAGGCTCCTGACCAACGGATCCCTGCCATGCCCGCAGCGTACGGCTCAGTCGGTCTTCTTCGGCGTGCGCTTCGCCGCGCGCTGGGCGGGTCGTCCCGCTGTGCCCGCTGCTGCGGTCTTCGCGGGGGCCTTCTTCGCGGGGGCCTTCTTCGCCGGAGCGCGCTTGGCCACCTTCTTCGGTGCCGGTCCGCGGGCACGGCGCTCGGCCAGCAGCTCGGAGGCCCGTTCGTCCTCGAGCCCCTCGGGCGTGTCTCCCTTGCGCAGCGAGGCGTTGGTCTCGCCGTCGGTGACGTACGGCCCGAAGCGGCCCTCCTTGACCACCATCTCGCCCCCGGAGGTCGGGTCCTTGCCGAGCGTCTTCAGCGGCGGCTTGGGGGCGGCGCGCTTGCCGTACTGCTTCGGCTGCGCGAGCAGGTGCAGCGCCTCCTCCAGCGAGATCGTGAGCAGCAGCTCCTCGTTCTCGACGCTGCGCGACTCCTTGCCCCGCGAGACGTACGGTCCATAACGCCCGTTCTGCGCCGTGACCGGCTCCCCCTCGGCTTCGCCCAGCGTCCGCGGCAGGGTCAGCAGCGTGAGCGCCTGCTCCAGCGTGATGGTCTCGAGGTCCATGCTCGCGAACAGCGAACCCGTCGGCGGCTTGTCCTTGGACCCCTCGGGCAGCGACAACGTCACGTACGGGCCGTAGCGCCCGGACTTGGACAGCACGTCGTAGCCGGTCGTCGGGTCCTGGCCGAGCACGCGGTCCCCGCTCGGCGCGTTCGCCAGCTCGATCGCCCGCTCGACGGTCAGCTCGTCCGGGGGGATCTCTTCGGGCAGCGACGCGCGGGCCGCCCCGTCCTCGCGCCCGATCGTGACGTACGGACCGTAGCGCCCGACCCGCACGATCACCTCGGTGCCGGCCTGGTCCTGCCCCTCGGGCACCCGGCCGATCACGATCGAGTTGATGTCGCGGGCGTCGATGTCCTCGAGGCGCTCGTTGACCAGCTTCTTCAAGCCGCCCTGGCGGTTGACGCCCCCCTCGTGGCCCTCGTCGGAACCGAAGTAGAAGCGGGTCAACCAGCCCCGCGAGTCGCCCTGGCCGTCGGCGATGACGTCCAGGTCCTCCTCGAGGCTCTTGGTGAACTCGTAGTCGACCAGCCGGGCGAAATGCCGCTCCAGCAGGTTGACGACCGCGAACGCGAGCCACGTCGGGACGAGCGCGCTGCCCTTCTTCCAGACGTAGCCGCGGTCCTGCACGGTCGAGATGATCGAGGCGTACGTCGAGGGTCGGCCGATCTCCAGCTCCTCGAGCCGCTTGACCAGGCTCGCCTCGGTGTAGCGGGCCGGCGGGCTGGTGGTGTGGCCCTCGGTCGTCAGGCTGGTGACGGCGAGCGCGTCGCCCTGCCGTACCTGCGGGAGCCGTCTGGCGGCAGGCTTGCTGTCGTCGGTGTCGTCGTCGCTGCTCTCGACGTAGGCCCGCATGAAGCCCTGGAACTCGATGATCGTCCCGCTCGCGGAGAACTCGGCGTCGGTGCCGTCGGCGGTCTGCGCGCCCAGACGCACGGTCGAGCTGGTCCCCCGGGCGTCGGCCATCTGGCTCGCGACCGTGCGCTGCCAGATCAGCTCGTAGAGGCGCAGCTCGTCCGCGCTGACCTGACGCGCCAGCTGGCCGGGCGTGACGAAGACGTCGCCGGAGGGGCGGATCGCCTCGTGCGCCTCCTGGGCGTTCTTGGACTTCTTGGCGTACGCGCGGGGTGCGTCCGGCACGTACTCCGGGCCGTACAGCTCGCGGGCCTGCTGACGGGCGGCCTGCACCGCCGTCTCGCTCAGGTTGCTGCTGTCGGTGCGCATGTAGGTGATGTGGCCGTTCTCGTACAGCCGCTGGGCGGTCTGCATCGTGCGCTGCGCGCTGAAGCGCAGCTTGCGGCCGGCCTCCATCTGCAGGGTGCTGGTCATGAACGGCGCGGACGGCCGCCGGGTGTAGGGCCGGGAGTCGACGCTGCGCACACTGAACGGACGATTCTCGAGCCGCTCGACCAGGGAGGTCACGCTGGCCTCGTCCAGCAGGGTGACCTCGCTGCCCGCCTTGAGCCCACCGGTCGCGGCGTCGAAGTCCTTGCCGGTGGCGAGCCTGGTGCCGTCGACCTGCACGAGCGTCGCGGTCAGTGTTTCAGCGTCCTTGCTGAAAGATCCCTCGACGTCCCAGTAGCTGCCCTCGCGAAAAGCCATCCGAGCCCGCTCGCGCTCCACGACGATCCGGGTCGCGACCGACTGCACGCGGCCCGCCGACAGCTTCGGCATGACCTTCTTCCACAGGACCGGGCTGACCTCGTAGCCGTAGAGCCGGTCCAGCACCCGCCGGGTCTCCTGCGCGTCGACCAGGTGGGTGTCCAGCTCACGCGGGTTGTCGACCGCCTCCTGGATCGCGGCCGGGGTGATCTCGCCGAACACCATCCGGCGCACCGGGACCTTGGGCTTGAGGGTCTCCAGCAGGTGCCAGGCGATGGCCTCGCCCTCGCGGTCCTTGTCGGTCGCGAGGTAGAGCTCGGAGGCGTCCTTCAGCAGGGCCTTGAGCTTCGCGACCTGCTACTTCTTGTCCTGGCTGACGACGTACAACGTCTCGAAGTTGTGGTCCACGTCCACCCCGAGCCGGGCCCAGGGCATGCCCTTGTGGCTCGCCGGGACGTCGGCCGCGTTCTTCGGCAGGTCACGGATGTGGCCGATGCTCGACTCCACGACGTAGCCCGCGCCGAGGAAGCCGGCGATCTTCTTGGCCTTGGCCGGGGACTCGACGATCACCAGCCGGGTGCCGCCGGGCGCGGTCTTGCTCACGCGCTTGCCACCTTTCGGCGGGGCGGTGGGGAGGTCGGTCTCGGTCACGCTGCTCCGGTCTGTGGCTGGGGGCTGTGGCTCATGGTGGGGCTCATGGTGGGGCTCGTGCCGGGGGCTCGGTGCGAGGCCCTGACGCTGGGCACCGTACGGCCTCTGTGCACGGACTGCGTGCGTGGTCGAGTGCAAAGATGTCTTTGCAAAGATTTCTCTGCAGTCTTACCCTGCCGTCATGACCGAGCCCCGCACCCTTCGCGTCACCGATCCGCAGACCCTGCGGGCTCTTGCGCACCCGTTGCGGATGAGGCTGCTGGGGCTGCTCCGGGTCGACGGTCCGTCCACCGCCAGCCGGCTCGGTGCCCGGGTCGGCGAGAGCTCCGGCGCCACCTCCTACCACCTGCGCGAGCTGGCCCGGTACGGATTCGTCGAGGACGCCGCCGACCTGGGCACGGGCCGCGAACGCTGGTGGCGTGCGGCGCACGAGATCACGTCGTGGGACAACGACGCCTTCGACCCGGACCTGGTCACCGTGCTGCAGCGGCAGATCGTCGAGGCGCGCGCCCGGCTCTACACGGGCTGGCTCGCCGACCTGGGCGACGTCCCCGACACCGCACAGTTCGGCGACCGCCTGCTGCACCTCACCCCGGAGCAGACCCGGCGGCTGGGGGCCGAGCTGTCGGCGCTGCTGGAGCGGTGGCAGGACCTCGCGTCCGCCGAGCCGGGCACGGCCGGCACAACACCGGTCGTGGTGGTCACCGACGCGCTGCCGGTGCGGCAGGTGCACCTGTGACGGGCCACCTCCCTCGGCGATCTTCCCCTAATGGTTGCTGAATGTCCGGTTCGCGGCACTTCTGGGGAAGATCATCGGGTGTACGAGGTTCGCTGACGGTGCGACAGGCCGAGCGGCGGTTCGTCGGGCTGACCGCGCTGCGCTGGCTCCCGATCGGCTTCGTGGCCCCGTTGCTGGTGCTGCTCGCCAGCTCACGCGGGCTGTCGGCGATCGACATCGGCACGGTCTTCACCGTCATGGGCCTGGTGACGGTGGGCACCGAGCTGCCGACCGGCGGGCTCGCCGACACGCTGGGCCGGCGTCCGCTGCTCCTGGTCTCCGGCGGGCTCAGCCTGCTCGGGCTGCTCGGGCTGGCCGCTGCCCGCAACCTGCCCACCTTCGTGGCGGCAGCCGCTCTTCTCGGGCTCGCCCGGGCGCTCGACTCCGGGCCGCTGGAGGCCTGGTTCGTCGACACGGCCCAGGCGGCCCAGCCCGGTACGGACACCGCTCGCGCGCTGTCGCGCGGCGGGACGGCGGACGGGCTGTCCCTGGCGCTGGGAGCCGTGCTCGGCGGGGTGCTGCCGCAGCTGTTCGGTGGCCTGCTGGTGCTGCCGTTCCTCGTGGCGGCCGCGCTGACCGCGGTGGGCATGGCCGCCGTCGCCCTGCTCGTGGTCCCGGTCGGTCCGCACCCAGACCTGCCCGGCCCGGTGCGAGAGTTGCGCCGGCCTCGGCGCGGGGTGGCGGACGTCCCGCGTACCGTCCGGGAGGCCGGTCGGCTGGCGCGCCGCGACCCAGCGCTTCGTCTGCTGCTGGTCGTCTCCCTGGGGACCGGCTTCACGCTGGGCACGATCGAGCTGCTCGGTCCTCTGGAGGCGGCGCGGCTGTCCGGAGGAGACTCGGCGGGCGGCACCGCGTGGAGCCTCGTGCTCGGTCTCGGGTTCCTCGGCGCCGGGGTCGGCTCGGCGCTCGCCCTGGTCGTCCGCCGACTGGCCGCAGGGTCGGTCGCTCGGGCGGGTGCGGTGCTCTCCGTCCTGGGGGCAGCCTCCGCGCTGCTCCTCGGCGCGGCCGGATCGGTCGTCGTCCTGGGTGCCGGCGCGGTGCTGTTCTACCTGTTCAACGGGGCCGGCTCGCCGCTGCGCAGGTCCGTGCTGCACAGCCGCGTCGAGGCTGCGCAGCGGACCACGATGCTCTCGGTCGGCTCGCTCGCCCTGCAGCTGGGCGGGGTCCTCGCCAACCAGGTGCAGTCGCGTCTCTACGCCTCCCACGGGGCCCTGCCGAGCTTCACCGTCGCCGCCGGGGTGCTGCTCGCCCTCGCCCTCGTCCAGCTCCGCCTGCCCCCGGTGCGTCCGCCGGACGAGGACCACCTCACGGAGCGTCCAGCGGACGATGCGGCAGGTGCGGCGGCGACCGCGGGCGGGATGCCCGTCGTGCTCCCGCCTCGATGAGGCGGCTGCGGTCCGGCCTCGACCGATCCCCCGGCGACGGCCGGTGTCAAGCCCCCGCAGCGCAGGCGTGCAGCCTGTGGATAACTCTTCCCAGATGCGCCTGTCAGACCTACGCTCCGCGAGTGACGAATCCCGAGTACGAGCACCGACTGTCCGCCGTCGAGCAAGACCTCGCCTACCTCAAGAGCCGTCAGACGATCTACGTCAACGACGCGGACGTGGCGCGGCAGATGGCTGCGGCCACCGACCGTGACGTCGCCGACTTCCGCCAGGTGATGACGGGGCACACCCGCGTCCTCAACGCGCTCCGGGAGACCCAGGTCGAGCACGGCCGCCGGCTCGACGGGATCGACGGACGGCTCGACGGCGTGGACGGCAAGCTCGACGGGATCGACGGACGGCTCGACGAGGTGGACGGCAAGCTCGACGGCGTCGACCGACGGCTCGCCGGCATCGACGGCAAGCTCGTCCAGATCGTGGACCTGCTTACCCACCGTGGCTGATCATCGGGGGTGCCCCTGATGATCCGCGCGCCCATCAGGCCTTCCCCCGAACGGGTTCGGGGCATCGGGGGAGCCCCTGATGACTCGAGACGCGGCGCGGGCACTCCGCTAGGGCGTACCGAGAAACCCCTGCAGCACCAGCTCACGGACGACGGGCAGAACCTGCTCAGCGGCCTCGGCGTCAGTGATCCCGGCACCGGCCGCGAGCACCGACAGCAGGGCGCCGAGCGGTCGCTCGCCGTCACACGCGGCCAGCAGCGCTGACCCGTAGGAGTCCACCTCGCCGGTCCAGCGCAGCCCGGCCTGCTGCACCAGCTGCTGGCCGTCCACGCCCCAGCCTTCCGGTTCGGCCACCGCCGTCTGCACGAGCCGGACGTCGTCCCGCAGCCGCAGCCTGGCGCTCAGCAGATCCCCGTCCAGCACCTCCAGCGCGTCGAAGTGCTGCAGCACCTGCTCTCCCCAGGTCTCCGCCAGCGGCTGTGACGGTGCCTGCAGCACCACGCGCTCGGCGCCAGGCCGCATCGCGATCACCCCGAAGGCCACCGCGTCCACACCCGACAGCGCGTCCATCCACTGCCCGTACGCCTCGCCGAAGTCCTGGTCGCCGTCCCGCAGCCAGGCGGTCACGTAGTCCTGCGGCTCCGCTAGCTCACGCTGCACCACAAGGGCGTCGCAGCCGGTCCCGGCGAACCATCCGCGCACCCGCTCGTCACCGTCCTCGCCCGCCAGGTGCAGCCAGCTAGCGAGCATCACCGCCGTCCCGCCCGCCCGCAGGTGGCTCCCGACCCCCGAGACCAGCCGCCGGCACACCTCGTCCCCGTCGAGGCCCGCGTCCCGGTAGGTGAACCGCGCCCGCGGCCCGATGACGAACGGCGGGTTGCTGACCAGCAGGTCATAGCGCTCACCGACCGCGGGCTCGAGCAGGTTGCCGGTCCGAACGTCCAGCTGCCTACCCAGCTCCAGCCCGGCAAGGGCCGCCGCGAGCCGGGCGTACGCAGACGCGCGCGGGCTCGCGTCCGTCGCCGTCACCGTCCCGCTGTGGCGGGCGGCGAGCAGGGCCTGCACCCCGCAGCCGGCGCCGACGTCCAGCGTGGCCCCGACGTGGCGGCGGGGGGTCGCCGCAGCCAACGTCAGGCTCGCAGCGCCCACGCCGATGACGGTGTCTCGGTCGTCCTGGTGATCCGGACGGGGCGGGTCGTGCGGCACCAGCACCTCTACCCCGTCGTGCAGCACCGCCTGGAGGTGGACCCGGGCGGTCCCGTCCGGCAGCAGCCAGGCGGCCGGCACCCCGGTGACCCCCTCGGCCGGTACGCCGACGACGAAAAGCCGCGCCAAGTCGTCGAGCGTGCCACTGCCGAGCCGCCGCAGGACCGGCGCGAGCTCGCCCCGGTCCAGGTGGTCGCGGTGCCCAGGCCCGAGCAGGGTGCTGAGGGAGACCGCCGACCACCCGCCGTCGGCCAGCAGGGCGCGCACCCGGGGTGCGTCAGGCAGCAACAGGTCAGGGTCGGTCAGCACCTGGGCGACGTTAGCCAGGCCTGCGCCGGCCGGGCCGGCCCGAGCCGAGCCGAGCCGACGCCAGCCGGCCCAAACCGGTCCGGGCCTGGCCGACCCAGACCCGACCGGTCAGACGGACGCCCTGTCCTCGACCGGTGGAGCGGCCGGCTCCAGCCCGGCGTTGCCCCGCTTGTTGGAGATCGTCACCGCGACGACGATGCCGATCGTGGCAACCAGGGCGATGCCGTAGCGCAGCACGTCGTTGGTGTCGTTGCCGATGGCGTACGTCACCACGCTCGGAGCGATCAGCAGCGCCACCAGGTTCATCACCTTGAGCAGCGGGTTGAGCGCCGGTCCGGCGGTGTCCTTGAACGGGTCGCCGACCGTGTCGCCGATGATCGTGGCCTCGTGGGCCGGGGAGCCCTTGCCGCCGTGACTGCCGTCCTCGACCAGCTTCTTCGCGTTGTCCCAGGCCCCGCCGGAGTTGGACAAGAACACCGCCATCAGCACGCCCGCGCTGATCGAGCCGGCGAGGAAGGCCCCGAGAGGTTGGTAGCCCAGCCAGAAACCGACCGCGATCGGCGACAGCACCGCGAGCAGCCCGGGGGTGGCCAGCTCGCGCAGCGAGTCCTTCGTGCAGATGTCCACCACGCGGGCGTAGTCCGGCTTCTCGGTGTAGTCCATGATCCCGGGCTTGGTGCGGAACTGCTCCCGGACCTCGTACACCACGCGACCCGCCGCCCGGGCGACCGCCTGGATGGCGAGGCCGGAGAACAGGAACACCACTGCGGCGCCGATGATCAGCCCAAACAGCAGGTTGGGCTTCTCGATCGACAGCGAGAAGTCGCTGGCGCTGCGACCGGCCTCGACCAGGGCGCGTTCGACCTCCGTACGGAACGACCCGAACAGCGCGGTCGCGGCAAGCACCGCGGTCGCGATCGCGATGCCCTTGGTGATCGCCTTGGTGGTGTTGCCGACCGCGTCAAGGCTGGTGAGCACCTGCGCGCCCTCCTCGGTGACCTCGCCGGACATCTCGGCGATGCCCTGGGCGTTGTCGCTGATCGGCCCGAAGGTGTCCATGGCAACGATGACGCCGACCGTGGTGAGCAGCCCGGTGCCGGCCAGCGCGACCGCGAACAGCGCGACGACGGTGGACCCGCCGCCGAGCAGGAACGCGGCGTAGACGGCGCCGCCGATCAGCAGCGCGGAGTAGACGGCGCTCTCCAGGCCGACCGAGATGCCGGCCAGGATCACGGTGGCCGCGCCGGTGAGCGAGCTCTTGCCGATCTCCTTCACCGGCTTGCGGCTGGTCTCGGTGAAGTAACCGGTGAGCACCTGGATGAGGCTGGCGAGCACGATCCCGATGATGACCGCGCCGATCGCGACGATCCGGGGGTTGGCGTCGCTGACGGTGCCGCCGGACAGCTCCGCGAACGTCGCCGGCAGGTAGAGGAAGGACGCGATCGCGACCAGCACCGCGGACACGATCGCCGAGGCGAAGAAGCCGCGGTTGATCGCGCTCATCCCCGTGCGGTCGGCGTCGCGGGGCGAGGTGCCGTAGATGCCGACCAGCGCGGTGAGCACGCCGATCGCCGGCACGATCAGCGGGAAGACCAGACCCTGCGAGCCGAACGCGACCTGACCCAGGATCAGCGCGGCGACCAGCGTCACCGCGTAGGACTCGAACAGGTCGGCGGCCAT
>JBBSTI010000038.1:0-24703 GCA_038236005.1 Mycobacteriales bacterium | reverse complement strand
GACGAGATCGCATCGCTCGCGGCTCGCGCGGAGCAGCCCGACCCGCGCTGACGCCTCCTGCGTTGGTGATCTTGGCGCCGGAACGGCCGCCAAGATCACCAACGTCCCGTACGACCTGGGGTGGACGTGCACGCGCTCCTTGGCTCAGTACCGTTCCCGACGTGGTCGTGACGGGGAGCCTGAGCCGGGTCGTGACCTGGGTGAGCGGCCACCCGCTGGTCGTCGACGGGCTCCTCGCCGGTCTCGCCGCCGCCGTGCTGGCCGTCTCGTACGCCGGCAGCTCCCGGCTGGTCGCCCTCGTGCTCACCGTGGAGGTGGGCGGGCTCGCCCTGCGCCGGGTGCGCCCGGTGGCGAGCGCGGCCCTCGTCCTGGGAGCAGCGTTCCTGCACTGGTTGCTCTACGTGCTCGGCCCGGCCTTCGACGACGGATCGCTGCTGGCCAGCGACGTCGCGGTCCCGATCGTCGTCTATTCCTGTGCCGCGTAGGGGAAGCGCTGGGTGCGCAGCACGTCGCTCGGCGTAGGCCTGCTGGGTGCGGTCCTCGGGGGTAGCTCGGCGCTGGTCGTCGTCACCGTCGACCAGACCGCCCAGACCGCCCAGACCGCCCAGGACAACCTGGTTACCGGTGCCGTCGGGGCCGGCGTGCTCGGGGTGGTGGTCCAGCTCGCCTGGGTGAGCGGTCAGTGGCGCCGCACCCGCCTGGCGTACGTCTCCTCGGTCCTTTCCGGGGCGCGTCGAGCCGAAGCGGAGCACGCGCAGCGGGTGGCCCTGGCCGCCTCGGAGGAACGAACGCGGATCGCCCGGGAGATGCACGACGTGGTGGCCCACTCGCTCGCCGTCGTCGTCGCTCAGGCCGACGGAGGCCGCTTCGCCGCCGTCCGCGACCCGGTGGCGGCGACCCGCGCGCTGGAGATCGTCGCGGCCACCGGGCGGACGGCCCTGACCGACATGCGACGTCTGCTCGGGGTGCTGCGCGAGGACGGACCGACCGAGCTGGTCCCGCAGCCGGACCTCGCCGCGATCCCCGTGCTGCTGGACGCGGTCCGGGGTGCGGGTCGGGACGTCGAGCTGGTCGAGACCGGACCGGTGCGCGTCGTCGCGGCAGCCGACGCCCTGGTCGTCTACCGCGTGGTGCAGGAGGCGTTGACCAACGTGCTCAAGC
This sequence comes from Mycobacteriales bacterium, assembly GCA_038236005.1. Lineage (GTDB taxonomy): Bacteria > Actinomycetota > Actinomycetes > Mycobacteriales > SCTD01 > CANKBT01. The sequence goes on along the minus strand of JBBSTI010000038.1, from coordinate 23,542 downwards.
ACACCGGACCGTCGGCCCGCGCCGTCGTCGCGCTTAGTCGCTGCGGGGCTGGTGGCCTCGGTCCTCCCAGCCCGCCGTGCCGTACGCACCCCGCCGGTCGCCGCCCTCGCATGACCGGCTCAGGCTTCGCGGATCATGTACTGGTCGTGCCGGGCGTAGAACGCGTCCCAGTCCTGCTCACTCATCCGGTCGCGCTGCTCGGTCGTCATCGAGGCCATCTCCTCGAAATACTCCTCCCGCGGGGCGCCGGGCGCGAACAGGATCAGCATCGACGCCGGCCCGTCGGCGTTACGGAAGGCGTGGATCCCGCCCGGCGGGACGTACAGGAGATCGCCGGGCTGGGCCGTGACCCACCGGCCGCCGTCGTACAGGTCGACGGTGCCGGACAGGACGAAGAACGACTCTGACATCGTCCGGTGGAAGTGCGGTCTCGGTCCGCCCGGCTCCGCCCCCATGTCGCGGCGGAACAGGCCATAGTCCCCGCCGGTGCTCGCCTGCGTCGCGAGATAGGCCATGCCCCCGCGCTCGCCGGTCTGCAGCTCTTGCGGCGTGTCGGCCCGACGTAGCTGCGCGTTGACGGTCCCGGCACCGTCGTAGCGGACGGACGGATAGCTCACTGCTCCACCCGGACGACGACCCGGCCCTTGCCGTGTCCCGAAAGCAGCGCCGCGAAGGCCTCGCCGACCCGGTCGATCCCGTCGAAGACGGTGTGCAGGCTCGCCACCCTGCCGTCCCGGAGCCAGCCGCCGACCTGCTCCTCGAACTCCGTTCGCAGGTCCTCGTGCGCGGTGACCGTGAAGCCGCGGATCGTCAGCTCCTGGTAGATCGCCGGCCGCAGGTCCAGGCTGCCCGGGCCGGCGACCTGACCGCAGATCACGACGCGGCCGTCGGTGTTGAGCACCTGCAGGGCAGCGCAGAGCTGCTCGCCGCCGACGTTGTCGTAGTAGAGGTCGATCCCGTCCGGCGCCTTCTTCCGCAGCAGCTCGAGGGCGTCCCCGTCGTGCCGGTTGATCGCGGCATCGGCGCCCAGGGTGCCTGTGATCAGCTCGGTCTTCTCGTCCGAGCCGGCGAGCCCGATCACGGTCGCGCCGACGGCCTTCGCGAGCTGCACCGCGCAGCTGCCGACGCCGCCGGCTGCCGCGGAGACGTAGACCGTGTCGGCCGCCCGGACCTTGCCGACGTGCACCATCCCGGTCCACGCGGTGAAGCCGACGTGGCCGAGGATCGTCAGGTGCGCCTCGAGCGGCCCGTCCACGTCGGGCAGCTTCCGCAGCTGGTCGGGGTCGCAGACGTCGACCGTGCGCCACGGACCCTGTCGGATCGCGAGGTCGCCCTGCCTCAGGTCGCCGCTGTCGTGAAGCACCTCGACGACGGCGTCGCTGGACGGGACGTCACCGACGTCGATCCCCGGCCCGTACGAGGTGCCTTCCGCCCCCAGCCGGCTCGCCAGACCGGCGTTGAGCCCGAGCAACCGAAGCCCGACGAGCACCTGGCTTCCTTTCGGTTCCGGCACCTCGGCGTCCCGGACGGCGAAGTCGTCGGCCGTGGCCTGGCCGTCGGGGACGTGGGACAGGTAGACCTCGCGGGCTCTCATCGCTCGACGCTAGGCGCGCCGCGGCGGTCCGGCCCTTCCGGGGGCGTCTCGCTGTCCGGTCCCGGACGTTTGCGCACCGCTGCTCGCGCTGCCCGGCCGATCCCCGTGTTTCCGAGCCTGCGCACAGTTCGGCAGATCCTGGACGTCCAAGGTGGGTGCGCAAGCGTCCGCGGTGCCTGCTCGAAGAGCGCAGGGCTGGCTCCAGCACCCGCAGGTGGCGTCGGGTCTGCCGCCGGAAGGGGAGCCGCCACCCGGTACGGCACACCACCTCGACACCCACGCCCGGGGCGATCCAATTCCCCTGGCGACCAACCCGTTTGGTCCCGGTCGTTCGTTGTCCTGCCTCGGCAGTCCCCTGGTCGGTACGGTCTCAGCCCACACGCCTGATCGTACGAGGAGCCGCGCGTGACCCGTCGGATGCGCGATCCTGAGTTCGCGGCCGAGCAGCGAGGCGGACTGTACGACTCGCACGTCGCGAAGGTGAACCATCTGCTGGAGGACGTCGAGGTGGTCCTGCTCCTGGGGGAGCACGCGCAGCACGCCTGGACACTTCTGGAGAGGGCGCGACCCGACCTCACCTCCCGGGCGCGGCTCTCCCGCAGACACGGTCGTTTCTCATGGACGACGCGACGCTGCTCGCGCACCGCGAACGATGGGTGCGCGAGGCGTCGCCTACATCCGCGGCTCTTCCGCGTCTGACCCCCCGCGAGCGCGCCGTCTACGACGGCCTGGTCGCCGACCGCTGGGGCGAGCGGGTGCGGCTCGAGCAGGAACGTATCGATTGGGGATGGGCCCTCGCGCGTTGGCCGGTCAACCCCTGAGACAGCCAACCGTCGAGGTCAACGTGGCTGGCGTCTTGAAATGCCCTTTTGGTCGAGTGCGTCGGGCGTCCAGGAGGTTGTGAGAGTGGGCCGAGGAAGCCCTCACCCAGCTGGCCCTGTCCGCGCTGTCTCGCCTTCCTGTGGCGGTGGTGCGGATCGTCTGGACGCCTGGTGAGGACCCCGCGAAGGTCGGACGAGATCGGTAGCGTGCGCCCATGAGAGCCAGGCTGCACCCCGTCAGTCGATTCGGGGTGGACGTCCATGTCAACGACTAGCCGCCGAGCGCAGTCGAACGCGCCGTACGGGCTGACTGTCCGGGTCGACCTGCTGGACGTCGGGCCTCCGGTGTGGCGGCGGCTGGTGCTGCCGTCGACGCTGCGGCTGGACGAGCTGCACGACGTCCTGCAGGCGGTGTTCGTCTGGGAGGACTGCCACCTGCACTGCTTCACGCTCGGCGAGACCCCGTGGGACGAGGACGGCGAGCACTTCCTGTGCCCGTTCGACGTAGCGGACGGCGAGCGCGACGGTGTCCCAGCCAGCACCGTGCGGCTGGACGAGGTCCTTGCCGCCCCTGGCGACCGACTGCTCTACGCCTACGACCACGGCGACGACTGGCAGATCCGGCTGGTCGCTGAGGCGGTCGGCGAGCCGGTCGAGCAGGTGCGTCTGATCGACGGGGTGGGCGCTGCGCCGCCCGAGGACTGCGGCCGCGTCTGGGACGAGGGACCCTTCGACGCCGACCAGGCCCAGCGGGCGCTGGCGCAGCTTCGTCGCTTCGTCCCGCCAGAGGTCGCGCAGGTTCTCCTGGCCGTCGGACGGTCCCACCCTGCCGCAACTGTCGTGCACGACCTGCTCGACGAGGCCGCGCTGTCCGAGCCGGTCCTGGTCGACGAGACGATGGCCCGCGACACCCTGCGTCGCTACCTCTGGCTGCTGCACCGGGTGGGGGACGGGATCGCGCTGACCGGCGCGGGCTGGCTGCCGCCGACCGTCGTCACGCAGGCGATGGACGAGGCTTTCCCGGGCGACGGCTGGATCGGCAAGCACAACCGGGAGGACATGACCGAGCCCGTACGGCGTCTGCGCATGTCCGCGCAAAAACTCGGGCTGCTGCGGGTCACCCGTGGTCGCTTGGCTGTCACCAAGGCCGGCGCGGCTGTGCGCGAGGACCCGGTCGGTCTCTGGCGGCACGTGTCTGAGCGGCTCGCCGTCCCCCCGAAGGATGCGTTCGAGCGCCAGGCCTGCGCGCTGCTGCTGCTGTCGGTCGCGGCGGGTCGGGTCGACGTCGAGGCCCTGGCCGAGGTGCTCGGCGCGGCGGGCTGGACCACTGGCGACGGTGGCCGAGTGCCGACGTACGCGCTGGTCCACCATCAGCTCGACGACGTGCTCCGGGCGACCGACGCCTACGACAGGTCGGTCGTGACAGAAGGCGGTCGCGCGCTGGCTCAGGCTGCGTCGACCGCGCTCACGAGCACGTCGTCACGGTAGGTCCAGCAGCAGCGCGAGGACCCGGCGGACCTGCATCATCGTCAACGCGTCGAGGCTCCCCAGCCGCCTGGCTCCGCGGGTGGCCGAGATCGAGCGCAGGTGCTCGGTCTGGACGTAGGAGACGGCGCTCAAGCCGTTCACGTCGTCCGGCTCGATCTCCAGTCGCCACGGATACGTGCGGCGTGTCGTCGTCAGCGGGCAGACGATCCGCAAGGGACCCGTGAAGCGTGCCGGAGAGACGACCAGCGCCGGCCGGATCAGCCCGGGCTCGGGGTCGACCGGTGTGCCGAGGTCCATCGACCACAGATCACCGGTCAGCACGCTCGCTCGCCGCCAGGTCGTGGGCGCTCGCCCGGTCCCACGGCTCGAGCTCGGCCTGCTCCTGCGCGCGATCCTCAGGGGTGGCCGAGGTCTGGGCCGCCTGCCAGGCCGCCCAGAACGTCTCCTTCTCCAGCAGGCCGAGCGCCTGCTCGACCACCGCGTCGGAGGTCTGCCCCGTCGCGGCGCCCAGGGCCTTCACCCGGTCGCGGGTCCGCACACGGACCCTGAGGGTGGTCGTCGTCTCCATACCGATGGTGGTAGCTCTGCAGGTAGCCGTCAGCGCATACGTGGTGGTGACCTGTCGACGCGACTCAGGCGCGGACGGCCTCCGCGATCGGGGTGTCGCCCTCGATCAGCTCCAGGGTCTGGCCGACCGCGCTGGGGGCGTCGAGCAGCGCGACCAGCACCGCGGCGACGTCGTCGCGGCTCACCTCGCCGCGGTCGACCTTCGGCGCCAGCCGTACGTTGCCGGTGCCCGGGTCGTCGGTGAGACCGCCGGGCCGCAGGACCGTGACGTCAAGGTCGAGCGCCTGCACCTGCTCCTCGGCCTTGCCCTTGGCGCGCAGGTAGGGACCGAAGCTGTCGCCGAACTCCTCGTCGCTGGCGTCGGCATCGGCGCCGTAGGACGACAGCAGCAGGTAGCGCCGCACCCCGGCCTGCACGGCGGCCTCGGCGAACGTCACCGCCCCCTGCCGGTCGACGGTGTCCTTGCGCTCGGGACCGCTGTCGCCACCGGCACCGGCCGCGAACACCACGGCGTCCGCACCAGCCAGCTGCTCGGCGAGCGCGTCGACCGACGTGTCCTCGAGGTCCAGCACCAGCGGCTCGGCGCCAGCCTCGCGCAGATCACCCTCCTGGGCTCGCTTGCGGATCAGACCGACCGGGGTGTCTCCTCTGCGTGAGAGCAGCTTCGCGAGCCGAAGAGCGACCTGACCATGACCACCAGCGATGACGATGCGCATGACCCCAACCCTAGGTCCGGGCCTCGGGGGCCCGCCAGGCGGCCTCGCAGGTCGGTGCGTGATGCCCCTGCGGCAGCACTGCTTTCCGGGCGCCCAGACGCCGGCACCAGCCGCGTCCTTGACGTCTCTCCTTCGCGTGGGAGAGCGTGCTGTCGCTCAGACGGGTGGCTCGTACGACAGGGGAACGCTGATCGTGTGGTTGCTGGTCGGCCTCCTTCCCGGGCAGACGGCGGTCTCCCGCTGGCTGGGCAGTCCGTTGCCGCAGCGGCCCTAGCGGTTGGGCGTGTCGTTCGGCTCGTGGTCATCCGAGCTTGGCCACACCGCGATCGCGACCAGCACCGCCGCCCAGATCGCGAGCGGCGCCACCGGCCAGAACCGCTGCAGCTCGCCGTCGGCGATGCTCTGCCCGCCCCAGATCCCGATCATGATGACGGCGCCGCCGAGCCAGTAGCGCCACTCGTCCAGCCAGGCCTTCGTGTCCTGCTGACGCCGGTCCGGCCGGCGCGCAGGCAGGTCGGCCACCAGCGGGGCCAGCTCACCGGTGGTCCGGGTGTGGAGCACCGTGGTGACCCGCTCCTCGTACTCGGCCATCGTCAAGCGACCCTCGGCGAGGCCGGCGCCGAGCCGGCTCAGCACGGCCTCTCGGTCCTGGTCGCTGGCGCGGGGAGCGAGGTCGTCGTTGCTCATGCGTGGGTCTCCTGGGTCCTGAGCGGTGAGGTGGGCAGGTGGAGCGAGAACCAGCCGTCCAGCACGCGCCCGGCGAGCTCGTCTCGTGCGGCGGGGTCCATGACCAGCAGCTGCGAGGTCAGGCCGTCGATGAGGGCGAACAGCTCTGCCGCCAGGCTCCGTGGGTCGGTGCCGATCCGCAGACCGTCCGGCGCGAGGGCCCTCAGCTGCCGGGCGAACCAGCGGCGCAGCTCGCCGTCGAGGGCGCAGGCCCGCTCGGCCAGCTCGGGTGCGTTGGTCGCGGCCGCGCTGAAGGCGAGCCAGACCCGTGCCCGCCGCTCACGCTCGGCGTCCAACGGGAGCCAGAGCAGCACGACCCGACGCAGGCGGTCGGCGCTCGGCGGTCCCGGCAGGATCGGCAGCAGGCTGTCCAGGAACTGCTCGTGCGCCCGGTCGTACGCCCCTGAGACCAGCTCGGCCTTGGTGCGGAAGTAGTACTGCACCTGAGCCACCGAGACGTCGGCCCGAGCCGCGACCGAACGCATGCTGACTGCGCCCAGCCCCTGTTCGGCGAGGACCGACAGGGCTGCGTCGAGCAGGTGCGCGCCTCGGGGCTCGGTCATGTGTACGACCGTACGGTACGAACGTATGGAGTCAAGCCTTGAAGCGGGGTCGCCCGTCGAGCCAGGTCTGCGAGACCGCGATCCGGGAGATCGTCGTCGGGTCGACGCGCGTGGGGTCGTCCTCCAGCAGCACCAGGTCCGCGGCCTTGCCGACCTCCAGCGACCCGGTGAGCTCGTCGCTGCGGCACTGCCAGGCCGCGTCGATCGTGACCGCCCGCAGGGCCTGCTCGACGGTAAGCCGCTCGTCGCCGTTCAGCACCTCGCCGTTCTCGGCCATCACTCGGGTGACCGCGTCCTCGACGTAGCGCAGCGGCTCGATCGGGGTGACGTTCCAGTCGCTGTGCAAGGAGACCCGGAGCCCGGCCCGCACGGCCGAGGCGCACGGGTCGTAGAGCGCCGCCCGGTCGGGACCGAGCAGCCGGTCGCGGAACGCCGCTCCCCACCACCGCACGTGCCCGATGAGGAACGACGGGGACAGCCCGAGCGTCACCATCCGGTCGATCTGCCCGGGGTGCAGGACGCTGCAGTGCTCGATCCGGTGTCGGTGGTCCGCACGTGGCTCGGCCGAGAGGACCTGCTCGAAGGCGTCCAGCGTCACGTCGATCGCCGCGTCACCGTTGGCGTGCACCCCGATCTGCCAGCCGTCCCGGTGCGCCCGCTGCAGGACGGCGGCCAGCTCGTCCGGGGAGTAGTTCAGCGACCCGCAGGAGTCCGTGCCGAGGTAGGGATCGCGCTGGTAGCCGCTGCCGCCCTGGTTGGACCCGTCCGACCAGGCCTTGACCCCGTGCACCCGGAGCAGGTCGTCGCCGAAGCCGGGGACCAGCCCGCGGTCGACGAACTCGTCGTAGCGGCTGGACACGAGCATCCCGCGATAGCGCACCGGGGAGTCGTCGTCGATCGCGTGACGCAACGCGTCCAGGTCCGACAGCCCGTCGATCGACCCGATGCCGCAGTCGTGCAGCAGCGTGACGCCCTTGCCGGCCGCGTGCCGGAGCAGATCCTTGATCCTGCGTTCGAACGCCTCGCCCGCGACGATCGGGATGCCGAACGTGAACGCGGCCACGGCCGAGGACTCCTCGAGCCGTCCGGTCGGCTCTTCGTCGTCGTCCCGGACGTAGCGCCCGGCGGGCGGATCGGCGGAGTCGCGGTTCACCCCGGCGCGGCGCATCGCCTCGGAGTTGGCGTACGCGACGTGGCCGTTGCTCTCCAGCACCAGCAGGGGGCGATCCGGGACCAGGCGGTCCAGGACGTGCCGGTCCAGCCGCAGGTCACCGTCGGTGATGCTCGGGTCGAGCAGCTTGGCCAGCACCCAGCCGGTCTCGGTGGTGGTGGCGCCCCGCAGGGTCTGCAGCACGTCGTCGGCCGTGGGGCAGCGCATCGGGCTGACGTCGGTCCAGTCGGCCAGCTGCACGAGCGAGGAGTGCATGTGCGGGTCGATGAGTCCGGGCATCAGCGTGCGGCCGTCCAGGTCCACCCGCTCGGTGCCGGGGCCGGTCAGGTCCTCGACCTCCGCACGGGAGCCGACCGCGACGATCCGGCCAGTGGTGACCGCGACCGCCTCGGCGCGGGGACGGTCAGCGTCCATCGTCAGGACGGGACCGCCGGTCAGGACGAGGTCAGCAGCCATAGCGCTCTGTTGCCCACCTTGGCGTCGGGTCACCTGTCAGGCGTTGGTGATCTTGGCCGCCGGAACGGCGCCAAGATCACCAATGCCTGTAGTGCGTTGGGCCGGGTCAGTAGCGCGTACGGCCCTGGTGCTCGCGCCAGGCGTCGAACGGCGCAACGCCCGCGTCCAGCTTCAGCTGGCTCACCGGCACGGGCCAGGTCGCGCTGTCCTGGGTGAACAACCTGTATAACGCGCTGTCGTCGAAGCCGGCTCGGGCGGCGTCCTCGCGGTCGGCGGCGTAGACGACCCGGTCGACCCGCGCCCACAGCGCCGCGCCCGCACACATCGGGCACGGCTCGCAGGACGCGTACAGGGTGCAGCCGGTCATCGCGAAGTCGCCGAGCACCTGACCGGCGGCCCGGATCGCCTGCACCTCGGCGTGGGCGGTCGGGTCGTTGTCCCGCGTCACCCGGTTCTGACCGGAGCTCACGAGCTGGCCCTTCCTGACGATCAGGGCCCCGAACGGGCCGCCGCCGTCGGCGACGCTGCCCACGGCAAGGTCGACGGTGCGCTGGAGCCAGTCGGGGTCGGTCATCCGGCAACGATGCCAGCCGGCTCGAATCCGGCGTGACGCGCTGGTACGTCACGACGACCGGTCCCTGTCGATCATGCGAGGACTCCCAGCTCGGCGGCCAGGGCCAGCAGGTCTCGGTCGCTGCCCGCGGGTCCGAGCAGCGCGATGCCGCAGGGCAACCCTGCAGAGGTGCGCGCGGGAAGCGTGACCGAGGGGAGCCCGCCGAGGCCTGCCAGGCAGGTCAGCTGCAGCGTCGCCGCGCGGGTGGCGGTCGGGTCACCGCCCAGCAGCGGAGCGACCGAACCGGTCGCCGGGAAGACCAGGACCCGGTCAGCGACCAGCGCACGGACCTGCTGCCGCGCCGCGTCAGCATTGACGCGGGCCTGCGCATTCTCCTCGACAGTCCTGCGTGATGCCGCCTCGAACCGGCTGCGCACGTCGGGCCCGAGCGCGTCCAGCCGTCCGGTGAGCCAGCCTCCGTGCTCCTGCCATGCCTCCGCGGACAGCAGCCCGAGGTAGGCGTCGACCCAGCCGGGGTCGGGTGTGCTCAGGTCAGCGCGAGCATCCCAGCGCCGGACGTGTTCCCGCACGACGCCCGCCACGTCAGGGTCGGCGACGTCGATCAGCGCGGGCAGCGCGACGAGCGCGAGCGGGCGTCGTGGAGCAGCAGGCAGCAGCACGTCGCCGACGGCAGCGAGCAGCGCGGCGTCGCGGGTGAGCCAGCCGACCGTGTCGAAGGACCGCGCGAGCGGCACGACTCCACGCGTGGAGACGGCGCCGTGCGTCGTACGGATCCCGCACAGGCCCTGGTAGGCCGCCGGCAGCCGTACCGAGCCGCCGGTGTCGGTGCCCAGCCCGACCGACACGTCACCGAGCGCCACGGCCGATGCGGAGCCCGACGACGAGCCGCCCGGCAGCCGACCTGGGGCGGCCGGGTTGGGCGGGGTGCCGTAGTGCGGGTTGGCACCGGCGAGCGACCACGCCAGCTCGTCGCCGTGCACGATCCCGGTGATGTCCGCACCGGCGTCGAGAAGCAGCTGCACCGCGTCGGCGTGCCGCTGCTCGACCGGGGCATGCTCGAGCCACGTCGGGTTGCCCGCACCGATCCGCTGACCGGCAACCGCGTAGAGGTCCTTGACGGCCACGGTCTCCCTGGACAGCGGGCCGGTGCCGCCGCGCACCAACGGCGTCCCGCGCACCCGCCAGGTCGGGTCACTCATGCGCGGCGGTGAGAAAACGGTCGACGGCCTCGACGAACAGCTCCGGCGCCTCGGAGTGCACCCAGTGGCCGACGCCTTTGAGCCGTACGAGCCGGGCGCTCGGGAACAGCCGGCCGCGGTCCTCGCGCGAGTCGTCGGTGACGTAGTCGGAGTCGCCGCCGGCCAGGAACAGCGTCGGTCCTTCGTACGGGCTCCCGACCTCTGGGAAGCCGGCCAGGGCCTCGAGGTCGCGGGCGAGCACGTCCAGGTTGGCGCGCCAGGCCCAGCCGTCGCCGGCGCGGGCCAGGTTCTGCAGCAGGAAGCCGCGTACGCGCGCGCTGTGGATCTCCTTGGCGAGCGCGGCGTCGGCGTCGGCGCGCGAAGCGACCGCGGACAGGTCCAGGGCACGCATCACCCGCAGGTGCCGCTCGTGCTCGGACTCACCGGCGGTCACCGCGCCGAGCGTGGACGTCGGCGCGATGTCCACCACGACCAAGGACCGGACCAGCTCGGGGCGGGTCAGGGCCAGCACCATCGCGACCTTGCCGCCCATCGAGTGCCCGAGCAGGTCCACCGGGCCGCTCAGCGGCCCGGCGACCACCTCGGCCATGTCCTGGAACGACAGCCGCTCGGTCCAGGACGAGCGCCCGTGGTTCGGCAGGTCGTACGTCGTGACCGTCCGCCCCCTGGCTGCGAGCCCGGCGGCCGCGGTGGCCAGGTTCTTGCCCTGCCCCAGCAGCCCGTGCAGCATCACGAGCGCCGGTCCCTGCCCCACCGTGCGGCTCTCCAGCATCAGTCCAGTCTGGCGCATGTGTCTGCGAGCACGCCGCCCCCGGTGTCGACCGAGGCGGCGATCCTGACGTACGGCGTCCCGGGTAAAGCTGCGTCCGCCCGACACACGGTGCGCCGGTCCGCGTCGAGCGGACGCCGAGCGATCCTCGGGCTAGAGCAGCTCGAAGATGGTGGCGTTGGCCTGGCCGCCGCCTTCGCACATGGTCTGCAACCCGTAGCGGATGTTGTTGTCGCGCATGTGGTGCAGGAGCGTGGTGGCGATCCGGGCCCCGGAGGCACCGAGCGGGTGGCCGAGCGCGATCGCGCCACCGAGCGGGTTGAGCGCCTTCTCGTCGGCGCCGATCTCGGCCAGCCAGGCGAGCGGGACGGGCGCGAAAGCCTCGTTGACCTCGAAGACCCCGATGTCGGAGGGCGACAGGCCGGAGCGCTTGAGCGCCTTCTGGGTCGCGGGGATGGGTCCGGTGAGCATGATGATCGGGTCGGAGCCGACCACGACCGAGGTGTGCACCTTGGCGATCGGGGTGAGGCCGTGCTGACGGGCCAGGTCGGCGGTCATGACCAGCAGCCCGGCCGAGCCGTCGCTGATCTGGCTTGCGTTGCCGGCGTGGATGACGCCGTTCTCGTCGAACACGGTCTTGAGCTTTGCGAGGCCCTCCAGCGTCCCGCCGGACCGGATCCCCTCGTCCTTGCTGACCCCGGCAACCGGAGCGATCTGGGCGTCGAATGCGCCGGCTGACTGCGCGTCGGCGGCCTTCTCGTGACTGGCCAGGGAGAACTCGTCGAGCTGGGTGCGCGAGAAGCCCCACTGCTTGGCGATCATCTCGGCGCCGATGCCCTGGTTGGGCATCACCTCGCCGAACCGCTCGACCCAGCCCTCGCCGTTGAACGGGTTGCCGCCGACCGCGACGTTGCTGCCCATCGGGACCCGGCTCATCGCCTCGACCCCGCCGGCGACGACGACGTCCGCGTGCCCGGCGACGACGCTCGCGACCGCGAAGGACAGCGCCTGCTGGCTGCTGCCGCACTGGCGGTCGACAGTCGTGCCGGCCACCGACAGCGGCCACCCGGCGGAGAGCACCGCGGTGCGGGCCACGTCGGCCGCCTGCTCACCGACCTGGCTGACACAGCCCCACACCACGTCGTCGACCAGGCCGGGGTCGATGCCGGTCCGCTCGGCGAGCGCCCTGAGCACGTGCGCGGAAAGATCGGCCGGGTGCACGCCGGCGAGCCCGCCGTTGCGCTTGCCGGTCGGGGTGCGTACGGCCTCGACGATGACGGCGTCCTGGGTCATGACTCTCCTCCTGGTGGTGATGGTGCGATGTGGGTCTGCCTACCCGACCCACGCTCGAACAGGCCCCGTACGCCGGATCGGGTGACGCGCTGGGCTGCCGCTGCGACCGTCCGCTGGTGCTGACCATGAGCGGGCCCGACGGGGTCAAGGCCTGGTGGAGCGAGCTCGGCTGGCACGACCGGGAGCTCAGCAGTCCCATCAGCAGGCCGCCCGTGAGGGGGTGGCACGTCGGCTGGAACGGTCCCGGGTGGACGCTCCCCAGCTCAGGACACGGAGACACCGAGCGGGATGCTGACCCCGAGACCACCTCGGGTGTCGCCGCCGAACCGGGCGATCTCCCGCGCCAGGTCCAGCGGCGAGATGCTCAGCGCGGCCGTCCGGTCGGCCTCGGTGACCAGGTGGGCCGGGATCAGCCACACGATCTCCATCTCGAGCCCGTCGGGATCGCGGGCGTAGAGGCTCTTGGTGGTGCCATGGTTCGAGGCACCGACCAGGGCGTCGACGCGGGAAAGCCGGTCGGCGTGGTCCGCGAGGTCGGAGAGCGTGTCGACCTCCCAGGCCAGGTGGTAGAGCCCGACCGCGCTGCGGCCCGCCGGGCTGTCGCCGGCCTGCGGCCCGACCGCGAAGAGCCCGAGGTCGTGGTCGTTGGTCGAGCCGGGCGCCTGCAGGAAGGCGCCGGCCCCGGCTGGCAGAGTGTGCTTCACGCGGAAGCCGAGCACGTCGGTGTAGAACTCGACGGCACGAGCGGTGTCGCGGACATACAGCACGGCGTGGTTCAGACGATGAATCCCCATGGTTCGGTCACCTTTCGGTCGCTTGTCGTTGTATCCGCAAACAGCTGTTGAGAACTCCTGGAGATGCCGTGCTCTTCCCCCGCGTGACCGTGACGGCCGGCGGACCCCCCACCGCGGTGCGGGTGCAGGGAGACCGGGTGGTCGAGATCGGTGAGCTGTCACCGGCTCGCGGCGAGCAGGTGCTGGAGCGGGCCGGCGCCCTGCTGCCGGGATTCGTGGACGCACACGCGCATCTCGGCCTGTGGTCGCGCACCCTCGGTCGCGTCGACCTGTCCGTCGCCACCTCGGCGGTCGAGGCGGTCGCCCTGGTCCCGCGCGGGACGACCAGGGCGTACGGCTTCCGCGACGCGCTCTGGCCGGACGTCCCGCACAAGCAGCTGCTCGAGGCTGCGCACCCGGGGGCCCCGATCGCCCTGCTCAGCGGTGACGTGCACACGCTCTGGCTCAGCCCGGCGCTGCTGGACCGGCTGGGCCTCGACCACCCCACCGGGGTGCTCCGCGACGAGGAGGGGATCGCGGTGCTGGCCGCGCTGGACGCGGAGACGAGCGTCGAGGACGACGACGCGGCGGTGCTGGCCGCGACCGGCGTGCTGGCCTCCCGCGGGATCACCGGTGTCGTCGATCTCGAGTACGCGGACAACCGCACCGCCTGGCTGCGACGGGCCCGGCCGGACGTGCGCGTCGCTGCCGGCACCTGGCTGCCGTGGTTCGACGAGGCCGCCTACGAGAAGACGGGTGAGCCGATCGCGGAGCTGGTGCACGCCGGGCCGCTCAAGCTCATGGTCGACGGGTCGCTCAACACGCGCACGGCCTGGTGCCACGATGCCTACCCGGACGGCTCGCACGGTCTGCTGCTGATCGAGCCCGGTGACGTGGAGCACGCGATGCGTCGCGCCCACGCGCGTGGCCTGACGGTGGCGGCGCACGCCATCGGGGACCGTGCGGTCGCCATCGTGCTGGACGCCTTCGAGGCGACCGGAGCCGGCGGTCGGGTGGAGCACGCCCAGCAGGTCCGGCCGACCGACCTGGCGCGCTTCGCGACCCTCGGCGTGGTCGCCTCGATCCAGCCGCAGCACGCCCTGGACGACCGGGACGTCGCCGACGTGCACTGGACCGGTCACGGGTCGGTGGCCTTCCCGTACGCCTCGCTGCACCAGGCCGGCGCCGTGCTGCGGCTCGGGTCGGACGCGCCGGTCAGCGAGCCGGACCCGCTCGGTGCGGTCGCGGCGGCGGTCCTGCGCACCGGCGACGACCGGCCGCCGTGGCACCCGGAGCAGGCGCTGCCGCTGGAGGTGGCGATGCGGGCGGCCTGCGGCGGGCGAGGACCGGTCTCGGTGGGCGACGTGGCCGACCTGGTGCTGCTCGAGGAGCACCCGACGGTGGGCGCGGACCTCCGCCACACCCCGGTGCTGGCGACGGTCGTCGGTGGCCGTTCGACGTACGTCCGCGGCTGAGAGAGAGTGCGCGCCATGACCGTCCTTGCCCGCGGCGCCGGCGTCCGTCGTACGGCTCGCGGAGGCCTCGGTACGCGCCCGTTGGCGCGTCGCCCCCCTTCTCCCGGTGATCATGGCCGTCTGCACCCTTCGTGTCCGTTCTGGGGGTGCAGACGGTCATGATCACCGCGTCAGGGGGGAGATCCTGCGGGAGACTGATCAGGTGGGCGGACGCGCGTGATCTCGGGGGACGGCAACGGCTGGGTGCGCTGCGAGCGCGGCCACCGGCACTGGGGAAAGTTCGGCGCGTCCGGGCTGCTGCTCGTGTCCAAGGGTCGGGTGCTGCTGCAGCACCGGGCGGTGTGGAGCCATCACGGTGACACCTGGGGGATCCCCGGGGGCGCCCGGGACTCCGGCGAGACCGCGGTGCAGGCGGCGCTGCGCGAGGCGCACGAGGAGACCGGCCTGGACGTGTCGCTGGTGAAGGTGCGACGGGAGGCGGTCGACGACCACGGCGGCTGGAGCTACACGACGGTGGTCGGGCGTGCGCCGGGTCTGCTCGCCGTCGAGCCCCTGGACGGCGAGAGCATCGCGCTCGAGTGGGTGCCGCTGGCCGAGGTGGCTGATCGCGAGCTGCACCCGGGCTTCGCCCGGACCTGGCCGACCCACCTGGCTGTCCTGACCGCCTGACCCGCCGCCGGGACCGCCGCCGCCAGGACCGCCCGCAAGATCAACGGGGCCGAGAGACCACGACCGGCCCGACGGTGTCGCTGACATCTCCCGCTGTTGGTCATGGAATCCGGGGAAGGGTGCCGGGTAGCGCTCAGGTCGGGGCCTGGACGTGCTGGGCCAGGCGCGCCATCTGCAGGTCGTCCAGGTAGCACCAGCCCCAGTCCTCGCCCGGCTCGAGCGAGGTGATGACGTCGTGGCCGACCCGGGACCGTGCGTGGGCCTGGGCGTGCTTGCCCGGCGAGGACTCGCAGCACCCGACGTGACCGCAGGACAAGCACAGCCGCAGGTGGACCCAGACCTGCCCGGTCTTCAGGCATTCCTCGCACCCCATCGCCCGGGCCACCACCGGTACCGCCTCGCCCGCGTGCGCGCACGCCCCGTCGGGGTCGGCGGTCCAGCGCACGACCTGGGTGATGTCGGCCCGGGTCGCCGTCCCGACGTCCGGCAGCACGATCGGGGGTGCTCCGAGAGCGGCACGTACGGCCTGAGCGACCGATCGCTGGGTCGACCGGTCGGTGAGCACGATCCTGGTCACGCCAGCCTCGGACAGCGGTGCGACCTCGTCCGGGCTGTCGGCGCAGGCGACGATCGGCACCCCGGGTGCAGCGGTCGAGACCACCCCTGCGATCTGCTCGGTCTGCTCCGCGTCGTCGTCACCGATGACGACCATGCGAGCGGTGGCCAGGCCCGCCGCGTGCAGCACATGCCTGCGCCGAGACTCCCCGCGGAGGACGGTGTAGCCCAACGCCTCGGCCTCGTCGGCGCCGTCCGGGTTGAGCGTCACGACCACGAACGGTCGTCGGGCGGCCTGCAGCTCGGCCGCGAGGTAGCGGGCGGTGCTGCCCCAGCCGCTGATCAGCACGTGCCCGTCACGCGGTGCGGCCGGTTGCGGCTTGCGCGCCGCCGTCGTCATCCGGCGTCGGTCGGAGCGTGCTGCCATCGTCCGGCCGAGAGCCGCCAGGGCAGGGGTCGCGACCAGCAGCACGACGGTGGCGGCGATGAAGGCCTGGCCGCCGTCCTCACCCAGACCTGCCGGCGACAGGCCTTCACCCGCGCCGGCGGTGTTGAGCACGAAGGCGAACTCCCCGACCTGGGCGAGCAGCAGCGTGAGGGTCAGCCCGGTCCCGACCGGAAGCCCGACGACTCGGGTCGCGAGCAGCGTCGTCACGATCTTGACACCGAGCACCAGGGCGACGGCGCCGAGCACGAGCAGGGGCTCCCGCAGCAAGAACCGGGTGTCCAGCAGGGTGCCGATCGAGACGAAGAAGATCGCGGAGAACAGGATCTGGAGCGGCAGGATCTCGCCCAGCGCGTGCGCGCTGTGCCGTGACTCACTGACCACCAGCCCGGCGAGGAACGCTCCCAAGGACACCGAGACGCCGGCCAGCGAGGTGAGGTAGGCGGTGCCCAGGCACAGCGCGATCACCGACAGCAGGAACACCTCGGGCGAGCAGGCGCGCGCGACAGCCTCCAAGAGCGGAGGCACGACCCGCCGGGCGGCCACGAGGGTGATCGCGATGACCAGCGCTGCCGTCCCCAGCGCACCGAGGATCGGCCCGGGGCCGTTGTCACCCTGACCCCCCAGGATCGGGACGAGCAGCACCATCAGGACGACGGCGAGGTCTTGGAAGACCAGCAGCCCGACGGCGGCCTGACCGGTGGGGGACTGCGTCTCGCCCCGGCCGCCCAGCAGCTTGAGCACGATCGCGGTCGAGGACAGCGCCACCAGGAATCCGGTGAACACGGCCGGCCGCCAGGCCACGCCGAAGGCCGCCAGCAGACCGGTGGTGAGCCCGATCGCGGAGAGCACCTGCACGGACCCGCCGACCAGCACCACCCGCCGGATCTTGTTGAGGCGATCGATGGAGAACTGGATGCCGATGGTGAACAGCAGCAGGATGATCCCGACGTCGGCCGCGGCCTCCAGCACCTCCCGCTCGCGGATCAGGCCCAGGGCGTTCGGGCCGGCGAGCACCCCGGCGAGCAGGAACCCGACGATCGGCACGATCGACAGCCGCACGCACAGGTAGCCGATCACGGCCGCGGTCACCATCAGCAGCGCGACCGGGGTCAGGTAGGCGGGGGTGTCCCCGGCGGCGGCCAGGATCACGTGCGTCGTGCGTACGCGAGGGGCATAAGGGTTCTCCAGGACGTCCGGGCGGTGTCAGGACGAGCAACGCAGGAAGGTCACCACGCCATCCCCCCGCAGCGACGATGATGGCGGTGTGAGCGAGCCGGAGCAGATCGGGTACGGCAGCGTGCGCGGCCGGTGGGTGCTCACGGCGGCGGTGCTCGGCAGCGGGATGGCGTTGCTCGACGGCACGGTCGTCAACGTCGCCCTACCGACCCTCGGCCGAGACCTGGGTGCGGGGTTCGGCGGCCTGCAGTGGACCGTCAACGGCTACACCCTGACCCTGGCCGCGCTCATCCTGCTGGGGGGATCGCTGGGCGACCGGTTTGGTCGGCGCCGGGTGTTCCTGGTCGGCGTGGTGTGGTTCGCGGCCGCCTCGGCGCTCTGCGGGTTGGCGCAGGACATCGAGATGCTCGTGGCGGCCCGGCTGCTGCAGGGGGTCGGTGGCGCGCTGCTCACTCCCGGCAGCCTGGCGCTGATCGCGGCGACGTTCGAGCGGGGTGACCGGGCGAGAGCGATCGGCGCCTGGTCCGGCCTCGGCGCCCTCGCCAGCGCGATCGGGCCGTTCGTCGGCGGGCTGCTGGTCGAGGTGAGCTGGCGGCTGGTCTTCCTGGTCAACCTCCCGGTCGCCGTCCTGATCGTCGTGCTGACCCTCAAGCACGTCCCGGAGTCGCGCGACGAGCAGATGGACCCACGCCTGGACCTGGTCGGCGCGTCGCTCGGCGCACTCGGTCTGGCCGGGCTGACCTTCGGGCTGATCGGCGCCGGCGGCGGGCTGTCCGTCATCGAGCTGGCGAGCCTGGTGGTCGGCGCGCTGCTGCTCGGCGCGTTCGTGCAGCACGAGCGCCGCTCGGACCATCCGATGCTCCCGGTCGGGATCTTCACGAACACGCAGTTCACCGCGGCCAACCTGGTCACCTTCACCGTCTACGCCGCGCTCGGCACGGTGTTCTTCCTGCTCGTGCTGCAGCTGCAGGTGGTCGCCGGCTTCACGCCGCTGGTCGCCGGGTCGGCGCTGCTGCCGGTCACGGCCGCGATGCTGCTGCTGTCGGCACGCGCCGGCGCGCTGGCGCAGCGCATCGGCCCCCGGCTGCCGATGAGCCTTGGACCGGTGCTGGCCGCGGGCGGGATCCTGCTGCTGAGCCGGGTCGACCAGGGCGCCGCCTACGTCATGGACGTGCTTCCCGGGGCCGTGGTCTTCGGTCTCGGGCTGTCGCTCACCGTCGCACCGCTGACGGCGACGGTGCTCGCGGCCGCGTCGCGCCGGCACAGCGGCGTCGCGTCGGGCGTGAACAACGCCGTGGCCCGCAGCGCCCAGCTGCTCGCTGTCGCCGTCCTCCCGCTGGTCGCCGGGATCTCCGGCGACGACTACACCGACGCGATCGCCTTCGACGGCGGCTTCCGTACGGCCATGAGGATCGCGGCGGGGCTCCTGGTCGCGGGCGGCCTGCTCGCGGCGGCCACGATCCGCAACGACACCCTCGAGCCCGCAGGAGGGAACCCGTGAACGAGACAGCAGCCCGTCGGCGGGCGGTCTCCGGCTTCAGCCTGTACGACGCGGCCAACTCCGCGTTCGTCACGGTCGTCATCACCGCGCTCGGCGGGCCGTTCGTCAGCTCGCTCGCCGGTGCCGCCGAGAACGCCTCCGGCCGGGTCTCGCTGCTCGGGCTGTCCCCGCGCAGCGACAGCGTCTATGCGTACGCCCTCTCGGTCTCGATCGTCTTCCAGGTGCTCGCGATGCCGGTGCTCGGTGCGCTTGCGGACCGCACCGGCAGCAAGCGCACGGTGCTGGTCTGGGCGACCGTCACCGGGTCGATCGCTACGGTCGGCCTGTCGCTGGTGCCGCGGGGTCAGGTGCTCCTCGCGTTCACCCTGCTGATCGCGGCCAACGCGGCGTTCGGGGTCGCGATCATGGCCTACAACGCCTACCTCGCTGACGTCTCGACCCTGCAGGACCGGGACGCCGTGTCAGCCCGGGGCTACGCGGTCGGCTACGCGGGCGGGGCGGCGGTGCTGGTCGTGGCCCTGGCCCTGATCGCGCTGAAGGACACCTTTGGGCTCACCACCTCCGGGGCCGGCCGGGTGTCGATCGCGATCGCCGCGGTGTGGTGGCTCATGCTGGGGCTGGTCGCGATCAGGCGCCTGGACGCCGCAGGGGAGCTGCCCGGTCGTCCCGCGCCGGTGATCGAGGCCCCGCTCGCCCACCTCAAGACCTCTCTCGCACTGTTGCGCAAGCTGCCGCAGACGGCGCGGTTCCTGGTCGCGTTCCTGCTGTTCAACGACGCGATCCAGGCCGTGATCGGGCTGTCGGCGATCTACCTCAGCTTCCAGCTGTTCGAGGCCAAGGGTCGCGACCCCGACGAGGCCACCGGCTTCCTGCTCACCCTCGTGCTGCTGATCCAGGTGGTCGCCGTCTTCGGTGCGCTGGGGTGCGCGCGGCTCGCTCGGCGCTGGGGCCCGAAGAACGTGCTGCTCGGGACCATCGTGGTCTGGGCGGGGATCTTGTTCTACGCGGTCACGGTGCTGGACAGCCAGGCCCAGGCGTACGGGCTCGGGGTGGCGATCGCGCTCGTGCTGGGTGGCTCCCAGGCCCTGGCCCGGTCGCTGTTCAGCGCGATGGTGCCGCACGACCGGCAGGCCAGCTTCTTCGCGTTCTTCGAGCTGGCCGAGCGCGGGACGGCGTTCCTCGGGCCGTTGATCTTCGGCGTGACGTACGACATCACCGGCAACTACAAGGCGGCGCTGCTCAGCCTGCTCGTGCTGTTCGTCTCCGGCGGCCTGCTGCTGGCGAGGACCGACACCGACGAGGCCGTACGAGCGGCGGCCCAGCCTGGATCTGACCCCCGGACGCAGCCGTAGCATCCAGCGCGTGGACCGCACCCGTGAAGGCACTCTGCTCGGGGCGTCTGCGTACCTGACCTGGGGTCTGTTCCCGCTGTTCTGGACCCTGCTGGAGCCCAGCGGCCCGATCGAGATCCTCGCCCACCGGGTGGTCTGGTCGGCGGTGTTCTGCGGCGTGCTCGTGCTGGTGCTCGGCCGCGTCCGAGAGGTGCTGGCGCTGCCCCGACGCACGGTCGGTCGGCTCGCCGTCGCGGCCGTTCTCCTCGCGTTCAACTGGGGCCTGTTCATCTATGGCGTGACCAGCGACCAGGTGATCGAGACCTCGCTCGGCTACTTCATCAACCCGCTCGTCACGATCGGGCTCGGGATGGTGGTGCTCGGCGAGACCCTGCGGCCGGTGCAGCGTGGCGCGTTGGTGCTCGCCGCTCTGGCGGTCGTCGTGCTGACCGTCGAGAACGGCCACCCGCCGTGGCTCGCGCTGGGGCTCGCCGTCTCCTTCGGGCTCTACGGCCTCATGAAGAAGACCACCGGCGTGGGGGCGGTCGTCGGGATCACCACGGAGACCGTCGTGCTCGCCCCGGTCGCGCTGGGTTTTCTGCTGCTGACGAGCGGCAGCTCCACCTTTGCCGCCGAGGGAACCGGGCACCTGCTGCTGCTGATGAGCACCGGCGTCGTCACGGCGATCCCGTTGTTCCTGTTCGCCGGCTCGGCCTTGCGGGTGCCGATGTCCACCCTTGGGCTCCTGCAATACATCACCCCCACCATGCACCTGCTGATCGGGGTGCTGCTGTTCGACGAACCGATGCCGCTCCCACGCCTGCTCGGGTTCTCGCTCGTATGGCTCGCGCTCGCCGTGATCTCCTTCGACCTGCTTCGGCGTCGCCGAGCCGTCGTCCCGTTGCTCGTGTGAACGACCTGGCAGGGCTCACCACGCTGGGCCTGGGCGGGCCGGCCGGCCGGCTGGTGGTGGCAACCAGCGAGGCCGAGGTCGTCGCCGAGGCGCCGGCCGCGGACCTGGTCCTGGGCGGTGGCAGCAACCTGGTCCTGCCGGACGGGGGTGTGCCCGGCACGGTGCTTCTGGTCGCGACCAAGGGCGTGGTGGTCGACGGCTGCACGGTGGTGGCCCAGGCGGGGGAGGACTGGGACGCGCTCGTGGCCCGCACGGTCGTCGAGGGGCTCGCCGGGATGGAGGCGCTCTCGGGCATCCCCGGCTCGGTCGGGGCGAGCCCGGTCCAGAACATCGGGGCGTACGGCCAGGAGGTCGCCCAGACCGTCGTCCGCGTCCGTGCGCTCGACCTGCGTTCCGGCGACGTCCGCGAGCTGGACCGCGAGGCCTGCGGGTTCTCCTACCGGCACAGCGCGTTCAAGGCCGAGCCGGGCCGATGGGTCGTGCTCGCGGTGAGCTTTCTGCTCTCGCCCGGACCGCTCGGTGCCCCGGTCCGCTACGCCGAGCTGGCCCGCACGCTCGGTGTCCAGCTTGGTGAGCGAGCGCCGCTGGCCGACGTGCGCGAGGCGGTGCTCACCCTGCGCCGGGGCAAGGGGATGGTGCTGGACCCCGAGGACCCGGACAGCCGCAGCGTCGGCTCGTTCTTCACCAACCCGGTGCTGTCGGCTGCGGAGCTCGCGGCGCTCGTCGAGCGGGTCGGCGAGGTCCCCGGCCACCCGTCCGGGGAAGGGACGAAGGTGTCCGCAGCGTGGCTGATCGAGCGCTCCGGCTTCACGAAGGGCCACGGGTCGGGGCCGGTCGGGCTGTCGACCAAGCACGTGCTGGCTCTGGTCCACCGCGGTGGCGGCACCTCGCACGAGCTGCTGGCTCTGGCCCGCGAGGTGCGGGACGGCGTACGAGCGGCCACCGGCGTCACCCTGGTCAACGAGCCGGTGCTGTTCGACGACCAGCTCTGACCCGATCAACCCTGGCCCAGATGTGCCTCATGATCATGCGGCCTTCTGAGACACACGACAGGGCAGATCGCGCCGCCTCTGTCCGAGATCCACGCATGATCATGGTGCGCGGTCGAGACGCGCGGCCCATCGTGCTGGCCGGAGGAAGTGAGCGCGGCCGGGCAGACGCGGCTACGCCATGGACTCGAGCATCTCCATCATCTCGCGGCACTTCGGGCAGATCGGATACTTCTCCGGGTCGCGGTTCGGCATCCACTTCTTGCCGCACAGCGCGGTGGCCGCCGTCCCCTCGACGGCGCTGCGCATGATGGCGTCCTTCTTGACGTAATGGGAATATTTCGGGTCATCGTCCCCCGAATCGAGCTCGGGATCGGCAGGCCTGGTGTCAAGCTCGGTCATGTCTGGGAGGGTACGACGAAAGCCCCGTCCACGGCAGGCCCCACCCCGGGGAGCTGCCCCTGGGACACGGGCCGATCTGCGACCTGACCAGGAGGATCGACATGGCTGGAAATAGCAGCAAGAAGAAGGCCAAGGGGCTGCTCGGGGCGGCGTCGAAGGCGGCCAACCGAGCGATGGCTCCGGCAAAGCTGGCCAAGGAGATGAGTGACTTCGCCGCGAAGACGGCGTTCGACACGGCGGTGAACGCGGCAGAGGAGGCCGCAAAGCTGGCCGCCGAGGTCGGTGCCGCAGCCCGGTCCGCCGTCCCCGGTGCGTACAAGCCCGGCGGCAAGGCCCAGAAGCGTGCGCCGCAGACCCCCGAGACGCGCTCGCCCGCGGCCTCCGTGGCGGCCGCCACGACCGAGGCAAAGGCAGTCAGGACGGCTGCGGTGACGCCGAAGGCCAAGTCTGAAGCAAAGGCGTCCAACGCTCTGAAGAACGGCAAGGCCGACGCCGCCGCGAGCCCCGCCAAGGTGGCGAAGGCCGCGAAGGCCGCGAAGGTGGAGCGTCCTGCCAAGGCGGCCAAGCCCACGAAGGCGGCCAAGCCAACGAAGGACACGAAGGCGGGGGGCCCTGCCAAGGCGGTAAAGCCCGCGAAGGCGGCGAAGCCCGCGGAGGCGGGTAGTCCCACGAAGGCGGCGAAGCCCGCGGAGGCGGGTAGTCCCGCCAAGCCTGGTAGTCCCGCCAAGGCGGCGAAGCCCGCCACGATCTCCCCGGTCGCGGACAGGGCCACCGCGCCGGAGACCGCCGAGGCCCCCGCCCCGCCGGCCGTCGCCAGCACCACCCCTGGCGGGCCCTCGGCGGCATCCAGGAGCGAGGGCAGCCTGCCGGAGAAGGATCTGTCCGTACGCC
Organism: Mycobacteriales bacterium; assembly: GCA_038236005.1. GTDB lineage: Bacteria > Actinomycetota > Actinomycetes > Mycobacteriales > SCTD01 > CANKBT01. The sequence goes on along the minus strand of JBBSTI010000038.1, from coordinate 482 downwards.
CGAAGGGGCTTGCTGCGGAGCAGACCGGGAAGCAGGACGAGGTCACCCGGCAGACCGGCCAGCCGTCCGTGGCGGCCAACTACCGGACGCGGAGCCCGGAGGTGATGACGGCGTGGGCCAAGGCCCGCGGCGGGGAGCCTCGGATGACGCCCGCCAAGATCGGCGGGGTCCTCAACCTGCGTTTCGACTTCGAGCCCGGTCAGGCGCCCGGCGACTGGGACGCCTTCCTGGTGGCTTTCGCCGCCCGCGACGCCGACTTCATCTATCAGGAGCGGGTCCGGGACGGCAGCGTGAGCCACACGCACCGCTTCGGCCGCGCTCCCAAGGCAGCCGCAGCGACGACCTAGACGCTGCAGGCACGACGACGGGCGGGCCCCCCTCCGGGGGGGCGGCCGGGGGGGGGGGGGTGGAGCGGGGTGTGGACGCGCGGGCCCCCACGGGGCCGCCGCGGGCGCGGGGGCCCGCCGGGGTGGGGGTGGGGG
>JBBSTI010000037.1:0-24922 GCA_038236005.1 Mycobacteriales bacterium | reverse complement strand
GCTCCCCTGACCTGTTTCCAGAGCCGGGTGCGACACGGACAGATCGAGATCCGCCGGACACCGCCGGCAGAAGTGACGACGAGAGGCCGGACGTTGATCGCAGCCGAGACCACCCGATGAAGGCCGACCAGGTGCTGATCGAGCACCACGACGTCCTGCGCGGGCTGCTGAAGAAGCTTGGTGCCACGACCGATGAGCAAGGCGCGACGCGACGCGAGCTGCTCGACGAGCTGGTGCGCGAGCTCGGCGTCCACGTCAGGATCGAGGACGAGTTGTTCTACCCGGCGGTGCAGGAGGTGACCCCCCTCCTGGCGATCTCGCAGGCAGAGCACCGCGCGATCGATGACCAGCTCGCCGTCGTCCTGCGCACCGACACCGCCGGACCGGACTTCCTGGTCGAGCTGGAGATGCTGAAGGAGACGCTGGACCATCATGCCGGCGAGGAGGAGCGCGTCATGTTCCCGCAGTCGCACGCCCTCGGCGAGGAAGCGCTCGAGGAGCTCGGGATCAAGATGAAGGCACGTCAGGAGCACTTGCGGCACTCCACCGTGACCCAGCTGCTGCGAAGCGCCAAGCGGGAGGTCCTCCGGCACGCATAGGTCCTCGGCTCGCCTGGGCACCTCGACGACGCGGTGCCCGTCCGACAACGAAAGGACGCAGCACATGGTGCGGCTCTACGCCAAGGTTGTCGGGGTCACGGTCATTCTGATCGGTGTCGTCGGGTTGCTGCTCGGCGACAAGTCGCTGCTCGGCGTGCTGAACTTCGACCTCGCCGAGGACGGCATCCACCTGCTCACCGGCGGCCTGCTCGCCTACGCCGGCTTCGCCGCCAAGGACCTCAAGGTCGTCCGCGCCATCGTGGGCGGCATCGGCGTTGCCTACCTGGTCTCACGTTCCGCACTTCTCGGTGAGCGTTTGGCCCCCCACGTCGGGCGGCTACTGATCTGACGTGCGCTGCTCGTGCAGGAGAAGTTCGGCTGCTGCTGCTGAAGCTTCTCCCATCTCGGTGATGAGCGTTTCGATGCGCTGCCGGTTCGCGATCCAGTCGCGGTAGAGCTCGGCCTGGGGTTCGTTGAGCCGGCGGCTCACGGTCTTCCCGGCGACGGCCCGGCTCCACTGGTAGTACGGGCCGTGGCGTTGTGGCGGGTCGCCCTGACAGCGACAGCCGGGCTTCCCGCAGCTGGTGTAGCGGACGACCACGCTGCCCGGGCTGATGAACCCCAGGGTGGCAAGTTCGGTGGCCAGCTCAGCAGCCAGCTTGCGGTAGCGCCGCCGCTGGCGCTCGAGCGGGCTGGGCACGACACCTCGATTCATCGTTCTCACGTCCCCGGTTGAGTGTCTGTCAGCGTTTATGCTGACCGAAAATACGACTGGCGTCAAGGAGGACCGTGTGAGCTCACCGGAGCCATTCAGGTTGCGCAGCCAACTGCTGGGTTGCCTGCCGGTCGTGAACCACTTCCTGAGCCGGATGCGGCTCGCCGAGCAGCTGGGCACCTACCTGCCGCTTGACGATGCCCGGCTGCGACTGGCACCGGCGGCGGTGATCGCCGTGGTGGTCCGCAACATCGTGGCCGGGCACCGACCGGTCTATGCCCTGGCCGAGTGGGCCGAGCGTTACGACCCCGCCGTGCTGGGCCTGGCCACCGGCGACGCCGTCGCCCTGAACGACGACCGGGTCGGCCGGATGCTGGACCGGCTGTTCGACGCCGACCGAGCCACTCTGATCACCGCCACCGTGCTGGGCGTGATCCGCGAGTTCGGCGTGTCCACCGCCCAGTTGCACAACGACTCGACCACCGTCACGGTGACCGGGACCTACCCCGACGCCGACGGCCGAGCCCGCGGCGGGAAACCGACCCCCAAGATCATCCAAGGTCACAACAAGGACTTCCGTCCCGACCTCAAGCAGCTGCTGTTCATCCTCACGGTGTCCGCCGACGGTGCCGTCCCGATCGCCTACCGGGTCGCCGACGGCAACACCCCCGACGACCTCACCCACATCCCGACCTGGGACGAGCTACGCGCCCTGGTCGGCCACTCGGGCTTCCTCTACGTGGCGGACAGCAAACTGTGCTCGCAGCAGGCCCTGCGCCACATCGCCAGCAACGGCGGGCGTTTCGTCACGATCGTGCCGCACGGCCGACGCGAAGACACCTGGTTCCGGGACTGGGCCCAGACCCACGCCCCGGACTGGACCGAAGCGCATCGCCGACCCGGCAGCCGGCTCGATGACCCCGACCGGATCTGGCGCACCTTCCAAGCCCCGGCGCCCTCCACCGACGGCTACCGGGTGATCTGGGTGCACTCCAGCAGCAAAGCCGCCCGCGACGCCGCCACCCGCGCAGCCCGCATCGAGGCTGGGCTCGCCGCGATCGACGCGGTCGCCGCCCGCCTGGCCAGTCCCAAGACCCGCCTGAAGACCAAGGTCGCCGTCGAACAGGCCGCCGACACCGCGCTGGCCAATGCCGGTGCGGCGCGCTGGGTCGGCTTCACCATCACCCAGACCTGCGAAGTGGCGTTCCGGCAGGAACGACGCGGCCGCCCCGGCAACGACACCCGCTACCGGCGCAGCCAGAAACCCGTCTTCACGATCAGCGCCCAGATCAGCGCCGACAAGGTCACCTACGACGCCGTCACCGACGGCTGCTTTCCACTCATCACCAACGACACCGCGATGACGCCCGCCGAAGTCCTGGCCGCCTACCGCTACCAGCCGAATCTCGAACGCCGCAACCACCTGCTCAAGGGGCCACAGGAAGTCGCGCCCGTCTACCTCGAGACCGCCCACCGCATCGAAGCGCTCCTACTCTGCCACTTCCTCGCGATGCTCCTCGAGGCAATCCTGGAACGCGAGATCCGCACCTCGATGAACACGCAGGGCCTGACGGGCATCCCGCTCTACCCCGAGCTGCGCAACTGCCCTGCTCCCAGCGCCCCCCGGATCCTGGAGATCTTCAACGACGTGCAACGCCACCAGCTCGTCAACGAGCACGGCGAGATCGTGCAGACCTTCCAACCCGAACTCACCCCACTGCAACAGCAGGTGCTCGACCTCCTACACATCCCCGCCAGCGTCTACAACTACAACACCAGCGACGGCACCTAAAGTGGGGGGCCAAACGCCCCGCGAGAAGTGCGGAACGTCAGCCTGGTGGTCGGCGTCGTGGCCTTTCCCGAGGTGACGACGGCGCCGAGGGCGTTGAGCACCAGGACGTCGTCGTAGCTCACGTCGGCCGGGCCGTCGACGAGCCACTCCTGAGAGGGGGTGAACTCCTCGGCCTGCAGGTCAGTGGCGCCCGGCAGGCCGAGCAGCGTCGACGACAGCCCGTCACCCTCGGCGAGCACCCCGACGACCTGCAGCGCCTGATCGGCGCCGTCCTGGACGCTGCCGCCGACGGTCAGCCCGGCGGCGAGCAGCGAAGGGGCGACCGCCACCTCGTCCGCGGCGGCGGGCAGGCGTCCGCTCACCACGGTGTAGCGCCCGGCGAGCAGCGGGTCTGCCGGGTCGGCCAGCACGGCGCGCACCCGACCGGGGCCGTCGGCCAGGGCGATCGCCGCAATGCCGGTCTCGATGGACGCCAGGCGGCTGCCGGCGGGCAGGACCGCGAGCACCTCCTCGGCGGTCAGCCGCGGCCGGTTGGTCGCTTCGGCGAAGCTCGTGCCGTTCCCGCTGGCGTCCTGCGAGAGCTCGGCCGGGCGCCCCGGCTGGACGCGCACGAGCGCCTCCGCCCGTGGTCCCAGCACGTCGATGGGCTCGTCGGAGCTACCCAGCGCGTCGACCCCGCGCAGCAGCACATCGCCGGTCGTCACGGCGAGCACCGGCAGCGCGACCATCGCCATCGTCAGGAGCGTGCGGGCCGGCGCGCGGGTCATGTCGCGTCGGGCCAGGCGCAGCGCCACGCCGTACCGGCTCATCGGGTCGCCCCGGCCCGGGGGCGGCTCTCGTCGACGACGCGCCCGTCGCGCAGGAACACCACGCGGTCGGCCCAGGCTGCGTGGGTCGGCTCGTGCGTCACGAGTACGACGGCGGCCCCGGCGTCGGCGCGGGCGCGCAGCAACCGCAGCACGCCCTCGCCGGCCACGGTGTCGAGCGCGCCCGTCGGCTCGTCGGCCAGCAGCAGGCGGCGCTCGCCGATCAGGGCGCGGGCGATGGCGACGCGCTGCTGCTGTCCACCAGACAGGTCGTCGGGGAAGCGGTCGGCGACGCCGTCGAGCTCGAGGGCCGCGAGGGCCTCCAGCGCCTCGCGCCGGGCTGCCCGGGCGCTCGCACCGTCGAGCTCACGGGGCAGGGCGACGTTCTCGGCGGCGGTCAGGGCCGGCAGCAGGTTGAGCTCTTGGAACAAGTAGCCGATCGACCGGCGTCGCAGCGCTGCCCGCTCGCCGCGCGACATCGAGGTCAGCGAGGTGCCCTCTACGAGGACCTCGCCCGTGGTCGCGGCGTCGAGCCCTCCGGCCAGTGCAAGCAACGTGGTCTTGCCCGAGCCCGAGTGCCCCATGACCGAGACGACCTCCCCAGCGGCGACCTCGAGGTCGACCGCGGCCAGGGCGACGACCTCACTGCCGCCGGAGCCGTGCGTACGGCCGACGGCGCGCAGCTGAAGGACGGTGGTCATCGGTCTCCTCGGTGGTTGGGCCGGCTAGCAGTGCGGGCGTCGAAGACATCAAGGAAGCGCGCCTCAGCGTCGGCTGCCGACAGCAGCGCGTCGAGCACGACCAAGGGGCCTGGGTGCTCGGCATCCAGGGCGGTCGCCTTCTGCTGAGTCAGGGCCTGGAGCGTGGCGAGGGTGGCGCTGCGCTGGCGTTGCACGACGGCGGCCAGGTCGATGCCAGCCAGCCCCGTGGCGAGCGCGAGCTTGATGGCGAGCTCGTCGCGTGGCGGGGGTGTGCGCTCGACGGGGGCGTCGAACCAAGCCTGCAGCTCGGCCCTGCCGGCGTCGTTGAGGGCGTAGTAGAGGTGGCCCTCGTCATCCGTACCCTCCTGGGTCACCAGGCCATCGCGCTCAAGCCGTCCCAAGGTCGTGTAGACCTGCCCGGCGTTCAGGGGCCACGCGCCACCGGTGCGCGCCTCGAAGCTGCTGCGCAACTCGTAGCCGTAGCGCGGGCCCTCGGACAGCAGGGCCAGCAGTCCGTGCTTGATCGACATACTCCCCCCACTACTCGGTACACACCACAGTACTCAGTAGTGTCAAGATCGCAAGAAGCACAGGTGAGGCCGCGTAGACCAGACGATCGGCTCGGAGGCGTCCGGAGGGCTGGAGGCGAACAGCCGGTGACGGTCGTGGGGCCTGAGCGTCGGAACATCGCAAGGCGACGGGGAGCTGGGCGGTCGCTTGGTGCCCGAGCTCCGGCCCAGCCTGCCGGGCCTCGGCTCATAGAGCGGAGCCGCTCAGGGCCGAACGCCAGGAAACGGGTCCCGGACAGGGCTGAGGCGGTCCGCGTTTGCCGGACGATGTTGTCGCCGCCGCCTGACGACCGTCTCGTCGACGCGAATCGGCTCGCCTGCGAGCTCCGCCTCGCGATCCGCGAGCCACCAGCCCGGCCGAGCTGCGACGACCCGCCACCCGTTCGCGGCGTCGTACTGCAAATGCGTAGTCCACGGGAACCACGACGACGCGCGGTGGGACATCGCGGCTCACGAGCTGGGGTCCGCGGCGCCGAGCCGGTGCACTACCGAGCGCCGCAACTCCTCATCGCCGGCGAGCAGCTCGATGACCACACTCGGATCACCTCGCTCTTGTCGACGCGCCGCCTGAGCGCACGCCGGACGACGAGCACGACGGCGTCGAACTGCTCCGCAGGCGCGCTCTCGAGCTTGACCGTGAATTGCTCTACCGCGGAAGGACTGCCGGCCCGGTCGGCACGGAGGGGGACCCCTGCCGGCCGCTCGTCGGAACTTCGCTGCGAGGTCCTGGTTCGTCACGACGGACCGTCCAGCAGCTCGTCGAGCACGCCGCCGTAGTCCCGCAGAGCTCGCGGAACCTCGCCGTACGCCGCGGCGTACCCCTCACGCAGGCGCACCACTGTGGCGAACACCGGGACGGTCCGCTCGTCAAGCAGCGCTCCGTTGCCGTTGGCCCTGCCGCGCACGCGGTCCGGCCCCGTGCTGGAGGACAACGGCTACATGTGCGGCTGAAGGTCGACGACTGCGACGTGGCCGTGCGGCCGGACCGGGGCGTCCTGCGGCGCCGAGCTGGCCGGGCGGCAGGCGTCGTCGGCGCTCGAGGCGCAGCCGGACGGCTTCGAGGAGTTCCCGGCCCGCACCTGCCCGCAAGGCTGAGCGAACCACTCAGGCGCGGACGTTTGCGCGCCGCCACGTTGACAGCATGACGCAGACGCTGTGCGACCCGCCGGCCACCCAGCCCGGCTGGGTCGGGCCGCTGACGGTCGCCACGGTCGGTCCGGTCCCGAAGAACCACCGCAGTGACGACGTGGACCCCCGGACGAGACCATCCCTGCCATTCGGCGACGTACCGATGAGGGTTCGGCTTCCGGGCCGGCTTCCGACGTGGCGCAACATCGCAGAACCGGCTACCCGCTACGACCGGAGACCGCGAGTAGGCGGCGCTACTGTCGGTCGCGCGTATTTCGGCGATAGCGTCGCTCTATGCGAGAGACGTGGGAGCCGCCGCCCCCAGAGTCGCTTGATGCCGAACTCCTCCCCACCACCTCGCGAGTGTTCTTCGATGATGCCGTCGGTGAAGAACAACACTCGGTCGCCGGGCTGCAACGACTCCTCGCTGACGTGCGGGGTGTCTCCTCCGACGCCGACGGGCAGTGTGGTCGCGCTGCGCAGTGCCCGGACGACCTTCCCGCCCCGGATCAGCAGCGGCTGTGGATGTCCCGCGTTCACCCACTGGAGTCGACCGTTGGTGACGTCCAGGCGCGCCATCTGCGCGGTGACGAACCGGTCCTCGTCGAACTGCCCGGCGATGGCCTGATCCATGGCCGCGTAGATGTCCGGCAGGTCCACGTCGGCCCGCCGCGCATGCCGGTAGGCGGCGACAGCGACGGTGGCCATCACCGCGGCCTCCAGGCCGTGACCCATCGCGTCGATGATCGCGAGGTGCAGCACGTCATCGTTGAGGGCGTAGTCGAAGCTGTCGCCGGCCACGTCGTAGGCCGGCTCGAGAATCCCGGCGACCGAGACCTGCGGGGTCGTCATCATCAGTGGCGGCAGCAGCGACCACTGCATCTCGGCAGACAGGCTCATCGGCTGCTGACGCCGGGCCTGGAAGAAGCGGTCGGTGTAGGTGCCCTTGGTGACCAGCACGTCTGCGAGCAACCCGGCGAAGCGACGCGCCAGGCGTCGGTCGTTCTCATCAAGGCGAGCCATGGTGAACGCCAGCACCCCCACCCGGTCCGAGCCGTCCAGCAGGGGCACGAACAGCCGCACACCCGCGTCGACTGCCCGCTCGACCGTCGCGTCACCCAGGAACGCCCGGCCGGCGTCAGAACCGTTGATCGGCTCCGGCTGCCCCACCACCAGGCCCCTGCCGGGCAGCGGCACCAGGGCCCGCTGCTCGTAGTCCTGCAGGAAGACGGTCACCTCGCTACCGCCGATCGCGGAGATGACCTCCGCAACCAGAGGGGCGATGAGCTGCGGTGGCATCTCGTGGGCCCGATCGATCATGGTCCCCAGGAGCCGCTCCCCGAAGCCCTCCGACCGGTCTGTATCCGCTGGCGAGTCGATCGGACTCTGTCCCATGTTCGAGATCTTCGCACCAGACAACCAGCACGCAGCGGACAGTGGCCGACTACGTGACCTTGTGCGCCTGGCAGTGACCGTCCCGGCCGATGTGCAGGGCATGGCACACCGGCCGCGCGAGGACGCCGGACCCGACGGAGCCACCAGGCTTCGCACGCTTGGCTTCGCCGTGTCCGGTGCCCTCGCGGGCTACTTCCTCGTGCGGGTGCGGCTAGTCGCGTTCGCTGTCAGGCGGCCGGCGCCGGCCGCGAGTCGTCGGCGAAGAATCCGTGTAGTTCAATCAGCCCGTTTCGCATCCTGGTCTTGACGGTGCCGAGGGGCGTGCTCGTCATGACGGCGATCTCTCGCTGGGTGTAGCCGCCCCAGTACGCCAGCACCAGCGCCTCGCGCTTGCTCGCGGTCAGCAGGGCGAGCGCGCTCACGGCTCGTTCTCCGAGCAGCGCCGTGATGGCTTGGACCTCGGGACCAGGTCGGTCGTCCGGGTGGTCATCCTTCTCGCCGAGCGCAGATGCTGCGCGGCGTTGCTCGAAGCGCACTCGATCGACAGCGCGGTGGTGAGTGAGCATCATGAGCCACTTCCTCGCTGAGGAGCGGCTCCCGTCGAAGGCGCTGGCGTTGCGCCACAGGTGCAGGAACACTTCCTGGACCGTGTCTTCGGCGTAGTGCGCATCGACGAGGATCTGTCGGGCGAGCGCGAGGCACCCCGCGCCGTAACGGCCGTAGAGGTCGTCGAACGCGGTCGGGTCACCGGCGGCGCAGTCCGCGATCGATGCCGCGTCGCAGGCGTCCATCTCGGACCGGGTCACGCCGAGGTCGCTGCTCAGGCGGCTGGAGCGCAGCGGCGCAGGACCCTGTCGGCTCACCGTCATAGTCTCGCGTGCCTGCCCAGATGGTGGCGCTGCGACACCGGCCATACTCGATTGTGACTTTGCGTTGCGCTTGACTCAGAAGACGGACAGTCGGCATCCGTAGGTAGGTGCCGCCCCCCGACGCATCTCCGGGTGCGTTCTCTGGGTTCAGAGTGATCCCGCAGATGCGTTGATGGAATGTCTGTCCGCGGCGGCGGAACTGCTTCTCAGCGACCTTGCGTCGGAAAGCAACGCACCTGGGGGGAGTTGAGCCGAGCCCGTCGAGATCCGGGGTAGTCGTGACCACCCTGTCAGTTGTTGGTTTTCCCCGCTGTGACGGCAGGAGTCCCACCAACTCGCGCTACAGCCTATTCTTCCTCTCCGTGAGCACTCCTGCACGAGAAGCTGCCTTTTTCGACCTCGACAAGACGGTCATCACCAAGAGCAGCACCCTGGCCTTCGGCCGGCACTTTTACAAGGGAGGTCTGGTCAACCGCCGGGCGGTGTACAAGAGCGTCCTGGCGCAGCTCGTCTACTACCTGCGCGGAGCGGACGCCGACAACATGGACCAGGCCCGCGACCAGCTGCGGGAGCTGTGCGCCGGCTGGCCGGTGGAGCAGGTGAACGCGATCGTCGCCGAGCGGATGCACCTGGTCATCGGATCCGTCGTCTATGCGGAGGCCCTCGCGCTGTTCGACGAGCACCGGGCGGCCGGGCGTGAAGTGGTGATCGTCAGCAGCAGCAGCGAGCATGTGGTGCGACCGATCGGCGAGCTGCTCAGCGTGGACCATGTGATCGCGACGCGCATGGCCGTCGTGGACGGGAAGTACACCGGGGAGATCCAGTTCTACGCCCACGGCGAGAGCAAGGCCGAGGCGATCCGGGAGTTCGCCGCGGAGCGCGGCTACGACCTCGAGCAGTGCTGGGCGTACGGCGACTCGACGACCGACCAGGCGATGCTCGAAGCAGTCGGCAACCCGACGGCCGTCAACCCCGACAAGAAGCTGCGGCAGGTGGCCGAGAACTCCGGCTGGCCGGTGCTGGAGTTCCAGAAGAAGGTCCGGGTCCGGCCGTGGCATCGCCCCCACCCGGGCAAGGCCGCGGTGTACGCGCTGGTGGGGCTGGCCGCAGTGGCCACCGGCCTGGCGTGGGAGACGCGTCGCCGGCGGGCGTGACGCGGTCACAGTGTCGCTTGCCGCAAGCCGGGCGTCGACACCGGTGACCGGGCGGTCAAGGCCTTCGCCGGCGCCCTCGACGAGGCGCTAGGCTGACACCGGCATCGGGAGCGGTGATGGGAGGCGACGCCGGCGTGGCCTCCAACGAGCTGCTGGGGCATTACCTCAACGACCACCTGGCCGGCGCGGTGGCCGGCTGCGACCTGGCCGAGCAGATCGAGGCCGGGCAGGCAGGAACGCCGCTGGGCGAGTCGATGAGCGAGCTTGTCGCCGACATCAAGGCCGACCGGATCACCCTCGAAACGCTCATGGAGCAGTTGGGCGTCGACAAGAGCCGGCTCAAGCAGAGCGGCGGGTGGGTGGCGGAGAAACTGACCAGGATCCGGTTCAGCGACACGGTCACGGGCGGTGAGGCACTAAGCCGCCTGATGCAGCTGGAGATGCTCTGCGTCGGCGTCGAGGGGAAACGCGCCCTGTGGAGGGCGCTCCAGGCCGTGGCCGGCGTAGAGAGCGGTGCCCTGGGGGCCGGCTCCCAGCCGAGCGGCATCCTCGACCTCGACGGGCTGGTGCACCGCGCTCAGGACCAGATCGACAGTCTCGAGAGGCATCGGCTCACGGCCGCCATCGACGCGTTCGGCGCCGGCACAGCTACTGGGTAGCTCTGGCCTATGCGTCCCGCATGCACCATGAGCGACCTCCGAGTCAATCTCGCCGGCCCGCCGCTGCTGATCCCAACGACGGCGGAAGGCCGGGAAAGCTAGTCCTTGTGGAGGCGGTCTTTCACCGCATCGGCAACGTCGGCCACCTTGTCCTTGATGGTGACTGAGGCCTCGTCGACCTTCCTCCTCTCGCTTCAGATCCTTGTCGCCGGTGAGGTCTCCAGCTGCCTGCTTAACCTTGCCCTTGATCTGATCGCTGTCGGTCATGGTCGAACCCCTACCCGGGTCCCTCTCTCCGTGGTCCGCGGCCTGGGACCGGCAGGACGGCATCGAGCCCTGTTGCTCAGGAGCACCACACTGCTCGTCGCCCCCCTCGGCGGCGCGCTCATCGCCCGAAGCGGGTGCGCGCCCTCGGGCCATGACCAGACGCCCGAGGGCGGGGAGGTCGCGCTCGGGGTGGGACTGGCGGACGTAGAGGCCAGGTCGGCCATCCGCTGGCTGATCAGCGGGTCCTGGGCCGCCGGCGCGGGGCCGAGCGCCCCGCTGGCGTGGTCGATCACGGCGCCGGTGGCGAGATCGGCGACGTGGCGGGTGCCGTAGGCGAGTCGGGCTGTCTTATCTGCGGTCATCCCCGGCGGGGCGTCGATGGCGCTCGCAACGGCCATGGCCATGGCCATGGCACGGGCCGCTTCCACCCCGGTGTGGGCGGCGCCCAGGTGGGCCAGGCCGATCGGGTCATCGCGCCACCGGGGAGCGGCTTCCGCGGCGGCCGGACGCCGTAACCTTTCTGCCCGGGGGTGCGCGGGGAGGTCGTCGCCCTCCGCCGCTGTGGCGTTGCAGCCGTGACGCCCGGCGCCTACAGGTCATCTGCGGTCCGTTGTCGGAGACCGCGAGCAGGATTGGCCGTGCCTGGTCGTCGACGCTGAGGTCGACGCGGCCGTCGTCGTACCGGGCCTGGACCTGCTCGAGCAGCCTTTCGAGTTCCAGGGCGGCCAGCCTGGTCACGAATTGGCCACGTTCTGGCCGGTCGTCGTTTGTCCCGGGGACAGCCGGGCACCGGCGCCGCACTGGATCTTGCGGTTCCGCGGCCTGCTCCCCGCGCTCCGGCGATGTCCGACCCCTCGTCGGCCTCCCTCACCTGGAGCCGGCGCCTTCCCCTGGAGCTGCCCGTGAGTGCTTGGTCCCGTCTTCCCGCTCGGCGCACCGGCGCCTCGCTCGTCGCCCTCGGCCTGGTCGCCGCCGGCAGCACCCTCGCACTGGCCCCGTCCACCGGCAGCGCCTCCAGCCACCGCGAGGCCCCGCTCACGGCGGCCAGCCCACTCATCGACAACACCGACGTCTACGCGTTCGTGAGCCCCGACAAGCCCGACACCGCCACGCTGATCGCCAACTGGATCCCGTTCCAGGACCCCTCGGGCGGGCCGAACTTCTACCCGTTCGGTGCGGACGGCTACCGCTACAACATCAAGGTCGACAACAACGGTGACGCCAAGCCCGACCTGACCTTCCGGTTCACCTTCACCAATGTCGACAAGCGCACCAACGAGACGTTCCTCTACAACAACGGGCCGGTGAACTCGATCGACGACCCGACGCTGCTGTTCAAGCAGACCTACACGCTCGAACAGATCGACGACAGCGGCAAGGCCACGACGCTGCTGAAGGACAAGAAGGTCGCCCCGAGCTACGTCGGGGACGCCTCGATGCCCAACTACCAGAAGCTGCGTGACGAGGCCATAACCCCGCTCCCCGGTGGTGGCACCGCATTCGCCGGGCAGGCCGACGACCCGTTCTTCCTCGACATCCGCGTCTTCGACCTGCTCTACGGCGGCAACCTGTCAGAGGTGGGCAACAACTCCCTCAGCGGCTTCAATGTCAACACGATCGCTCTGCAGGTGCCGGTGGCGAACCTGGCCAAGGGTGGCGACGGGAGCGGCATCATCGGCGCGTGGGCGACCACCGACCAGAAGACCATGCGTATCGGGGGCGGAAAGGCCGAGCCCACCGGCGAGTTCGCGCAGGTGTCCCGCCTGGGCGCGCCACTGGTGAACGAGGTCGTGATGCCGATCGGCATCAAGGACGCCTTCAACAGCCTCCCCCCGGAGAAGGACGGCACGGTCATGGCCGCCGTCGCACGGGTCTCCGACCCGGAGGTCCCGAAGCTGCTCGAGAAGATCTACAAGCTGCCCGCTCCGAAGGCGCCGCGCGAGGACCTGGTCGCCGCCTTCCTGACCGGCATCAAGGATCTCAACCAGCCGCCGAAGGTGACGCCCGCCGAGATGGTGCGCCTGAACACCAAGATCCCGGTCACCGCCTCGCCGCAGCGTCTGGGCGTCCTGGCCAAGGACATGCAGGGCTTCCCGAACGGTCGCCGACTCACCGACGACGTGGTCGACATCGAGCTGCAGGCCCTCGCGGGCGCGATCCGGACCGGCACCATCGTCGAGCCGCTCGCCAAGGGCGACGGTGTGGACGCCAACGACGTCGAGTTCTCCAAGGCCTTCCCGTACGTGGCCCTGCCGCACTCAGGCTCCGGGCCCGCCTCGGCCGGTTTCGCGGCCGCCTCCCAGAGCGGTACGGCGTCGGCCTCGCCCGGGGCGACGCCCACCGCGTCGGCCTCCGGCGGCACCAAGAGCCCGGGGACCGGGATCGACAGCTCGCCGGCCGGCAGCGACGACTCGGACGGCGTCAGCACCGGGCTGCTCATCGGCGCGGCCGTGCTCGCGCTGCTGATCGGCCTGGGTCTCGGGTCCTTGGTCGGGCGGCGCCGCACCTGACCTGTCACGCCTGCGCCCGGCACGCCTGAGCGGCACCCGTGAACGGGCGCGCCTGGATGGAGCCCGCCGCGGCGGGTCTGGTCGGCACACCCGTGCCGCCGGGCCCGCCGCGCCGCTGCGGACAGACAACCGCCGGGCGCCGACGTACGAACACACCGTCGCGCGTTCCTGCTCGCCGTACAGCACCTTCACCGGATGGCGACGAGCCGGGAGGGTGTGCCGCCGGTACCGACCGAACACCGTCCGGCCAGGTGGGCGGCGTTGGCTCGCTGGACTGGGGGTCCGATCTGCTCCGCGGGCGCTGTCGTAGGCATCCTGGGCGCTCTGGTCGATGGTGCTGTCGCGCGGCCAGTCGGTGTAGCGCGCCCGAATGCTCAGCACCTCGTCGGGACTGAGCCCGTAGCGCAGGAACTGGTTGTCGGGCAGCCGGTCGAGTCGTTGGGCGGCGAGCGGGCGTAGCCCGACGTCCCGCTGCCGTTGTCGCCGTACACGACGTCAGGCTGGCCGGGCTCAAGGTGAGCTGCTGTCCTTCGGCGTAGGCCTTCACGCCGGTGGGCCCGAGATGCCCAGCACCGTCACCGTGTGAGCTCCGGGAGTGGGTGTAGCCGGGGCAGCCTCGGCGCCAGGGGCCAGCCGGGGTGATGTGCGTGCCGCCGACGAGGCGGTCGGCAACACCCGCCGCGGCGGCGTCGCCTAGGTCGGCTCCCGCCACCAGCGCGTCCAGCACCTCACGGTGCCAGGCGGGCTTGGTGGTCGCCCACGCCACGATGTCGTCCTCGATCGTCATGCACTTCCTTCGGCTTCCTCGGCGGGCCGTTCTTACCGGCGTCTGCCCAAGGCAACGTAAGCGGTGACGGGGCCTGCACGCGTCACCTCTGGAAGGGGGGCTATGGAGTTCGGGTACGCGCGCGGATCAGCATGTTCATCTCGACGATCTCCATGCGCTGGACCGTCTTGATCTGCATGGCGAGCTCCTGCGCCGGGAGGTACTTGCCCTGGGTCACGTCGAGCTGCGCCATCGGGATCGCTGCGCCGTGGTGCGGGACCATGTTGGTCAGGAACACCACGTCACGGGCCTCCGGCGTCGCCGCATCACGCAGCTCGGCGGTGTTCTTGTCCCAAACGGCCTGCTGGTCTGCCGGCGCCGGCTTCTCGGGGGCACCGAAGGTCTTCAGGAAGCCCTGCATCGTCTCGATCTCTTTCTTCTGCTCGGTCAGGATCTTCTGCGCGATCGCCTTGACCTCGGGGGCTCCCCCCATGGCGATCTCGATCTCGGAGTTACGCACGGCCTGCATGTGGTGCGGCAGCATCCCCTGCGTGAACCGGACGTCGACCTCGTTGAACGCGGCGCTCTGGTCCGTCCCTGCCGTGGAGGACGGACCCGCTGCGGTCGAGCTGTCGCTGCCGTTGCAACCGGCGAGCACCAGCCCGGAGGTCAGGGTGAGGGCGAGGATGGTGGTGCGGCGGGCGGTACGCATGGTTGCTCCTTGCAGGGGACGGGAGGGCGCCGGCAGGTCGCTTCGACACAGCGGCCCCTTCCCCTGTCGCCCTCGACTCCTACTACCGGCGCACCCACATCTGGGGCACCACCAACCCCGCCAACCGACTCGCCCGCCTCGAAGACTGAACTGAAGGATCGAGTCGCAAGGCGCTTGACAGGTCCTGCGGGTAAGGCCAGTTATCCGCAGCAGGCGGCCGGGGGCGGGAGGCTGGTCGGCGGCGGTGTCACCACCGCAGCAGACGCTGTCCGCGGCGGGTGCCTGCCCGTCGATGAGGGTACGGGGACTGGTGCCGAAGGTGTCACTCTCGGTCAGCATGGTGTAGACCTCAGGTCGCGCGGCTTCGCAGTGCCATAAGAGGATCGTCAACCGGGGCGCTCAGCCGGGTGGCCGGAGGTCAGGCGGGAAGTGGCCCTTCTCCGCGTAGTGATCTAGTGCGCGCCTTCGCTGTTCGGGGTCAAGGCTGTTGAGCCACTGGGTGAACTGCGCGCTGCACTGCCTTGACCTGCTGGCCGCGTCCACGACCTCTCCGTCGCGCGGCGGCCGCCAACCTGCGTCGAGGAGCGACGCCACGACACGGCGGCCAATGACGCCCTTATCGGTCGGCCCGAACCCGGGGAAGTTGCGCGGGTCCTCTCGGCGGCCTCGTACGACCTCGTCGCGCACCTCGATCAGCGTCGCGACACGTCCGACGGCAACATCGATCGCGTCTTGACCGTTGGCGTAGGCGGCAGCTGCCAGAGCATCGATGTCCTCTGCCACTTACCAAGCAAAGCACGGTCCTCGCGGGCCTTGTTCTGTCCCGAACCCCGATCGTCAAATGACACAGAGCCCCAGGAGTCTGGCGACGTGTTCAGTTCAGCCGCTCGGGTTGTTCCGCGGGCGGCTCCCCTGCGGCTGGACGCTCGCCTGCCCACGAGCGTGTGTCGTCAGAGGACGTGATGTACCCAGACGTTGGGCTCGATGTACACGGCGTGGTCCTCTGCGGTGTCGACGAGCACGGGAACGAGGCCGCCCTCAACATCGATCAGGCCGTCGGCGTCGAAGGCCATTCCCGTCCATTCCCGCCATTGTGCGAGCGTGCCGGGGATCGTCATCGACAGCGACGCAATGTGCAGCCTGCGTCCGCCCAAGCGCGCGTGCACGCGCAGCCAGGAATCGGAGGGCAACCCGTCAGAGCGGGTACGGGCGGCGTACTGGGCGATGGGTGTGCGCGGCTCGAGCGCCTTACCGTTCGGACGGACCGGCCCGACGAGGTCGCGGGTGCCCAACTCGCGGAACTTGTCGCGGGCCGCTTGCAGCAGCAGCGGACTGAGGCCACAGACTGGTGAGGATGGCCCGGTTCCGCGTGTCCTCATCGCAGGGCTGGGCGATGGCGGCGGCCAGCACCCTGCGCTGCTCGACGTCGAGGCGGGGCAGCCGCCGGTCACATGTCACCGGTGTCAGGCCAGCGCGGCGGACCTGGTCGTTGACGAGGTGGACGACGCCTTCCAGGGTGACCCCGAACGCCTTGCCACCCTTGGGGTCTGTGCCGTCGTGGGGGGTGCCGACAAGGGCTTGGACGGCGGTGACGGGGCAGATGTCGGTGAGGGCGTTGGGCCACACCTCGACGGGGTGGAGACTCGGGCCTCCTCGTCTGGTGACGAGCAAGACGAGCGGTTCGAGGGGCTGTTCGGGAAGGAAGATGCTGGAGCGGTCCAGGGCGGCAAGCTGGCCTGGACCGAGGTCGAGGGTGGCGTCGGTGGCGAGCAGGCACAGGGCCAGGTCCCGGCGGGCGTGGACGGGTGGTTGGCTCAGGGTCAGGCAGATGGTGCCGAGCTGGGCGGCCCGGATCGGGTCCTTGCCGCGCACGGCGGTGCCGTAGGTCTTGCCGTAGCCCTCGAGCAGCACGGCGATCGTGGCGTCGGTCGTCGGGTCGGCCTGGCCGTGGTTGATGTGCCGCTGTCCGATGGAGGCGACAGCCTGACGGAGGTAGCTGTGCGCCAGCGGCTTGCCGGTCTCGGTCCGTTGACCGGTGGACGGGTCGTGGCGCCGGTAGACGGTCAGGAAGGCGACGAACAAGGCCACCACCTCCGGGGCGACCGGTAGGGCCGAAGACAACCCGGCCGCCGCGCAGAACCGTTCGAAGGTGAGCCAGTGCTGCCGGTAGGAAGCCTTGGTCTGGGCTGCCCGGCTGTTGACGGCCAGGCGGGCGCCGACCTCCACCAGACGTTGCAGCTCGGGGCTGTCCCCCGCCACCGAGGCAAGCCGGCGTCGGACCTGCTCGGCCGGCGACCAGCTCTCGTCGGTGGCCGGCTGCTCCAGCAGCGGAGGGATGACCGCCGCCGGGGCCTCGGCCGGCGGCTTGCTGCCGCCGACGGCCGGCCGCAGGGCCGCGGCTTGGCACTTGCCGCACCACCCTCCAGGGGCGTTGACCCGGTTGGTGCAGGGGCGGCCGAGCCGGTTCGTTCCCGTGCAGGACTGCGGCACGACCGGTGAGGTCATCGGTTGGTCACCCGGTGCACCTTGGCCGGCCCGTCAGGTTCGGGGCTGGTTGGGCCAGCCGGACCGCGGCGTTGTCGACCCACGGGGACAGCGACTCGATGTAGCCCTTGGTGGTCGTTGGTGAAGCGTGCCGGAGGTGACGTTGGATGGTGACCAGGTCGACGCCGGCCTCATAGGCGTGCGTGGCCCAGGACCGGCGCAGCGAGTGCCCGGTCGGTGTCACCCGCAGCCCGGCCTGCTGGGAGAGGACGGCCAGCCGGTGAGCGAAGCTGTCCGCCTTCAGAGCACGGTCGGAGCCGACCCGGGCCGGGACCAGCGGTCCCGAACTCGACCCGACAGCGGTGATGAGGTCCTCGATGGCGGCGATCGGGTCGAGCGCGTCGATGCGGCGGAGCAGCACCACCGTCTCGGCCGCCGCGCCACTCGGGTTGTCCTTGGACGCCCGCAGCCGCAACACCGCCCCCCACGGCGTCGCCTCGACGTCCTCGAGCCGAGCCCGGACCATGTCGTCGACGCGCATCGCCCCGCAGTAGCCGGCGCACACGATGACCCGGTCCCGTAGCCCACCCGGTCCCTGCCCGGCCGCGGCCGCGGCCATCGCGGCGATGCCGTCGATCGCCAGCACAGGCGCTTTGCGGCGTCCGCCGGTGTGGGTGCGGCTGTAAGCCTCGAGGATTTCCTCGGCCAGCGACGACAATCCGAGCGTCGGGTAGCCACGGGTGGCGTGTTGCTTGACGATCTGGCCGAGCTGGGCGCGCAGGTATCCGGGCTTCAGACCCTTATCGGCCCTCGCCGCGATGAACAGGGCCAGCGCCTCAGCGGTGGCCGGCAGCGGCGAGAAGCCCTGCTTGTGGGCCCAGACCGACCAGGTCGCCCACAGGTTGTCGTTGACCCGTGCCGTCGATGGGGCCACGTTCGCCCGGGGACTGGTCAACACCGTGGCCTCGGCGACGAGGTCGCCCAGGGGGGCCGGGTCGAAGCCGATGTCCTTGCGGCCCCCCGGTTGGCCGCCGGCGCTGGCCAGCACCTGGTCGGTCGACAGGATGTCGTCGCCGGACAGGTCACCGGGGCGGAGGTCCTCGACGTAGCGGACGGTCATGTCCATCGACGCGTGCCGCAGCTGCATCATGATGCTGGCCAGGTCGTGCCGGTCAGCCAGGTAGCGGTGGGTGGCCCAGGACCGGCGCAGCGAGTAACCCGACACGGTCGACGGCAACCCGACGCTGACGGCCAGGTCCTGAATGATCACCCGAATGTTCCCTGCCGGCAGGTGATCGCCCGCCGTCTTGCGGCCCGGGGCCCGGTGGTGGACGTTGGTGAACAGGGGGCCGTCAGCGTCGCCTCGCACCGCCAGCCACCGGTCCAACGCCCTGATCGGGTCCAAGGCGTCGTCGCGCCGTTCCAGCAGCACGGCCTGGTCGGCCATCGACCTGGTCGTCTTGGTCAACGGCAGCCGCAACCGGTAGAGGTCACCGACCGGTTCGATGTCCTCCACCCGGGCCCGGGACAGCTCCTCCACCCGCAACGCGCCGCAGTAGCCGACACACACGATGGCCACGTCCCGCACCAACAGACGCGCCGGGACGCCGTGGCTGGAGGTGACCGGGTCGAACTCGTCGAGGGCGTCCTGGAACAGCAAGCGTTGGGTGAAGAGCCGGCCGTCGACTGCGGCCGCCACCAGCTGGCCGACCGCCCGCACCGGGCAGGCCACCCACCCCGGGTCAGCCTCCAGACGCACCGACGCCGCCGCCAACGGCGGGTGCTTCCCCCTCCACCCCAACCCCGGCAGCGCCAACACGGCCCAGCGGCCGGCCGGATCAACCTCAACATCGTCGACGCGGTCAGCTCCGCCAACTGGCGGGGCTTCACCGTCGGCAACGACACCCGGACGACCTTCGCCGCGAACTTCGTTCCCAAGCTCGGGAGCGCCTCCGCCATCGCCAGCAGCGCCCCCACCGACAGCACCGGCGCCGGCCGCCGCGGCCCACCCGGTCCGTCCCTGCCGACAGCCCGCAACGTCGCCCGGCCCGCCTCGGTGACCGACGAGGCGCCCTCCGCCGCCCGCTCGTGAAACCAGGCGACCGCCGACAGGTTCGCAGCGATCCCAGCCTGGCTCACCCCCGCCCGATGCCGAGCCAGGACGAACGCCGCCACATGCAGCGGATCCGCCGGCAACGCCGCCACCCCGTGGTTCTCTGCGAACGCCCGCCACCTCCGCCACCGCCGCTCGTACGAGGCCCGCGTCCCCGGCGACACATCCCGAGCCGCCCCCAGCAGCGCAGCGACGGTCGCGTCCAACACCGCAAGATCCACCACCAACCCGCCACCACCCCTACGATCGAGCCACGCCAACTGAGTCAAGCGTGACCCTGCCCCATCGGGCCAAGTAACTCAACTCACGCTCCACTCGTAGACCATTCTGTCGGGCGGGTGGCCCGGGGATGAGGGGGACGCGGGCGTTGGTTGTCGCGAACGCTCATCGAGGCACGTGGGCTTTCTGTAGTGCCTCGAGTGGATAGGCGGAGGACCGCCGCATGGTGCGTCCCAGCGGGGTGAAGGTGAAGTCGCTTGGGAAGGTCGACCCGGTCACCCGGACGTCGCGGAGCATCGGCTCCGGTCCCAGTTCCCCTGCGACGTGACCGTCGGCGATCTCGACCTTGTTCCAAAGATCGAAGAAGATGATCGGGTCCGCGCCGGATGTCGTCGCGTACGCGTAGGTCTTCGGCCAGAGCGGGTTCGTTCCACCGAAGATCAGTGATGGCTCGCCGAACTCAGCGACGACGTCGGTGAGGGTCCGATCGGCTTTCCGAGTCCATGAGCGCGCCTGTTTCCGCACAGCTCGATACGTGTTGGGATCGAGGCTTCGGTCCAGGCGTAGGTAGCCAAGACGATGACTGATCTCGCCGTAGATGGAGCTAGCGGCTGATTCGTGACTCTCCTCCGTTGCCAACATCATCGTGAAGGCCCCCTCGATGCCAGTCGACGTCCAGCATCCGCGTGCGACAAGGCGTTCCTGCTCGCCCGCCCACACGGCTTCAGCACCATCGAGAAACGCCAGGTCGTAGAGGAACAGGCGCAGCGAGAGCTCCCCGCCCCACATGCCGGCGCGGCGAACGGCGATGTTGAACCGGTCGACGAGGTAGTCGCGAAAGCCGACGAGGTCCCTCACGTTCGCCCAACCCCGGCGAGGTGTTGGGAGGGGTTGTTGCGGCCCCAGGTATTGGTCTTGCGGTAGTAGGGGTCGATGCTCTTGACGGCGGCCCAGCGACCGTGGTGTTGGACTTGTTCGCGGGTGGCACCAGCGTCGAGGGCGTCGCTGACGAACCCGGCTCGCAGGGAATGGCTGGCGTGGTCACCGACCAGTCCGGCGGTCCGGGCGGCTCGTTTGACGATCTGGGAGGCGCCGTCGCGGGTGAGCGGCGTCGGGTTGTCGGCGTGCTGGTCGAGGGGGACGAAAACGGGTTCGTCGTCTCGTGGTTGGTGGCCGAGCAGGCCCGCAACAGTGGTGTGCCAGTCGGTGAGGGCGGTGGCGGGGCAGAGCAGCGGGTTGGGGTTGCGGGCGGCGCCGACGGTCTCGCTGCGGCCGAGCTGGTCGTTCTTTGCCCGCCGGACGATCCACTCGACGCCTTGGTCGACGGTGCGGCAGTCGGCCCAGCGCATGGCGACGAGCTCGCTGCCGCGGAAGGCGCCCCAGTAGAGGTTGAGGATGAGGGCGAGGTCCCGGGTGTCGGTGGCGGCGGGGGCGGTGACGTGGGCGGCGAGCCGGGCCCGGTCGGCGGCGTCGGCCAGCTTGGGAATGCCGCCGGTGCCGGTGAGCCGGTGGTTGAGGCCGGCGTCGGCGATGGCGGTCCGGACGATCTTGAGGATTCCTTGGCGGCTGAGCCGCCGCCCGGGGGCGGACCGGAACACCGGCCCGAACCGGTCGGGGGCCAGGGCGTTGACGGCGCGGGCGGCGCAGGCGGTGGGCGTGGTGTTGTCGTAAGGGATCTCGATCGGTTCGAGGCCGAGGCTGCGGCCGCCGGGGTGGACGAGCAGGACGACGGGATCGTGGGAGTTCTCGGGGGGCAGGGTGTGCTCGCGATCGAGGCGGGCGAGCTGGCCGGCGTTCACACCGAGGTCGGGGTGGGTGAGGAGCAGGACGAGGGCCCGGTCCCGGGTGGCGTTGATGGCGGGGCGGGTGAGGGTGGTGGCGATGCGGGTGAGGCCGTCGAGACGGATCGGGTCCTTGCCCCGGACGTCGGTGCCGTGGATGCGCCCATAGCCGCGCAGGACGGCTTGGACGAGCGGGTCCCCCAAAGGTGCTGCTAGCCCGTTGAGTTCGTGCCGGTAGCCGATCGCGGCGATGGCTTGGCAGAGGTAGCCGTGGCGCAGCGGATCACCGGTCCCGCGCCGTTCGCCGGTGGTGCGGTCGACTCGGCCGGCGTCGGCCAGGTAGGCCAGGAAGCAGGCGGCTGTCTCGGGCGGGATGGGCAGCTCGGGGGACAACCCGACGGCAGCGCAGAAGGCGATGAACGTGCGCCAGTGCTGGTCGTAGACGACTTTGCTGCCATCGGCCCGGCTGTTGTGGGCCAGGCGGACGCACACCTCGACGAGACGTTCGAGCTGCGGGTTGCCGGCCGCTAACGGGGCCAACCGGTCCCGCAACTGCGGAGCGACCGTCCAGTCCTCACCCACCGGCCGGGCAGCGGGCTCGGCCGGTGGGGCCGGTGTCGGGGTCGGGTAGGTGACGGGGCCGGCGCAGCGGCCGCAGCGGCCGCCGTCGTCCTCGACCCGGTTGTGGCAAGGCCGGGCGAACCGGTTGGTCCCCGAACAGAAGAACTCCTTCGGCCCGGTCACTGCCCGCTCTCCTCGTCGCCGTTGATGGCGGTGGCGGGATTGTCGGGCCACGGGGTGAGCGACTCGACGTAGGTGCGGGTGCCGGTTACCCGCCGGTGACGGAGCTGGCGGCTGATGGACAGCAGGTCGAGGCCGGCCTCGTAGGCGTGGGTGGCCCAGCTGCGCCGCAGGCTGTGCCCGGTCGGGCGAACCGCGCACCCGGTCCGGGCCGCCAGCCGCTGCAGGCGATCGGCGACGTTGTCCTTGCTCATCGGCCGGGCCGGGTCACGCAACGGCAGCGACGGCAGCAGCGGCCCGTCGGTGAGCCCCGTCCGCGCGGCCCAGTGTTCGAGGGCGGCGACGGGGTCCAAGGCATCGTCGCGGGCCGGGAGCAGCACCCCCTCGGGGCGGCGGCCGGCCTGGTTCAGCTTCGACGCGGCCAGGCGAAGCACGCAGCCCGACGGGACTCGCTCGATCCACTCCAGGCGGGCCCGCCACAGGTCGTCGGCCCGCAGACCGCCGGCGTAGCCGACGCACACCATCACCAGATCCCGCAACGCTCCCAGGTCGGTCTCCCCGTCGGACCGTGCCGCTTCGGCCATGCGGACCAAATCGCCGCGGGCGATGACCGGCGCCTGGCGGCGAGGGGCGACGTGGCCCCGTTCCAGGCCGCCCACGATCTCGGTGGCGATCCGGGTGAAACCGACGGTGGCCACTCCGATGTCGTCATGGACCCGTTGGATCGCCTTCAGCTGGGCCCGCAGGGTGCCGGCGGACACGCCCTGCTGGGCCCGTTGGGCGGCGAACAGCAGGACATGGGACGGCCCTGCCGGGAACGGCGGGAACCCGTGCTCGGCGCACCACCGCTCCCATCGCGACCAGTAGTGGGCGATCTGGTGGATCGTGCCCGGCGCTAAGGCGGCCGGGGCGCCCAACGCACCGATGGCCTCACCGATGAGCAAGTCGAGCGGATCGGGGGCGAACCCCAGGTTCTTCGCCGGGGCCGAGATCCCGCCGGGGCCGGCCAGCACCACCTCGCCGGACAGCACCTCGACGGGGTCGAGCAGGTGGGTGCCCAGATCCTCGATGTAGCGCATCGTGGTGTCGATCCGTTCATGTCGCAGCTGCAGGCAGATCCGCCCGATCGAGTTCCGGTCCCGCAGATAGGTGTGGGTCGCCCACGACCGGCGCAGCGAGTAGGCCGACACCGTCCTGGGGAGTCCGACGGCCACCGCCAGATCCCGGACGGTCCCCCGGATCTCATCGGTGGTCAGGCCCCGGTCCAGATCGGTGTGGTGATGGACGTTGTGGAACAGCGGCCCGTCGTGATCGCCTCGCACGGCCAGCCACCCGTCCAGCAACCGCACCGGGTCCAACACCCCGCCCGTCGGCTCCAGGACGACCGCCTCAGCCCGGCCGTCCCGGCTCGTCTTCGTGCGAGGGAGCCGGAGCCGGTAGGCATCGCCCACCGGTTCCAGGTTCTCCACCCGGGCCACCGACAGCTCCTCCACCCGCAACGCCCCGCCGTAGCCGACACCGACCAGCGCCCGGTTCCTCACCGCCAACCGCGCCCCCACCGCCAACTCCGGGTCGAACGGGTCGACTTGCAACATGCTGTTGCCGTACAGCCCCTTGTGGTCGAACAGGTGACCGTCCCGGGCCTGCGCGACCAACGCCCGCATCGCCTCCACCGGGCAATCCACGATCGTGCGACCGGCCTCCAACCGAATCGTTCCGGCAGGCACCGTCGGCCGGCTCCGCGACGCTGGCACCGGCGGGAACACCAGATCGACCCACCGGCCATCGACATCGAAGACCACGTCGTCCCCCCGCAGCGCCAACAGCCGCCGCGGTGGCGCCCCCGTCAGCAGCCGCACCATCCGGGCCGACCGCACCCGCGACATCCGTGCCGGGACCCCCACCATCGCCTGCAACGCCCCCACCGACAGGACCGGCGCCGGGGCCAGCGGCCGGGCCGGGCCCGACTTCGCCAGCACCCGGGCCACCGACCGGGCCGCATCCACTACCCCACCCGCCGGCGGGTCCAGGCGTGCGTGGAACCACCCGACCGCCGACAGGTTCGCCGCCACACCCGACGGGCTCACCCCCACCTTCGCCCGGGCCACCACAAACGCCGCCACATGCATCGGGTCCGCCGGCAACGCCGCCACACCGTGGTGATCAGCGAACGCCTGCCACTGCCGCCACCGCCGCTCATACGAGGCCACCGTGTGCGGCGACGACGCGTTTCCCACAGCGGCCAGGTCCGCCGCCCGACCCCGAAGCTCACCTATCTTCGGCACCACCATCCGGTCCTCCCTGACAACGACAACCGCTGCCCGCGCATACAGGGCAGTATAGCGACAACCTAAGTTCCTGTAACACTCCAGTGCCACGGCTCGCTGGGCAGGTTGATCAGCCCGTAGGTGGCGGCGTTGGCCGCCAGCCACTGCCAGCCGGGGTCGTTGCGGCTCCGGATCAGAGCGCCCGCGCTGGTGATATCCAGCGCCAACCCCCACTCGTGCATCGACTGGCCCGGCCGGGCGGTCGGTGGGCTGCACTCCCCCGCCGGCCGCTGGTACAGGTCGTAGGTCGTCGGCCCGCAGTGCGCCCGGCGCAGCTCGATCTGCCGGGCGCTGCTGCGATAGCCGGTGCCACCCAGGTCCAGGCCGCTGGCGGCGGCGGCGGCGAGCATCGCGGTGACCTGCCCGGCGATGGTCGTGTCGACGACGAACGGACCGGCCGCGCAGACCCGGAACGGAACGCCGCCCGGTCCGGTCAGGACCTCACCGGCGCCGGCGGTGGTGGCGGCGCACGCGATCGTGTCGGTCGGCTGACCGCCGGCGGGGCCGCCGCCGGCCGGGCAGAACCCGATTGGCTCTGCGGCGTCCGGGTCGGTGTCGTCCAGCACCGCGGTGCTGACAGGTGCGGCGGCGCGGGTGGCCGGCCACAGCAGCGCG
>JBBSTI010000036.1:0-25069 GCA_038236005.1 Mycobacteriales bacterium | reverse complement strand
CGGGTCTCGGTGGCGTACCTCACAGCGAACGGGTTGGTGGCCAGCAGCAGCAGCGCGCCCCAGGCCACCGTGGAACCGCCGAGACGTCGGCCCGTGGCGAACATCACCGGCAGCGCGGCGAGCGAGAAGACCGTCGACAACGCTCGGGTGGCACCGGCGGACTCGCCGAAGATCGCCATCCAGACGTGCAGCGCGAGGTAGTACAGCGGCGGAGAACCGTCTCGTCGCAGGGCATCGAGCAGCTCCGGCAGAGGTCGACGTGAGATCTCGATCGACAGCGCCTCGTCCAGCCACAGCACGCTGGAGCTGTGCAGCCGGGCGAGCAAGGAGACCAGGATCACGACCAGCAGCACCGCAGGCACGATCCTCGCGGGCGAGCTGCGACGAGGCCTGGCCTGCTCGTGTTCGGTCATCACGGTCCATCATGCGTTCCCGAACCGTCTCGTGACGTTTCTGTGACAGTGTCGAAGGATTCTTCGCGGGTATCCCGTCGTTAACCTTGTGCCAACACGTCGACGGGAAGCCCGGCGACGACCCCCGGGACCGGCGACGCATCGGTCCCTCCGCGCGGCGCGCGTCACGTCGCCTGCGGTTCGACCCCGTCGACTAGGAGTACGCGTGACCCGCCTCGAAGAACGTAGCCCCGTACAACCCGGAACCTTCCCCGGGACCGAACCGATCGTCATCATCGGAGCCGGTCCAGCCGGGCTGACCGCCGCCTACGAGCTGGGCAAGGCCGGCCGCGCCGTCACGGTGCTGGAGTCCAGCAACACGGTCGGCGGGATCAGCCAGACCGTCGAGCGCGACGGCTGGCGGTTCGACATCGGCGGGCACCGCTTCTTCACCAAGGTGCCTGAGGTCGAGGCGCTGTGGCACGAGATCCTCCCCGCCGACCAGTTCCTGCTCCGCCCGCGCATGTCGCGGATCTTCTACCGCGGCAAGCTCTACGACTACCCCCTGAAGGCGACCAACGCGCTCGGCAACCTGGGCATCATCGAGGCGATCCGCTGCGTCCTGTCGTACGCCCTGGTCCGGGTGCGTCCGCCGAAGGACCAGAGCAACTTCGAGGGCTGGGTCGCGGCCCGGTTCGGTTGGCGGCTCTACCGGATCTTCTTCAAGACCTACACCGAGAAGCTCTGGGGCGTCGACGCCACCGAGATCCAGTCCGACTGGGCGGCGCAGCGCATCAAGAACCTGTCGCTGCTCTCTGCGGTCACCAACGCGCTGCTGCCCAAGCGCAACCAGAAGGACATCACCAGCCTCATCGAGGAGTTCCAGTACCCGATGTACGGCCCGGGGATGATGTGGGAGACCTGCCGCGACCTCGTCGAGGAGCAGGGCAGCGAGGTCCGCATGAAGGCACGCGTCGCCTCGGTCGAGCACGGCGACCACGGCGTCACGGCCGTCGTGACCAGGGACGGTGAGCGGATCCCGGCGGAGCACCTGATCTCCTCGATGCCGATCAACCAGCTCGTCCAGGCGATGGATCCGCCGGCCCCCGAGCATGTCCGTGCCGCTGCCGACGACCTGCGTCACCGTGACTTCCTCACCGTCGCGCTGGTCGTGCCGGAGGAGTTCAGCTTCCCGGACAACTGGATCTACATCCACTCGCCCGAGGTCAAGGTCGGCCGCATCCAGAACTTCGGGTCCTGGTCGCCGTACCTGGTCAAGGACGGGCGTACGTGCCTCGGCCTCGAATACTTCGTGAACGAGGGCGACGACACCTGGAACATGGCCGACGACGACCTCGTCGAGCTGGCCAAGGCCGAGATCGCCCAGCTCGGTCTCGTCCCGGCCGGCGTCGTCGAGGCGGGTTATGTCGTACGGATGCCGCGCGCCTACCCGGTCTACGACCAGTTCTACAAGCGCAACGTCGACATCATCCGGGACTGGCTGGCTCAAGCCGTGCCGAACGTGCACCCGGTCGGGCGCAACGGGATGCACCGCTACAACAACGCCGACCACAGCATGATGACCGCGATGCTCACGGCCAAGAACATCCTCGGTGCCAGCCCTGCTCACGACGTGTGGGACGTCAACGTGGAGGAGGACTACCACGAGGAGCAGGTCACCCTGAACGCTGACGGCACCCAGGCCGGCGTCTCCCAGGCAGAGGCCCAGCAGACGACGCAGAAGACCGCGCGGGGCACCGGCCGCGACGCGCCGATCATCCCGCGCAAGGCCGCCTAAGACGCTCTGCAAGCCGCTTGACCCCTCCTGCGACCCTGCGGGTGGGGTCAGCGGCGTCTGTGCGGGAACACCACGGCCATGAGCGAGTTCGAAGTCTCCCGCGTCCTGCAGTCCACCCCCGACACGGTCTTCGCCGTGGTCTCTGACGTCGACCGGTTGCCCGAATGGCTGCCGACCGTCGAGCACGCCCGCACGATGACTGACGGCGGGGTGGAGCTGAAGGGCAGCTCGTACGAGAGCGAAGGCTTCTGGCGGGCCGAGCACGACCAGATGCGCGTCGAGTGGTCGACCCCGTCCCGCAACGGCGAACCGGGGAAGTATGCCGGGTGGCTGCAGCTCGCCGACAGCGCCGGTGGGGGGACCGAGGTCACCGTGCACCTGTCTTTCCTGGCGGAGCAGGCGCCGGACGGCGTCGAGACCGAGCTGGCCCAGTCCCTGGAGGCGCTGGCCGACCTGACGGAGTGAGCCGGAGCGCGGTCAGCCGCGCGCTGGTTCGACGCGGTTGCGGTCGTCGTGCTCTGCCGCTGGCGGCCGTGCCCTGGTCCGCCAGACCGGTCGGGTGAACCGTGACCAGCGAAGGCTCATCTCCGGCCCCCGCCGACCGGTTGGTCGGCGTGGCGGTCCAGCCAGGCGACCATGATCATGTGCGGCGCGGTCAGGGCGGCCAGCAGCACGAGGCTCGCGGCGAGCAGCTCCTGCCTGCCGTAGGTCGCCGTCACCAGGGCCAGCAGCACCAGCAGGGAGGCAGCCGTCGGCCAGGCGGCCGCGCGTGCGAAGCGCAACAAGGGTCCGACGAGCCGTCCGGCGGCGAGGTCGCCGCCGTTCGCAGGGTCGGTGGCGAGCAGCCGGACGACGTGCCGCGTGGCGTGCCAGGCGCCGAAGTAGACCGCGAACGCGACCAACGGCGAGACGGTCACGAAGACCGTGACCAGCAGCGACAGCTCGACGGCGGACCGGACGCGACGCTCGTGGAGAGCGAGCGCGATCGTGAGACCCGCGGCCAGCAGGATGATCACGAGGCCGCACGCGGCGGTGGTGGGCGTCAGGAGCCGGCTCGAACCGGGGGCGAGCGTCTCGAGCACCGGACGGACCTCGTCCGGCCAGCGGCTGAGCGGCAGCACCACGGTGGTACCACCCCAACCGAGGATCTGCACCGCCGTCCGGACATGCGAGCGGCCCGCACGCGGCAAGAGGCTCCTCAGCCGGTCGTACTGCACCTCCCCGACGCCGAAGTGCAACAGCGAGGCGAGCAGGAACACCGCCAGCCCCGGTGTGGGCCAGCGGCGGAGCAGCGCGAAGGCGAACGCAGCGGTTCCGGCATAGGCGACGAGCAGGCCAGCGAGGACCGGCAGCGTCGTGCGACGGGCGCGAACCCAGGCCGGGACCAGGTGGTCGACCGCACCGTGCGGCAGCCCGAGAAGCAGGCCGAGCGAGATGGGCAACCAGGCGATGCTGTCCCAGCTGCCCGGTGCGACGAGCTGGACCGCGAGCAACGACGCCAGCACCGCGGGAGGGAGCCGGTCACCCAGGTGCCGCAACGGCGTGGGCAGCGCTGACCTCGAGCGGGGGAGCGAGCGAACGGGCCGAGCGCCACGGAGGCCCCCGACCTCGGCCGCGACCGTGGGCAGGGCTCCGGCGTCCGGCGGCTGGTGCATGACGCCACCGGGCACCGGGTGCTCAGCGGGCGGTGGGCGGGGAGAACGTGCGCGACGGGGCTGCCGCGGCCTGGTGCTCACCGGTCACGGCGGTGTCACTGCCGTGCCCGAGGTCGAACGTCTCGTCCTCCAGCTCGCTCTTGTAGACCGCGATGCGGTAGATCGCGAGACCGAAAGCGGCCTTGGCCAAGATGTCAGCCAGGGAATATCCGCCCTGCTTGAGCACCCAGGCGCTGGGGCCGTCGAAACCGAGGACCGGGAAGAGGTAGGCGATCGGGTAGACTCCCCAGAGCCCGACGAGCGCGATCCGCAGCATGCTGATCTGATGCTTGACCTGCTCCGGCTGGCGGTCGATCGACTTGCTGAGCTCGACGAACAGGACGTAGAGCAGGTAGAGGAACGGGATCGTCGACAGCGTCCCCCAGAGCAACCGGGTGCCGGTGTCGCCTGAGATCTCCCCGGGGTAGCCGAGCGCGATCATGAGAGCCGAGGCTGGCACCAGCTTGAGCAGGATCTTGCGGGAGTCGGCCCGGGCGAGCGACATCACGGCGATCGTCTCGACCAGCAGCAGAGGGACGGTCAGGAACCAGTCCACGTAGCGGTAGCCCTCGTTGAACTCGATGTTGGACAGCACGTGGACGGCGTCGGTGGTGGCGCCGGCCGGCCAGCTCTCCTTGAAGTTCTCGAAGATCCGGAAGTAGTGGTAGGTGGCGATGCCACAGACGGTCGCCGAGACCACCAGGGCCGAGCGATAGCGCGGAGCCACCCTCCCGCGCTGGATGATCAGGAAGATGGACGTGAAGAGCAGGCTCGCGATCGCGAGCGACAGCAGGTTGTAGACGGTGGCGTACTGGCTCGGGCTCAGCTCTGCGGGAAGCGCCGGGACGGCGAGGTACATGGTGACTCCTGGAGTCGGGTGCACGAGGGA
The DNA here is from genome assembly GCA_038236005.1 of Mycobacteriales bacterium. Classification (GTDB taxonomy): domain Bacteria; phylum Actinomycetota; class Actinomycetes; order Mycobacteriales; family SCTD01; genus CANKBT01. The sequence continues at coordinate 20,296 of JBBSTI010000036.1, read as the reverse complement.
CGGGAGGTCGATCGCCGTGGCGGACCTCTTGTCAGGTCCCGTCCAAGGTCTAGACCTGTGGTGCGGACCCCGCAACCTGAAGCCGCGCCCGTCGGCGGGACGGGCCTGAGGTCACGGCAGCAGGACCAGGCGACCGGTCAGCTCACCGGCGCGCAACCGGTCCAGACCCGCGTTGACCTCGGACAGCGGCTGCGTCGTGTCGACCGGCGGCAGCAGCAGGCCGGCGCCCGCCAGGTGGACAGCCTGCACCAGCTCGGCGTAGGTGTTCCCGACGCTGGCGATCACTCGCTGCTCGGACACCACCATCGACAGCGGTGACACGGTCAGCAGATCGCTGCTGTAGCCGACGAGCACCAAGCGGCCACGGCGGCCGAGGATCCCGACGGACAGCTCGAGAGTGTCGCTGGTCCCGGCCATCTCCAGCACCACGTCGGCGCCCTGCCCGCCGGACAGCGCGGACACCTCGGCGGCGACGTCCTTCGGGGCCACCGCACGCACTGCGCCGGCGGTGAGCGCCGCGGCGCGGCGGGCCGGGTCTCGGCTCACCGCGATCACGACGGCCCCCCGGCGGCGGGCCTCCTGCACGGCGGCCAGACCGACCCCGCCGGCACCGAGCACCACGACGACCTCGCCGGGCGCGACGTCCGCCTCGGCAAGGGCGTGCACCGACGTCGTCCCGGCGCAGCACAGCGGTGCGGCCTGCTCGAAGCTCAGCTGCTCGGGCAGCCGGACCAGGCAGTGCGCGGGCACGACGACGTGCTCGGCGAACGCCCCGTCGGTGGCGAACGCCAGCACACCCCGGGGGGTCAGGCACACGTTCTGGCGGCCCGCCAGGCACCATCGGCAGCGGCCGCAGAACAGGTAATAGTAAACTGCGACCCGATCACCCTCGGCCCAGCCGGTCACCTCGGAGCCCATCGCGTCGACCGTGCCAGCGGCTTCGTGCCCCAGCGTCATCGGCACCTTGGCGGGGGCGTACAGGCCGTCGGTGAAGTGCAGCTCGGTGCCGCAGACACCCGCAGCGCGCACCCGTACGCGCACCTCGTCCGGACCGGGTTCGGGGACCGGTATGTCATCCAGCGACAACGGCTGACCAGCAGCATGGAAACGAGCAGCAAGCATCGGCGAACTCCCTACGCCGGTGCGAACCGGATCAGGTTCAACGGTCGGCGACGATCGCCCTCTCAGCCCGCGCCCGGGCCCCCGTGTCCAGCTCCCGACCCTAGGCCATGACCGACCCTCTGGGCGCAGCCTTCCGTCAGGTGGCGCTGTGGTCCAGGTCTTGCGGGTGCGTGACGTGCTCGCGAGCGTCGCGCACCAGGTGGTCGAGCTCCAGGCCGAGGACGCCGGCCAGGGCGGCGATCGTGAACAGGCTGGGGGTCGGCACGGCCCCACGCTCGATCTTGCGCAAGGTCTCCTCCGCCAGACCCGCACGGTCGGCGACCTCGCGCACGCTCCGGCCACCCCGGGCGTCGCGCAGCAGGGTCCCGAGCGCGACGCCGCGGCGCTTCTCGTACGGGCTCAGGGGGAGGCGGACCACGCCACGAACCTACCGCGCCCCGTACAACTATCCCGGGAACACCCCGGGATAGTTGTACGGTCAGCCCCATGTTCTCCCGCAGGCCGCGCACGGCCCGGACCCTGCCCGTACGCACCGTCGTCGAGCTCGAGACGATGCGGGAGGCCGGACGCCTGGTCGCCACGACGCTGTCCGCAGTCTCGGCTGCGGCTCTGCCGGGGGTGCGCCTGCGCGAGCTGGACGACCTCGCCAAGACCACGATCTACGAGGCCGGTGCCACCTCGTCGTTCCTGGGCTACGCCCCGAGCTGGGCCCAGACCCCGTTCAACGGCGTGCTGTGCCTGTCACCCAACGAGGCCGTCGTCCATGGCCGCCCGACCGGACGCCGGCTGCAGGACGGCGACCTGCTCAGCGTGGACTGCGGCGCGATCCTCGACGGCTGGAACGGTGATGCCGCCGTCACGATCCCGGTCGGGACGGCCCGAGAGGAGGATCTGCGTCTGGTCGCCGCCACCGAGGAGGCGCTCGCCGCTGGGATCGCCGCGGCCGTCCCCGGGGCCAGCCTGACGGACATCGCGCTCGCGATCGACACCGTCGCCCGCCGGCACGGCCACGCCCACCTGCCTGACCACGGCGGCCACGGCATCGGCAGAGCGATGCACGAGTGGCCGTTCGTGCCCAACGAGCCTCAGGCCGGCGCCGAGCAGATCCGCCTGGAGGCAGGCAACACGATCGCGATCGAACCGATGCTTCTGCTGGGCGGCAGCGGCTGGCGCACCACCAAGGACGGCTGGACCATCGTGACGACGGACAAGCGCCGCGCCGCCCACGTCGAGCACACCGTCGCCGTGACCGACGACGGGCCGCAGGTCCTCACCGTCGAGCCCCGGGGGCGCTGACCGGTGCCGGGTTCACGGACCACGCCGGACCAGGGCGGCGATCCCGAGGAGGGGGAAGAAGGGTCGAAGGTCCCTGGCATCCGGACGCGGCGAGAGACATGATCAGGTCATGAAGCTCCGAAAGAGAACGACCGGTGGCCGGGACCTCACGCTCGGCTCGGCCATCGCCCGGGTCAACTCGGCGGCCGCGTCCTTGCACCGGGCCCGGGTGTCGCCGGCTCGGCTGGCGGACGTCCGACGTGACTTCCTGGTCGCCGAAGCCTCGACCGATGCGGCGATCGAGGTGGCGCTCGCCGCGGGCGCGGGCCAGGCTCCGGTGCTGCGACAGCTGCGTGATCGTCGCGAGCTGCTGCTGCTGGCCGGCCTGTCGACCCCCGGTGTCGACCTTCCGGACTGCGCCCAGCCCGCTTCGCTTGCTGCCGATGGCCCCCTGCTGGCCGGCCTGACGTTCGAGTGGGAGGCTCCCGTGCCGGGGCACGCGCACGGGCTGGACCTCGCGGTCGCGCTCGAGCCCGACACGCGAGCAGCAGCGGGTGCGCCGGGACCGCATCTCCCCTCGGTCCGACTGGGGCATCCGCATCCGCACCCGGAGGGGCCAGCCGTGCCGCGGTCCCGCACCCCGCAGAGTTCGACCGTGACGAGAACCATCGTGTACGGCGATTTCAGCGATGTCTCCTGCTACGTCGCCAGCCTCTTGGCCGACGCGCTCGTCGGCACGGACGCCGCCGTCGACTGGCGGGCGGTCCAGCACCGTCCGCAGCTGGCCTTCTCCGGCCTGCGGCTGGACACGGCGGCGCAGCAGGGGCTCGCGGACGAACTTCTTTCGATCGGACCGCTGCTGGACCCGGACCTCGTGGCGGGGTGCCGGCCCAGGACGTTCCTGCCGAACACTCAGGCAGCCGTCGCCGGCTACGCGGAGGCCCACGAGGCGGGCGTGGGCGATGAGGTCCGTCGGATCCTGTTCGCGGCGTACTGGACCGACGGGGCCGACATCGGCAATCCTGAGGTGCTGCGGCGACTTCTCGCCGAGCCGCTGCGCAGGGGCACCTCGACGGCTCAACCGGTGGCACGGTCGGGATACGCCGTGACCCTCGCGCACGGACCTGTCACCAGCGGCGCCGATCGGCGCATCCAAGCCTGGAACCGCGGCTGGCACGCACCCGCCGTCCGGCACGGATCGCAGCTCGTCGTCGTCGACCGGGCCGGTTGCGTGTTCGTCGGCCGTGAGGCGCTGCTCGAACTGGCCGCGGCAGAGCGAGCCGCGTCGGGAAGTCCGCCGGCTCGCCTGGCGGCCGGGGCGAACTGATCAAGCCGGCCGAGCGGGAGCTCAGACGGGTCGTCATGCTCGCGGTCGGCGGATCGCAGGTGCGGGAAACGATCTGGGGGCGGTGTCGACATGTCTGGTAGCGCATCGCCCGTCGACGACGTCTCGGTAGACGGTCCGATCGCCGTGCGTTGGGTGCCGGCGGGGGTGGACGCCGAGCTTGTCGACGAGTCGGCGGTGCACGTGGAGCTGGCCGGCAAGAAGGTCTGCCTGGCGCGCAGCAACGGAGCCGTGCATGCGCTGCTGGACGAGTGCAGCCACGGGCAGGTCGCTCTGTCCGAGGGCGACGTCGACGGCGGATACGTCGAGTGCTGGCTGCACGGCTCACGCTTTGACCTGACCACCGGCGTCCCGACCGGACCCCCGGCCACCGTGCCGGTCCCGACCTTCCCGGTCCGGGTGACCGGCACCGGGGTCATCGAGGTCGCTGTGCCCATCCATCTGCAAGACCTGAGGAGCGACGCTGTGAACAAGATGTCCTTGACGGCACTGGCCCGCGAGCACGCCGAGCGGGCCCGCGGCCTGTCCAGCGGGCGCAGCTCGCACACCGTCTACGGAGGCCACGAGCACACGCTGCGCCAGACCTTGCTCGCGCTCGCCGCCGGGCAGTCCCTCAGCGAGCACAAGAACCCGGGGGAAGCCACCCTGCAGGTCCTGTCCGGGCGGGTCCGGATGACGGCCGGCGACACCAGCTGGGACGGGTCGGCAGGAGACTTGTTGATCATCCCGGACGCTCTGCACGATCTGCAGGCGGTGACGGACGCCGTCGTTCTGCTGACCGTCGCCAAGCTCGCCTGATGGCCTCGAACCGTGCCGGGCTCCTGGGATGCCAGCGCCCATGAGCACACAGACCGGCACGGCCTCAGGAGCTTCGACCAGCGCGCCGGACGGCGACCGCGGCTCGACCACCGACCTGCGGCGGCGGATCGTGCAGGCCGCGACGTGCGCGCCGAGCGTGCACAACACGCAGCCGTGGCGGTTCGCCTCCTGCGAGCAAGGTCTGGACCTGTACGCCGACGACAGTCGCCGGCTGCCGGTCCTTGACCCCCGGGGCCGACAGCTGCACCTGTCGTGCGGCGCGGCGCTGCTGCACGCGCAGGTCGCCGCTCGCGGCTTCGGACTCACCGCCGAGCCGCAGCTGCTGCCCAACCCGGACGCGACCCGGACAAGCTGCTGGTCCTCGAGGTCGTGCTGGACCGGGCAGACCGCGCCGAAGGCAAAGATCCGGCGTACGGACAGGAGCTCGCTGCCTGGGTCCGTACCGGGCCCGCCCCCGATGGCATCCCGGCGGCCGCGCTACCGGCTGACGCCCAGCGTGGGTCCGCGAGCGAAGGCGTGATGTGCCAGCCGCTTGCCCAGGCCACCGACCTGCCCGGGTCGCGGCAGCACCTGCGCGCCGCTCTCGGAGTCGTCGGGACGCCCCAGCTGGCGCTGCGTCTGGGCTACGCCACCGGCGTCGCGAGGACCCCGCGCCGCGACATCGCCTACGTGCTGGACCGTCCGCCCAGCCAGCCGCCAGCGACAGCGGCACCGCTCGCCGGCGCGGCACTGTCAGACGTACGCCTCGGCGTAGGGGAGTCCGAAGGCGGACGCCTGGCCCGGCAGAGCCCGCGATGACCGGCCCCCCCGACCGCACCGAGACCGGCGTCTTGATCAACGCCGACGGCGGGGCGGGAGCGGCACCCGAGGCCGGCACCACGTCAGAGGCGACCAGCTACCGCTCCGAGCTGACCCGCGGCGAGAAGACGATCGATCCGGCGACCTGGGCCGGGTCGGTACCGGTCGCCCAGGGCATCGCCCCTCGGCTGCGGGTCGGCCAGCGGTGGTTCAACCTGCTGTGGTTGCTCCCGATCGGCTTCGTCGTCCTGCTCGTCGCCGTGGCTGCGGCGAAGGGACTGCGCGCCACCCCGTCGGTGGAACGGTTCGTCGCCCGCTACCCCGGCACCCCGACGCCGGCGGCCGGCGCGTTCACCGGCACGCCGCTGTGGGTCGGCGCGCAGCACTTCCTCAACCTGTTCCTGCTGGTGTTCATCATGCGCTCGGGGCTGCAGATCCTGTCTGATCACCCGCGGCTGTACTGGACCCGGCACAGCACCCCCGGCCGGGACTGGTTCCGCATCCAGAAGCCGGTCCCGACCGACCCGCTGTGGACCGCCAAGCAGGACTCGATCAGCCTGCCCGGCCAGGTCGGGCTGCCCGGGCTGCGGCACTCGATCGGGCTGGCCCGTTGGTGGCACCTGGGCGTGAACACCCTCTGGCTGGTGAACGGGCTGTTGTTCTACGTGCTGCTGTTCGCGACCGGCCGCTGGAGCCGGCTGATCCCGACCAGCTGGGACGCCTTCCCGCACGCGCTGTCGGTCGCGCTGCAGTACCTTTCGCTGGACTGGCCGACCGAGAACGGCTGGGTCGCCTACAACAGCCTGCAGCAGATCGCCTACTTCCTCACCGTGTTCGTGGCCGCGCCGCTGGCGGTGCTCACCGGCCTGGGCATGTCACCGGCCCTGTCGACCCGCTTCAAGCGGATCAGCAAGGTGCTGAACATCCAGACCGCGCGTTCTCTGCACTTCCTGGTGCTGATCTGGTTCCTGGTGTTCATCGTGCTGCACGTTGCGCTGGTCGTGACCACCGGCGTGCTGCGCAACCTCAACCACATCTACACCGGCCGGGACGGCACCGACTGGGTCGGCTTCCTCGTCTTCGCCCTGAGCATGGTCATCGTCACCGTCGGGTGGGTCGCCGCGACCCCGCTCACCCTGCGCCACCCCAAGCTCGTGCAGCGCGTCGGGTACGCCCTGATCGGCCCGGTCCAGCGATTGTTCGAGCACCTGGACGCCACTCCCGGCGAGTACACCGAGAAAGACATCTCCCCCTACCTGTGGCACAACGGGAAGTACCCCGACTCCACTGAATACACGTCCCTGCTCGACGGCGGCTTCGCCGACTACCGGCTGCGGGTCAACGGACTCGTCGCCCGTCCTGTCGAGCTGGACCTGGCGCAGCTACGAGCGCTGCCGCACACCGAGCAGATCACCCAGCACTTCTGCATCCAGGGCTGGTCCGGCGTCGCCAAGTGGGGCGGGGTGTCCCTGCAGGCCCTGATGGACCTGGTCGAGCCAGACCCGGAGGCCAGGTGGGTGGTCTTCTACTCCCTGGGTGACGGCCCGGACGGCGGCGTCTACTACGACGCCCACCCGATCGAGCAGATGAGCTACCACCTGACGATGCTGGCCTACGACATGAACGGCGAGCCCTTGTCGTTCGGGCACGGCGCCCCGCTGCGGCTGCGCAACGAGGTCCAGCTCGGCTTCAAGCAGGTCAAGTGGATCAAAGGAGTGGAGTTCGTCGCGCACTTCAGCGAGATCGGCGGCGGACAGGGTGGCTACAACCAGGACCACGAATTCTTCGGCTACCGCCAGTCACTCTGACAACAACACGCTGCCCCCGCACGGCCAGACCGGCCCGCCGAACGATGCGCCGGCACAGGCACGACGAGACCGACAGGACACCGCATGAAGAAGTCTTCGCTGACCGCGCCGACCGCGCTCACCGCCGGCCAGCCGTTGCCCGCGGCGGCCGGCGGGGGGCGGGTGGGGCCGTGAGCCAGCCGCTGCAGGAGCGGGCGACCGCCACTACCTCGGACCCCGGCCAGATCCGTACGGCCAGGCTCAAGATCCGACGGTATGACCCCGAGGTGCATCCCGAAGCGAGATGGCAGAGCTTCCAGGTGCCGGTCGAGCCGGGCGATCGCGTGCTGGACGCGCTGCACCAGATCAAGTGGTATCAGGACGGGTCCCTGTCTTTTCGCCGATCTTGTGCGCACGGTGTGTGCGGCTCGGACGCCATGCGCATCAACGGCGTGAACCGGCTGGCCTGCAAGGTCCTGATGAAGGACCTCGTCGGTCACGACGACGACGAGATCCTCGTCGAACCGATCAACGGCCTGGCCACGCTGAAAGATCTCATCGTCGACATGGAGCCGTTCTTCGCGGCCTTCCGTTCGATGAAGCCGTTCCTGATCACGGACGGTCGGGAGCCAACCCGTGAGCGGCTGCAGAGCCAGGAGCAGCGGGCCCGCTTCGACGACACCACCAAGTGCATCATGTGCGCGGCATGCACCGGCTCGTGCCCGGTCTACTGGGTCGACGACACCTATTTCGGGCCGCAGGCCATCGTCGCCGCGCACCGCTTCATCTTCGACAGCCGCGACGACGGCGCCGAGGAGCGCTTGGAGATCCTGAACAGCAAACAAGGCGTCTGGAGGTGCCGGACCACGTTCAACTGCACCGAGGCATGCCCGCGCGGCATTCAGATCACGAAAGCGATCAGCGAGGTCAAGCGCGCCCTGATCTTCCGGCGCTGAACCGCTTGCTACTCGGCTGGCCTTCTTCTGCTCGCCGCCTTCCGGCCTCCCGGCCCCCGACTGACCAGGGGCGTGCAGCACTTCGCCGCAGGTGCCGTGCTCGCCGCCATCGCACCCGATGTGCTGCCCGGCCTGAGCAAGCAAGGGCAGCTCGCGATGGCGACGGCCGGGTTCGCCGTCGGTGACCGTAGAGCTCGGCCGCCGGGGCACGGGGGCGGTGTCGGCCGCACTGGTCCCGCCGCTGCTCTCGCTCGCGCTGGTCGTCGGCGCCGTCGCAGCGGTCCTGATGCTCGGTTCTGCTCCGGCCGCGCTGCTGGCCGGCATCCTCGGTTTCGGGACTGCCGACGTTTCGTCGCCCGTCCCACCGGCGAGACCGGACAGGTGACGTTCGGCTGTCCCGAGGAGCGCTCATGCCCAGCTGCGCGCCGTCGGTGTCGACGAGGTCGTCGCGGTCAGCGGCGATGGCCGGGACCGGGCCGAGCGGGCCGTCCGTGAGTGGCAGCTGGAGAATCTGCGGGTGGCGTACGGCATGGACGAAGCCAGCATGCGCGCCTGGGGCCTCTACGTCAGCCGTGGTGTTACCGACAGCGAGCCTGACCTGGCGAGCCGGGGCTGTTCCTGGTGCGCCCCGACACGACCCTGTACTCCGTGCACGTGCAGTCCACGCCGGTCGCCCGTCCGCACCTGGACAACCTGCTCACGTCCCTGCCTTCGTCCGCGAGAAGGACTCTCCGGCCCGTGGCGAGGCCTGAGCGCCGCCTGCCCACCCTGACCGCCCCGAGGAGCCCCGTGTCGCAGAGCCCGTCCGTCGTCGTCTTCGACGTCAACGAAACCCTGTCCGACCTGTCGCCGATGGCCGACCGCTTCACCGACCTGGGCCTGCCCGGATCGATGGCGACGCTCTGGTTCGCCGAGCTTTTGCGCGACGGCTTCGCCCTGACTGCCGCGGGCGCGTCGGAGAAGTTCTCGGAGGTCGCCGACGGTGTGCTACGCACTCTGCTTGCGCCCGAGGAGCTCGACCGCGACCTCGACGCGGCCGTGCAGCACGTGATGAGCGGGTTCGCCGCCCTGCCCGTCCACCCGGACGTGCCGGACGGGATCCGGGCCTTGGGCGATCTGGGTCTGCGCCTGGTCACCCTGACCAACGGTTCGACCGCGGTCGGCGAGCAGCTGCTCACCCGGGCTGGCCTGCGCGAGGCCTTCGAGACGCTGCTGTCGGTCGAGGACGCCGGGGCGTGGAAGCCCGGTCCTGCGTCCTACGCCTACGCCGCGCAGACCTGCCGCGTCTCCGTCGCCGAGATGCTGCTGGTCGCCGTGCACCCGTGGGACATCGACGGTGCCTCGCGGGCCGGGCTGTCGACGGCGTGGGTGTCCCGTGCTGGCGGGCACTACCCCGCCCACTTTCGGCCACCGACGTACACGGTCCGGGCGCTGCCCGAGCTCGCCGAGCTGCTGGCGCGGTGAGCCGCCTCCGCCTCCGCGGGCGCGTCGAGGCGGTCCGGCCGGAGCTCGGGTCGACCGCACGAGACTGTCCTGTCTGAGCGGCGACGACCCGTCCGCGCCTGCTCTGCTCCTGCTGTACGGCACCTTCTGAGGCGTGTACTGGCGGCCCGCTGCATGTCGCCGTCGTGCTCTGACGTGTCGCCTCCGGGGCAGCGTTGTCGCTGCGGGGCGTGCGAGTGCTTGCAGCGAAGGGCGCCTGCGCCTGTGTTGGGACCGCATCATTGCTGGTGGTCCGGGAAATCTGTGTTCAGGGGTCGGTCTGATGGTCAGCGGGAGGTGTCAGCTGCCGCCAGGCTGTTGCGGCTTCGACGGCCCTTACGCGATGCTCGCGTTCTGAGTGATGAGCGAGCCGACGAGCTATCGGAGGCCTATCGCCAATCAGCCGCCTGACCGGTGTGCCCGGACGGGACCGTCAGGCCACCACTTCCGAGCGGTAACCTTCGATGATGTTCATGAACTCGTTGCTTTCCTGGGCGGGGACGCCGAGATAGAAAAGAGTCGCCTCGATCTCCATGTAGACGGCATCGAACCCGTCCTTGTCGATGCTCAGGTGCTCGTGGGCGACGGTCATGTCGTGGCCGACATAGCACTTCGGGCCGCCGGCGGCTTCGATGGACCAGGACGTCACGAGAAATTTGTAGCCGGCGGCGTTGGCCGGGTTGCCGTGGTGCTCGTGGACCTTCTCGTTGGCGTTCACCTTGACGTTTTTGAAGAGACGGTCGACGAGCACGTCGACCGCTCCGGCGATGCCGTAGCAGCCGCCGAGCCGTTCGTAGAGCGACGCCTCGGACGCCTGCACCTGGGGGGCGGTTGCCGGGTCGGCCTCGGGAGCGAGCCGTCGGGTGTCGGGAACGTTCAAGGTCATGACGATTTTCCTTCCATCGGATGAGGGCTTGCGGCAGTTGTGCGCATGTCGTTGACCAACTCGTGCAGTGCGCCTCGCAGGGCAGCGAGAGCGTGGGGGGACAGGCCCGTGGCGCATTCGACGGTGCGCTGGACGGTGGCTGCGGACCTCTCGAGCTCGACGCCGACCGACGTCAGCTCGACCAGCACCGCTCTGCTGTCGGTCGGGCTGCGCCGGCGCACGATCAGGCCGGCGTGCTCCAGCCGATGGAGCAAGGGCGTCATGGAGTGGGCGGGTAGGTCCAGACGCTGCGCGAGCTCGCCGACGGTGCCGGTCCCGTGCTGCCACAGCGTCATGAGCGTCAGGTACTGGGGGTAGGTGATGCCGAGCTCACGCAGCAGCGGACGGTAGGCACGGGTGATCGTGTTGGTGGCGGCGTAGAGCGCAAAACAGAGTTGGTCGTCCAGCCGCAGCCGTGCCTCGGTCATGGTCGCCGCTCCTGCCTGGGTGTGACGAAGATAACTCACGCGTGAGGTGTTAGCAACCAAAGCTGGCGGTTGGCGGGTTCGCACTCCTGGGTCGTGCGCCTCGCGGTGTTGCGGTCACTGCTTACGGGTGGACCGTGTCATGGCGCGGGCATGGCTCACGCTGTGTCCGCGTCGCCGGCGGAGCACGGCCCGAAGAGCGTCAGCGCTGTGGTACCCGACCGATCCGGCTACGGCGGAGGTGCTGAGGTCGGTGGTCGCCAGCAGGTGGACCGCGTGGGTCAGTCGGAGCTCTTGCAGATAGCGGGTCGGGCTGGTGTTCAGGGCGTCTGCCATGACCCGCTGCAACGTCCGTTCGCTGGTCCCGATGGCGCCGGCGAGATCGCCGACTGTGAGGGACTCGCGCAGGTGGGCGCGGGCGTACCGCTCGAAGGCAACCACCAGCGGTGGCGCGACTACCGGACCGAACGTCGGGATGACGCCTACCTGGACGCCGCGACGGCCCGCGACCAGGTACGCCGCCGTGAGATCGGCGAGCGCCGGGCTGACCGCGTTGACGAGCGCGAGCACCAGGTCGAGGTGGGCGTAACCCGCGCCCGCCGTCGTGACGTCGTCCTGCACGATGACCCTCGTCTCGTCCAGGTCGACCTGGGGGTATCGGTCCCGGAAGGTGTCGGCGAGCCACCAGCTCGTGGTGGCCCGCAGGCCGTCGAGCACGCCTGCCTCGGCGAGGAAGAAGGTGCCGCTGCAGGCGGCGGCCATCGCCACCCCGCTGTTGTGCCACTGCTGCACGTGAGCGAGCGCTGGATGGCGCCGCACCACCTCGAGGACGGCGGACGGGCTGCGCACCCCGATCGAGGGCATCACCAGCAGCTCGGGAGGGTCGTCGGCCAGCTCCCGCCATGGCAGGGTCGGGACCGAAAGTCCGTGACCCGTCCGGACCCGACGTCCTCGGCCCACGACGACCACCTCGAAGGGCGCGGCGGTCAGGCCGGCCTCCAGATGCAGCACGTTTGCCGCGGTGAGCCCGTCGAGGACGCTGGCGAACCCTGAGTCCCACATGTCGTCAACGGCGAGCACGGCGACACGCATGGCGAGAACAGTACGCAACGTGGCGGACAGCGACGGTGCAACACGCCTGCTGGTGAGCACATCAGACGGCGACGCCGCGTCAGCGGAGTGTCCCCAGCCCCACGAGGAGCCCACGTCATGACTGAGATCACCGCCCATTCAGGTCTGCTGTCCACGGTCAAGGTGCACGTCGAGGACCCCGGTGGTCCCGGTCGCCCCGTGGTGCTGATCCACGGCTGGCCGCTGTCGGGAGCCTCCTGGTCGGAGCAGATCGCGCCGCTCACGGCTGCCGGGCTCCGTCCGATCACCTACGACCGTCGCGGGTTCGGCAGCAGCGACAAGCCTTCCAAGGGCTATGACTACGACACGATGACCGACGATCTCGCCGCCGTCATCGATGAGCTCGACCTACGGGACGTCTCACTCGTCGGGTTCTCGATGGGTGGCGGCGAGGTCGCCCGCTACATCAGCCGACACGGCCAGGACCGTCTGCACAGCGTCGTGCTCGCCTCCGCCGTCCCGCCCTACCTCGCCCAGGCGGACGACAACCCCGACGGTCCGCTGGACCAGGCCACCGCCGACGGCATGAAGGGCGGCCTCACGGCCGACCGCGATACCTTCTTCCCCGAGTTCGTCACCCAGTTCTACTCCGTCGACGGGAGCCTGAAGGCCACCCCGGCGCAGGTCGACGAGGCCGTGGCCCTGTGCCAGCAGTCCGACCAGACCGCGGCGCTGGAGTGCATGAAGGCGTTCGCGACGACCGACTTCCGCGCTGACCTGACGAAGGTGACGGTGCCGACCCTGGTCATCCACGGCGACGGCGACGGAGTGGTCCCCTTCGAAGGCTCAGGCAAGCGCACCCACGAGGCGATCGCCGGCTCTGAGCTCGCCCTGCTCAAGGACGCCCCCCACGGCAACAACGTCACCCACGCCGCGGAGTTCAACCAAGCGCTCGTGGGCTTCCTGACCCGCTGATCGGTCGCTGTCCCACCTCCGCCGGACAGGACTCGACCCCCAGCGCTGATCAACTTCCGCAGCGAGACCGGTTCCCGGGCGTACCGGTCGAGGTGGTTGTCCCGAGGGCGTGGGTGCTTCCACCACCGGGCGCTGCCGCTCCATCCAGGCTCCCGAAAGGGTCGCTCGCACGGTCCAGGGGTGGGCCCGCGCTGGACAGCGGCTCGGCGTGCCCTAGTTTCGCGCGCCGGTCAGCCCCATGACGGCGGCGAGGCCGAGGGCCGAGCGGGGGGCGTACGGGCTGCGCCAGAGCCCTCCGTGCACGGCCTGGTCGGCCTCCTCCTGCCACGGCAGGTCGCGACGGCCGTCGCTGTGCAGGTCGTGGACCATCAGCGCGGCCATCAGCGTGTTGCTGGTCGACGGGTCGAAGATCTCGACCTGGAACCGGTGCGCCCCGGCATAGGCGGCGGCGAGCGCGCGGTTCTTCAGCACCGAGCGCGTGCGGGTCGGGGGAGCGACGTTCATCGACACCGTGCGACCGGCGTCGCGGTCGACGGTGGCGCGCCAGCGGTGCACCCGCTTGGCGAGGACGTAGTTGGGACCCTGCTGCGGGACCAGGCTGTCGCAGATCGGACCGTCCGGGTAGCCGGGCTGGAGCAGCCGGCCGCCGAGGCCGAGCACCGCACGAGACAGCCGGCCGGCCCGCCCGGTCGCGGCGTAACGCTGCTGGGACTGCTCGACGGCGCCGTCCGGGACGGCGAACACGTCGGTCGGTGTGGCCAGGAAGGCCAGCGACGTGTCCGGTCGGGAGGCGCTGACCTGCTGGGTGAGCGCGTCGGCGGCCGCGGCGAGCCGCAGGTTGGTGGCGCCGTCGGCGTAGACGTAGTTGCCGAGCGTCAGGGGCCCGGGCAGGCCGACGATCCAGTCGGTCACCCGCGGCAGGTCGTGGAGCAGATCGGCGCCGGCCGGCCCGTCGCCGTCCTGGGGGAGCAGCAGGGTGCCCGCGCCGCCTCGGGCCAGCGATCGGACCCGGTCGGCGATCTCGGCGGACGGCAGGTCGACCCCGGCGACCGTGGCACCCCAGGCCAGCAGCGACTGCAGCGGCCCCATCTCCGAGCCTGCGCCGAGCACGACGACGGTGCGGCCGGGCAGCGACAGCCACTCGGGGTGCGCGAGGACCGCGCGGACCGCGTCAGCGGCGGACGGTTCCAGCGCGCCGGTCCCGGTCCAGCTGTCGAGCTGGCGCAGCAGGCTCTCGCCCGACAGGCGGCGGCCGCGATAGGGGATGCTCAGCCCGGTGGGCGGTTCGGTGCCTCGGACGGTCTCGGTGGTGAGCGGCGCACCGTCAGAGGTCAGCGCGTCCAGCCCGGTCTCGGCGCCGTCCGGGTGGGCGAAGCGCATCGCCGACCCGAGCACGCCGAGCCCAGCGCCCGCCATGTCGACCGCGGTCTTGCGGTCTGAGCGACCGCACTCCACCAGCGCGCGTACGTGCGGCAGGTAGTTCTTGCGCCAGTCAGCCTCACCGCGCGCCCGCTGCGCCGCATCGGGGTCGGCGACCGCCAGGGCGGTCGCCACCACCTCGCGACCCAGCCCGGTCGTGCTGCGCCTGCCCTGGTCGTCGGCCGGGAAGACGACGCCCCGCTGCTGTTCCTGGCTCATGCGTTCCTCCGGCCGTCGCTCACGAAGGTCCGAGCATCGCAGAACGGTTCGCGCGGCTGCCCAGTGGCCTCAGACCAGGTCCAGCACCGCGACCGAGCCGGGCGCCAGCTCGACGCTGTCGAGACCGGGGGAGATGCCGCTCGTGCTGGACAGCAGCACGGCGGTCACCGCACCGGGGGTGGGCACCGCCTGCCCGGTCTCGGCGAGGTTGACGGCGACCAGCACGGATCCGCGGCGCACCGTGAGCCAGCGGGCGTCCTCGTCGAAGGCCACCGTGACGGCAGCCCGGTCAGCGTCCGACAGCTCCGGCCGGGAGCGGCGCAGCGCGATCAGCTCACGGTGCCAGGCGAGCAGGTCGGCGCCCCGCTCGGTCTCCGGCTCGGTCCAGTCCAGCTGCGAGGCGCGGTAGGTTGCCTCGTCCTGCGGGTCCGGGATGGCGCCCGCGTCCCAGCCGTGGCTGCCGAACTCGGCCCTTCGGCCCTTGCGTACGGCCTCCCCGAGCTCGCCTGCGTGGTCGGAGAAGAACTGCCACGGCGTACGCGCCCCCCACTCCTCGCCCATGAACAGCATCGGCGTGAACGGCGACAGCAGCACCAGTGCGGCGCCGACCTTGAGCAGCCCGTCGGACAGGGTCGCGCTGATCCGGTCGCCGGTGGCCCGGTTGCCGATCTGGTCGTGGTCCTGCAGGTAGACCACGAACGCGTGCCCGGGAACGTCCAGCGGCACCGGCCGGCCGTGGTGACGCCCGCGGAAGCTCGACCAGGTGCCGTCGTGGACGAACGGCCCGACCAGGGCCTTCGCGAGCGTGGGCAGCGAGCCGAAGTCGCCGTAGTAGCCGGCGCGCTCACCGGTCAGCGTGGCGTGCAGCGCGTGGTGGACGTCGTCGGCCCACTGGCCCTCGATCCCGAGGCCCCCGGCGGACGCCGGCTGGACCGTGCGCGGGTCGTTGCGGTCGGACTCGGCAACCAGCCAGAGCGGCTTGCCGAGCCGGGCCCCGAGCTGGTCCACCTCGGTGGCCATCTGCTCGAGCACATGCACGGCGCGGTCGTCGACCAGGGCGTGCACGGCGTCCAGGCGCAGCCCGTCGCAGTGGTAGTCGCGCAGCCACATGAGTGCGTCGTCGACCAGGTAGCGGCGCACCTCGTCGCTGCCCGTCTGGTCGAGGTTGACCGCCGCGCCCCACGGGGTCTGGTGGGCCTCGGTCGTGTACGGCCCGAACTGGCCGAGATAGTTGCCGGACGGGCCCAGGTGGTTGTGCACCACGTCCATGACCACGCCGAGCCCGCGGGCGTGGGCCGCGTCCACAAAGCGCTTCAAGCCTTCGGGCCCGCCGTACGGCTCGTGCACCGCGAACCAGGCGACCCCGTCGTAGCCCCAGCCCCAGCGTCCGTCGTACGCATTGCAGGGGAGCAGCTCGACCGCCGTGATCCCGAGGGATGCGAGGTGGTCGAGGTGGCCGATCGCCGCGTCGAAGGTGCCCTCGGGCGTGAAGGTGCCGATGTGCAGCTCGTAGAGCACGGCCCCGGCCAGCGGGAGTCCCCGCCAGTGCTGGTCGGTCCAGTCGAACGCGTCGTGGTCGATCAACCGGGACGCCGCATGGACCCCGTGCGGCTGCCAGGCCGACCGAGGGTCCGGCCGCGGGTCGCCGCCGTCGACGACGAACGCGTAGTCCTCGCCGGGCCGGACCGGCACCTCGGCCGCCCACCAGCCGCCGTCCTGGGCGACGAGCGGGGTGCGCCCGCCCGCCGTCTCGGCCTCGACCGAGCTCTTGCCGGGGGCCCACACACGCAACGTCGTCATCGGGCGCCTCTACCCGGGCTCGGCCTCGCCCACCACCGCCGGCCGCTGCGACATGGACCACGTACGGATCGGCGCCCGGCGGGCCCCGGCGATCTTCCGCACACATGGGACGTACGGGACAGTTCGACGCCGTCAGGGGAAGATCGCCGGCCGGGCCCCGGCGATCTTCCGCACACATCGGACGTACGGGACAGAGAAGCGCCGTCAGGGGAAGATCGCCGGCAGAGGGCGGCGCGGCGGGCGGGTGGCGCGTCAGTCGCGGACCAGCAGCGCGACCGCGAACTCGTCGAGCAGGTCCACCAGCGCGACGGTCCCGGCGCGCCGGGCGCCGGTGATCGCGTCCACCCAGATGCCGTCGGGCAGGGTCGCGGAACCGGTCGGGGCGCCGGCCAGCGTCCGGGTGGGGGCGATGACGGCCACCCGGTCGGACCGCACGAACCCGATCGCGCCCTCGCCGACCTCGAGCGGGTCGTAGGAGGACCCGACGAGGAACCAGTCCGGTCGGTCCCGCCGCAGCCGCAGCGCTGCCGTGGTCAGCCGCAGCTTGGGCGGTGCCTGGGTCAGGTCGGCGAGCAGGGACCGGCGCAGGTCGTAGTCGACCGGCCGCCGGTTGTCCGGGTCGACCAGCGACAGCTCGACCAGCTCGGTGCCCTGATAGCAGTCGGCGACGCCGGGGGACATCAGCTGCACCAGCTTCTGCGCGAGCAGGGTGGTCTCGAAGGCAGGACGCAGGCCCTCGACGTAGTCGTCCACGGCCGAGAGCACGTCAGCATCAGCCAGCACCCGACGGACGAAGGCCTCCAGCTCGGCGTCGAAGACCGGGTCCGGGTCGGTCCAGGACGTCAGAGCCTTGGCCTCTCGGGTCGCCTTCTCGACATAGGCACACGCCCGGTCTGCGGTGATCGGCCAGGCGCCGACCAGGGACTGCCAGACCAGCAGGTCGGTCGCCCCGTCCTCCAGGTGCGGCACCCCGGAGAGGAACGCCGCCCAGCCGGCCGGGTCCTGGGACAGCAGCACGAGCCGCGCGCGGACGTCTTCGCTCCGCTTGGTGTCGTGCGTCGACAGCCCGGTCATCGACAGCGGCCAGTCGCGCTGGGCCCGGGTCGCGGCGAGATGGAAGTCGTACACCGGGACGCCGAACCGGGCCGGGTTGCCGCCGACCTCGTTGAGCGCAGCCAGGCGCAGGTAGCGGTAGAAGGCGGTGTCCTCGACCCCCTTGGCCATCACCGGCCCGCAGGTCTGCTGGAACCGGGTGACGAACTCTTCAGAGCCGTCGAGCTGCGCCAGGGCCAGCTTGCCGACGATCTCCACCTCGTACGCCCGTGCCGGGACCCGCTCCAGCGCGTAGGCGAGCGCGTGCTCGACGTGACCGCGCGCGGTGGCGTCCGCGGGTCCCTCCGGCGACAGGTAGGCCCGGTAGACCTCGAAACCGGCGAGCACCTCGACCAGCGCCTCCCGCAACCCGCGACGGGTGACGTCCAGGTGCAGGGCGGCGGTGACCCGCAACCCGACCTCGACGAGCCGGTTGACCTCGGCGGGCAGCACGTCCCGCAGCACCTGGTGCTTGCAGGTCTCGACCACGTCGGCGAACGTGTCGGTGCTGCCGGTCCGCTGCTCCCAGAGCTCGGTCAGCGGGGCCTCGCCGGCCGGGTCGACGAACAGCCCGAGGACGCTGTTGAGCACGTCGTAGCCGGTCGTCCCGGCGGTGCGCCAGTCCGGCAGGTCCTCGCCGGGCTCGAGGATCTTCTCCACCACGACCCAGGCGTCGCCGGTGTCCTCGGCGAGCCGCTCCAGGTAGCCGCCGGGGTCGGCCAGGCCGTCCGGGTGGTCGATCCGCAGCCCGTCGACCGTGCCGTCGCGGACCTGCTCCAGGATCAGGCGATGGGTGGCCTCGTACACGCTCTCGTCCTCGACCCGGACGCCCGCGAGGGTGGTCACGTCGAAGAAACGTCGGACGTTGAGCTCCTCGGTCGCGACCCGCCAGTGCGCGAGGCGGTAGTGCTGCTTGGCCAGGGTGGCGAGCACGTCGCCCTCCACCAGGGTGCCGGGACAGATCGGCACCTCGTGGTCGTAGTAGCGGATCCGGTCCTGCTCGAGCACCAGGTCACCGACCACCTCGGCCAGCGGGGCGCCGAGGATCGGGACGAGGATCTTGCCCGTCGTCCAGTCCACGTCGAACCAGTCCGCGTAGTGCGCGTCCTGACCGTCCCGGAGAAACGCCCACCAGGCGGCGTTCTGCGACTGCGGCTCGGACACGGCGGCATGGTTCGGCACGATGTCCAGGACGATCCCGAGCCCGGCCTGCTCGCACGCCGCACGCAGCACGGCAAGACCCTCCGCCCCACCGCGCGCGCGGTCCACCGCGAGGTGGTCGATCACGTCGTAGCCGTGGTTCGAGCCGGGGGCGGACTGCAGCCAGGGCGAGCAGTAGACGTGCGTGACCCCGAGGTCCGCGAGGTAGGGCACCACCGCGGCAGCGTCGGAGAACGTGAAGCCGTCGTGCAGCTGGAGGCGGTAGGTGTTGACGATCGGCCGAGAAGATGTCGCAGGCATGCCTAGAACACCTTGCGCAGCACGAGCACCGACCGCGACTCCATCGTGAACGTCTCGCCGGTCTTGTAGGACCGCGCGTCGGCCTCGTCGTACATCGGCGCGTGGGTGTCCACCGCGATCTCCCAGCGCTCGCCAGCCCCGAGGTCGGGCAGCGTGAAGTCGATCGGCTCGTGGTAGCCGTTGAACAGCAGGAAGAACGAGGTGTCCACGACCGGCTCGCCGCGGGCGTCCGGCTCCCGGATGCCGTCCCCGTTAAGGAAGACCATCAGCGACTGGGCAAAGCCGGACTCCCAGTCCTCGTCCGACATCGGTTCGCCGGCCGGGGTGAACCAGCCGATGTCCTCGATGGTCGAGCCCTTGACCGGGCGCCCCTTGAAGTGCCGACGGCGACGAAAGACCGGGTGGTCGGCGCGCAGCCGTGCCAGCTTGGTCACGAAGTCCGACAGCACCTCGTAGTCCTTGGCCCGCTCCCAGTCGATCCAGGCGATCGCGCTGTCTTGGGCGTAGACGTTGTTGTTGCCGTCCTGGGTGCGCCCCAGCTCGTCGCCGTGCAGCAGCATCGGGACGCCCTGGGAGAGGAACAGCGTCGTGAGGATGTTGCGCTTGGTCTGCTCCCGGGCCGCCAGGATGTCGAGGTCGTCGGTGTCGCCCTCGACCCCGTGGTTCCACGAGGAGTTGTGGCTCTCCCCGTCGTTGCCGCCCTCGCCGTTGGCGTCGTTGTGCTTCTCGTTGTAGCTGACCAGGTCGTGCAGGGTGAACCCGTCGTGCGCGGTGACGAAGTTGATCGAGGCGTACGGACGGCGACCGTCCCCCTCGTAGAGGTCCGCCGATCCGGTGAGCCGGGCCGCGAACTCCTGGATCGTCTCCTGCTCACCGCGCCAGTAGTCGCGCATCGTGTCGCGGTACTTGCCGTTCCACTCGGTCCACAGCGGCGGGAAGCCGCCGACGTTGTAGCCGTTCTCGCCGATGTCCCACGGCTCGGCGATGAGCTTGGTCTGGCTGACCACCGGGTCCTGCTGCACCAGGTCGAAGAACGCCGACAGGCGGTCGACCTCGTGGAACTGGCGGGCCAGGCTGCTGGCCAGGTCGAACCGGAACCCGTCGACGTGCATCTCGATGATCCAGTAGCGCAGCGAGTCCATGATCAGCTGCAGCACGTGCGGGTGCTTCATCAGCAGCGTGTTGCCGGTGCCGGTGGTGTCGTAGTAGTGCCCCTGGTCGCCGTCCACCAGCCGGTAGTAGGCGGCGTTGTCGATCCCGCGGAAGGACAGCGTCGGACCGAGCTGGTTGCCCTCGGCGGTGTGGTTGTAGACCACGTCCAGGAT
>JBBSTI010000035.1:0-25493 GCA_038236005.1 Mycobacteriales bacterium | reverse complement strand
TGCCCGTGGCGGTGCCGCTGCCCGTGGCGGTGCCGCTGCCCGTGGCGGTGCCGCTGCCGGTGGTCGACGGCGGCGCCGAGGGCTGGCCGGCGTCCGGCGACTGGAACGCGACGGCGGCAGGGGCGCGCCGGCGGCTCCGGGTGCGCGGGGCCGGCGCGTCGGCGGGAGCGTCCTCGGTCGTGTCGGTGGTCGTGCCGGTGGTCGTGTCAGCCGTTGCGTCACCGGTTGCGTCGCGCTGGACCGCGGCCGGCGGCGTCGCCGCGGCTTCCTGGGCCACGCCCTGGTCGGTGGCGGAGACGGCGTCCGGTGCAGCGGCGGCCTTGGTCGCGCGCTTGCGGGGGGCACGCTTGGCCGGAGCGGGCGGCTCGGCCGCTGCGACGCCGGCCTCGGCCGAGGCATTCCCGGTCTCGGCGGCGGCCTGCTCCGACGCCATCGCCGTTGCACCGGCCCCCTCGCCGTCGGCTGCGGGAGGCGCACTCCTGGCCGCCCGCTTCGCCGGCGCCTTTCGGGTGCGCTTGACCGGGGTGGCTGCGGCCGCGTCGCCCGCGGCAGGCGGCTGGTCGCCCGCGGCAGGCGTCTCGTCGCCCGCGGCAGGCGTCTGGGACGCCTGGTCGGTGCTGCCGGGTGCCTCTGAAGCACTACCCGCCGGGGCCTGCGGGGCGGCGGTGGCCTTGGTGGCCCGCCGACGTCGCACGGCCTTGACGGGGGGCGAGTCGCCGCCCGACGGGCCGGCGGCGTCGTTCGGGGTGGTGGTGGTGTCGTCGTCGAGCACGGGGCTCCGTCCGGCCGAGGCGCTGACGTGTGCGCATCGACCCGAGGTGTGGTGTGGGTGCCGGTGCCGACCGGTTGGCCGTCGCCGGGAAGTCTGGTGTGCGGTCAGCCCTGGTGGGCCGGTCCGCCGGCGGCGACCTGGTCGGGGCGGGGATCCTGTCGCGTTTCCCCTTCCGGCTCCGCTGTGTCAGCGAGCGCTCGATCGGGTGCGAACGGGTCTCCCACCTCGCCGGTCTCGGTCAGCGGCCCTTGTCGGATGCGGGTGGCCGCGGGGGCCACCGGCGTCACGAACCCGGCCACGAGCCTGATCCCGGAGAGGACGTCGTCGGGTCGCACGGCAGGCGTCACATGCTGTACGACCAGGTGGAGTGTTGCACAACCGGGCGGTTCCGCCTCGACCCGCGCGCTCTGGACGGGCTCCCGCGCGTTCAAGGTTCGCATCCCGTTCTTGCCGAGCCGCTCCACGCCGACCTCGTCGACAGCCAGGAACACGGTGAGGGCACGCTCTGCCTCGGCCGGGTCGACCTCGGGCAGCACGATCTCCCACTGCGAGGCCTGGCATCGGTCCGGCAGGCTCGTGCCGACCGGCGCCTCCACGACGTCGACGACGTCCAGCCCGTCCGGAAGGCTGTCGTCCAGGGCAGCCCGGAGCTGTTCAAGGTCGACCCTGCGTACGACGGAGATCTCGACGTACTCCGCCTCGGAGGCGACCCCGGTGGGCGCGGCACCGACCCAGCTGACCTTGGGGTGCGGGCTGAAGCCGGCGGAGTAGGCCATCGGCACCTGCGACCGGCGCAGAGCGCGCTCGAACGCGCGTGCGATGTCACGATGGCTGGTGAACCGGAGCCGGCCGCGCTTGGTGTAGCGCAGCCGCAGCTTCTGCACCGCGGGGGGCGGCGGGGGCCCGTCAGGGGTGCGTCTGGCCATGGACGCAAGGGTAGGGCGCGGTCACCGCCGAGGTCGTTGCTGCGACGGGACACGAGGGCCGGTCATCGGGGGAACCCCTGATGACCCGAGGCCCGTCGGGGGAAGGTCTGACAGGCCACCGCCTCATCGGAGGTTCCCCCGATGACGCATGCCCCGCCGCATGGCACGCATGGCACGGCATGCCCCGCCCGCCGCCCGCCGCCCGCCGCGTCAGACCGGGGTCAGGGGCAGCAGGGTCTTGCCGGTCGGCCCGATCTGGATCTCGGTCCCGAGCTGCGGGCAGACGCCGCAGTCGAAGCACGGGATCCAGCGGCAGTCGTCCAGGTCCTGCCCGGCCAGCGCCTCCTGCCAGTCTTCCCAGAGCCATTCCCGGTCGAGCCCCGCGTCCAGGTGGTCCCAGGGCAGGATCTCGTCCTCGGTGCGCTCGCGGGTGGTGTACCACTCCATCGACACGCCCAGCGGCTCCAGCTCGGCCTCGGCGCAGGCCACCCACCGGTCGTAGGAAAAGTGCTCGCTCCAGCCGTCGAACTTCCCACCGTCGCGCCAGACCGCCTCGAGCACCCGGCCGATCCGACGGTCGCCACGGGCGAGCAGCCCCTCGACCATCCCGGGCTTGCCGTCGTGGTAGCGGAACCCGATCGCCTTGCCGAGGTTGCGGTCCGAGCGGATGGCGTCGCGCAGCAGCCGCAGGCGGGCGTCGACGACCTCGTGGTGCGCCTGGCCGACCCACTGGAACGGGGTGTGGGCCTTCGGCACGAAGCCCCCGATCGAGACGGTGCACCGGACGTCGTTGCTGCCGGCCGCCTTGCGGCCCTCGCGGATGACGTCCTTGACCATGTCGGCGATCTCGAGGACGTCCTCGTCGGTCTCGGTCGGCAGACCGCACATGAAGTAGAGCTTGACCTGGCGCCAGCCCGCGCCGTAGGCGGTCGCGCAGGTCTGGATCAGGTCGTCCTTGCTGACCATCTTGTTGATGACCTTGCGCAGCCGCTCGCTGCCGCCCTCGGGCGCGAACGTCAGGCCGGAGCGGCGACCGTTGCGCGACAGCTCCTGGGCCAGGTCGATGTTGAAGGCGTCGACCCTCGTGGACGGCAGCGACAGCGAGGTCTGCGTCCCCTCGTAGCGGTCGGCGAGCCCCTTGGTGACCGCCCCGATCTCGGAATGATCAGCACTGCTCAAGGACAGCAGCCCGACCTCCTCGTAGCCGCTGGCGGCGAGCCCGGCCTGGACCATCTCGCCGATCCCGGTGATCGACCGCTCTCGGACGGGGCGCGTGATCATGCCCGCCTGGCAGAACCGGCAGCCGCGCGTGCACCCGCGGAAGATCTCGACGCTCATCCGTTCGTGCACGGTCTCGGCGAGCGGCACCAGCGGCTGCTTCGGGTAGGGCCAGGCGTCCAGGTCCATCGTGGTGCGTTTGCTCACCTGTGCGGGAACCCCCTCGTGCGGGGTGACGGCCGCGATCCGGTGATCGTCTGCGTACGTCACGTCGTACAGCGACGGCACGTAGACCCCGCCGCCGAGCGCGAGCCGCATCAGGGTCTCGGCGCGGGACGCACCGTCGGCCTTGGCCTGACGAAGCGTGGCGGTGATCTCCAGGACCGCCTCTTCCCCGTCACCGAGGACCACCGCATCGACGAAGTCAGCGATCGGCTCCGGGTTGAAGGCCGCGTGGCCGCCGGCGAGCACGATCGGGTCGGCCTCGGTGCGGTCGGCCGCATGCATCGGGATGCCGGCGAGGTCGAGGTGCTCGAGCAGGTTGGTGTAGCCGAGCTCGGTGGAGAAGCTCACGCCGAGCACGTCGAACGCCCGCACCGGCCGGTGGCCGTCCACGGTGAACGCCGGGATGCCCGCCGCCCGCATCTTGCCGGCCAGGTCCGGCCAGACGCTGTAGGTGCGCTCGGCAAGCACGCCGGGCTGCTCGTTGAGCACCTCGTACAGGATCATGACGCCCTGGTTCGGCAGGCCGACCTCGTAGGCGTCGGGATACATGATCGCCCAGCGGACGTCACAGTCCTCCCAGGGTTTCACCTGGCTGTTGAGCTCTCCCCCGACGTACTGGATCGGCTTCTGCACCTGGGCCAGCAAGGGCTCCAGACGCGGGAACAGGCTCGGCACAGACATGGGGCCAGCGTACGGCGGTCAGGCGAGCCCGAGCGAGCCGAGCCTCGACCCGTGACGGGCGAGACCGGCGGCGACCACGTCCGGACGGGCCGCGTAGAAAGCCTGGTGCGCGGTCACCACCTGTTCGGCGGTCACCCGCTCACCGTCGACCGTCCAGTGCTCACGGGGCGGGTCGGCCAGACCGAGCGCGTCGACGACGACGGCCTCCAGCGGGGCCCGGATCCGCCCCAGCAGCACGCGCCCAGGGTCATCGGCATCGGCCGGCCGGTCCAACGTCTGCTGCACCCTGCGGGCGAGCAGTATCAGCAGAGCGTTGCCCGGGTGGTTCAGCACGTGCACCGCGTCCGCGCCGAGACCCAGGATCAGGTCGGAGACCGCGACGTCGGTGTCGCGTCGCTCCCGTCGGGCCAGCTCGTCGACCGACGCCTGCGCGACGGCCATCAGGTCAGCCGAGCCGGGCGTACGGCCGGTCAGGGTCCGGAGGTCGTGGTAGGGCACCACCGGTGGCTCCGCACCGTCGGGAACCCGCACGATCGCCGACCACGGCTGCAGCCCGACGTAGCGGACGATCGGGATCCTGACCAGCACCGCCCGGGACCGCTCGGCCATCTCCCGGGTGCCGAGCGGCAGACCGCGGTAGCCGTCCCGCACCGGCTGGGCGACCAGCAGCGAGCAGCGGGCCAGCAGCGCGCCGAGCGCCGGCAGGTCGTCCTCGTCCAGCTCGTGCACCGGCGGCACCCGGACGACCTGCCATCCGAAGCTCGGCGACCCGTCCAGCAGGACCCGCAGGGCCTCGGCCTGGCAGTTGCCGTGGACCATCGCCAGCGGACGGCCGTCCGAAGGCGGGCCCTCGTAGAAGTCGCGGTAGTGCTGCCGTCGGGACACACCGACCCCCTCCCCCGCCGAGCGTGTCCGACCCCCCCCCCCCCCGGGGGGTCAGCGGCCGGGGGCCGGGTAAAGCCGCCAAGTCCCGACGCCCGAGGAGGCCCCCGATCGCCCGCCCGCTGCATGTCGCGTCCGTCCCGAGCGACCATCCGTACGTCAGCCACCTGGAGCCGCTGGCCGGCCCCGGTTCGGTGCTGCGTCTGCCCGACCCACCGGTGCCGGGCGCCCCGGCCGGGCAGTGGTGGCCGTCGCCCGTGCTGTCTCCCGGGTGGCTGCGGGCGGAGCGTCCGGACGTGCTGCACGTGCACTTCGGCTTCGAGCACCTGTCCCTCGCACAGCTGGCGGCGATCACGCGGAGCCTCGTGGCGATCCGGTGCCCGCTGGTGCTGACCGTCCACGACCTGGAGAACCCGCACCTGGCCGACCAGACCCCGCACCTGGCCGCGCTCGAGCACCTCGTCGGCGAGGCGGCGGAAGTGATCACTCTCACGCCCGGAGCCGCCGCCGAGATCGGCCGGCGGTGGGGTCGCGAGCCCGTGGTGCTGCCGCACCCCCACGTTGTCCCGCTGGGCCGCTCGCGCCGGCGACCGTCCCAAGCTGCGGACGATGCAGGCAAGGCCGACGACAGCTTCGTGGTCGGTCTGCACGACAAGCCGCGAGCCGGGAACGACCCGACCTCGGCGCGCGCCGAGATGACGGCCACGCTGGCCGAGCTGGGCGGACAGCTCTCCCCCACGCCCGACGCCAGGCTCGACGACGACGCTCTCTGGGACCGGATCGAGGGCCTCGACGTGCTGGTGCTCCCCTACCGCCACGGCACGCACTCCGGCTTCCTGGAGGCCTGCGCCGACCTCGGCACCACCGTGGTCGCCTCCCGGGTCGGCTACCTGGCCGAGCAGCAGCCGCACCTGAGCTATCAGCGGGACGTCCCGGGCTCGCTGGCGGCCGCGCTCCGGCAGGCACACGACACACGGCCGGTCTGGCAGGTCTCGCGCGCCGCGCGCGAGCGACAGCGGACCGCGCTCGCGGAGGCCCACACCGCGCTGTACGAGCAGGTGGCCGCGTGAGGATCGGCCTGATCGCCTCGGTGCGCTTCCCGGTGAGCGAGCCGTTCGCCGGGGGTCTGGAGGCGCACACCTGGGGGCTCGCGCAAGGGCTCAAGGCGCGCGGCCACGACGTCACGGTCTTCGCCGCGCCCGGCTCGGACCCGGCGCTCGGCGTGCACGAGCTGCCGGTGCAGTTCCCGGTCGTGTCGGCGTCGGCGCGCGCCGACGTGAGCATGTGCCCGGAGCGGTGGCTGCAGGAGCACCACGCCTACCTCTCGCTCATGCTCGACCTCGCCGACACCGGTCTGGACCTGGTGCACAACAACTCCCTGCACTACCTGCCGGTCGCGATGGCCGCGTCGCTCCGGGTGCCGGTCGTGACCACGCTGCACACCCCGCCCACGCCCTGGCTGGAGTCGGCGATCCAGGCGCCCCGACGCTGCCCGGTGATCTTCGCGGCGGTGAGCGAGCACACCGCGCAGGCGTGGCGTCACGTCGTGCCGGACGCGCACGTGGTGCGCAACGGCGTCGACACCTCCCGCTGGGTGCCCGGCCCCGGTGGGACCGCCGCGGTCTGGTCCGGCAGGCTCGTCCCCGAGAAGGGCGCGCACCTTGCCGTGCGGGCCGCCCGGCAGGCGGGCGTCGCGCTGCGCCTGGCCGGGCCGCTGCTGGACCGGGCCTGGTTCGACGCCGAGGTCGCACCCTGGCTGGGCGGTGACGTCGAGTACGTCGGCCACCTGCGCACCGACGAGCTGGTCACCCTGGTCGGCAGCTCGGCCGCGAGCCTGGTCACCCCGTGCTGGGAGGAGCCGTACGGGCTGGTCGTCGCCGAGTCGCTCGCCTGCGGCACCCCGGTCGCCGGGTTCGCGCGCGGTGCGCTGCCCGAGCTGGTGGACCCGTTCTGCGCACGCCTGGTGGCGCAGGACGACGTCGGGGCCCTCGCCGAAGCGCTCGTCGACGCGGTGTCGCTGGACCGGCAGGCGGCCCGACGCCGCGCGGTCTCGACCTGCTCGGTCGAGGCCATGGTGGACGGCTACGAGAGCCTGTACGCAGCCCAGCAAGATCAGCGGGCAGCGTGATCGGCTGGTACGTGCACAGCGCCGGGTCCGGGCATCGGCAGCGGATGGCCTCGATCGCCCCGCACCTGCAGACCGAGGTCGTCGGCCTGTCCTCGCTCGCCGCCCCGGCCGGGCGCGAGGACCGGTGGGTCACCCTCGCCGGCGATCTGCCGACCGGCTGCGACCTGGACGTGACGGCGGGCAGCACGTTGCACTGGGCGCCGCGGCAGCACCCCGGCCTGCGTGCCCGCATGGCCACGATCGCCGCCTGGGTGGAACGGGCCCGTCCGTCGCTGATGGTCGTCGACGTGTCGGTCGAGGTGGCGGTCCTGGTCCGCGCGATGGGGGTGCCGGTCGTCGTCGCCGCGATGCGCGGTCGCCGCGACGACCGGGCGCACCGCACCGCGTACGACCTTGCCGACGCGCTGCTGGCCCCCTGGCCGGCGACGCTGCCCGAGCCCTGGTGGCCGACCGGGTGGCTGGACAAGACCTGGCACGTGGGCGCGCTGTCCCGCTTCGACGAGCGGGCTCGGACGTCCGCCCCCGGAACCGGCCGGGCTGCTGTTCTCTGGGGCGGTGAGGGTCGCCCGCCGACCGTGCCGGACGTCCCGGGCTGGAGCTGGGACCTGAGCGGGGCCAGCGGGGTCGCCGGCGACCTCTGGCCGGTGCTCCAGGACGCGGACGTCGTCGTCACGCACGCCGGGCAGAACGCGCGGGCCGAGGTGGCGGCCGCTCGCCGGCCCGCCGTCGTCGTGCCGCAGGACCGGCCCTTCGGCGAGCAGCAGGCGAACGCCGCGGCCGTCGCTCGCGCCGGGCTCGCCGTCGTGGTCGACCGGTGGCCCGCGCCGCAGGACTGGTCGGCGCTCCTGCAGCAGGCCTGTGCCCTGCCGCGACGCTGGGACCGGTGGTCCGACGGTCAGGGCGCGCCCCGTGCCGCGGCGCTGCTCGACGGCCTGGCCACCCGGTGACCCGGGTCGCGGTGGTGACGGTCGCCCACGGCCGACACGATCACCTGCTGCGGCAGCGCGCCGCCCTCGCGCGGAGCACCGTGCAGCCGACGGTGCACGTCGTCGTGGCGATGGACGACCCGGACCTGCACGGGCTCGTCCCGGACGCGCACGTCGTCGAGATGGACCGGGTGGACGGCCACCTTCCCCTGGCCGCCGCCCGCAACGCCGGGGTCCGCGCCGCCGGCGACGTCGACCTGCTGGTGCTGCTGGACGTCGACTGCCTGCCGGCGCCCCGGACCCTCGCCCGGTATGCGGCAGCGGCCGGCTCGCACGAGGGGCTGCTGCTCGGCCCGGTCGCCTACCTCCCGCCCCCGCCGGCCGGCGGCTACCCCGACGACGTGTCAGCGCTCGGTCGCCCGCACCCCGCCCGGCCGGTGCCGACCGAGACCGAGGTGCTCCCGGCGCTGGACCCGGACCTGTTCTGGTCGCTGTCGTTCGCCTGCACCCCGACGGCCTGGGGACAGGTGGGCGGGTTCTGCGAGGACTACGTCGGCTACGGCGGCGAGGACACCGACTTCGGGCGGCGGGCGCAGGCGGCCGGGGTCCCGAGCTGGTGGGTCGGCGGCGCCTGGGCCTTCCACCAGCACCACGCACCGGGCCGGGCCGCGGTCGCCGATGTCGTGCGCAACGCCGGCGTCTTCTTCGACCGGTGGGGCTGGTGGCCGATGAGCGGGTGGCTGCAGGACTACCAGGAGCAGGGCCTGGCGCACCGCGGGCCCGAGGGCCGGTGGCAGCTGACGGGCTCCGGCGGCGTCGGGGCGTGAAGGTCCGGGCCGTCGCTCCCGGCCCCGAGCACCACGGGGCCGTGCGGCACACCGAGCAGGTCGTCGGGCTGCTGCGGCGCCACGGGGTCGACGCCTCGTTCGACCGCTCGCTCCGGATCGACGGTCCGCTCACCTGGGCCCCGTTCACCGACGCGCTGTTCGGACCGGACATCGCCTCGGCTGCCGACGTGTTCGGGCACTGGGCGGAGCAGGTCGCCGGACCGCTCGTCGTCACGCTCCACGACGTCCCCGGCAACGACCCGGACCCGGCCAGGGACGCACGACGGATGGCCGGGTATCGCCGCGTCCTGGAGCACGCCGACGCGGTCGCGGTCTGTTCGGAGCACGAGCAGGTGCGGGTGCGGGCGACGCTCGGACGAGCGGCGACCGTCGTGCCGCTGCCGGTCGAGCCGCTGGACCCGCCCGGTCCGGCTCCCGCCTGGGCGCACCGGAGCACGCTGGGCGTGCTCGGCTTCGTCTATCCCGGCAAGGGCCACGACCTGGCCCTGGAAGCCGCGCACGGCACCGAGGCAGCCGTCGTCGCGCTGGGCTCGGCGAGCCCCGGAAGCCTTCTCGCGTCCTTGCGCGAACGAGCCGGGCACCTCGGTGTCGAGCTCGTCGTGACCGGTCCGCTCAGCGAGCCGGACCTGCACGCCGCAGCGCTGGCGGTCACCGTCCCGTTCGCGGCCTACTCGACCCGCGGCGCCTCCGCATCGCTGCACACCTGGCTCGCCTGCGGCCGGCGGCCGGTGACGACCTCCAGCCCGTACGCCGACGAGCTGGCGGTCCGCTGGCCCGGGACGGTCCACCCGACCCTGGACCCCTCGGCGGCTGTGCGTGGGGCCTTGGCCGACGGCCGCCGCACCTGGCTGACCGGTGCCCCGCCGCGGCCTGACGTCGGTGGCGCCTACGCCGAGCTGTTCGCGGCGGTGAACCGATGACCCGGCTCCCTCCGGGGCTCGTGCCGCACCACCGCTGGGACCTGTTGACCCCGGTCGACCCGCTGCCGGTCGCGGTCGTGGTCACGCACTACGACCAGCCGGTGCAGCTCGCCCGGACGCTGGCCGCGCTCCAGAGGCAGACCCTGATGCCGGTCGAGGTGGTGGTCGCCGACGACGGCTCACCGACGCCGCCGGTCGTGCCGGACGGGGTGTCCGTCGTGACGCAGCCGGACCGTGGCTTCCGGGCTGCTGCCGCCCGCAACCTCGGGGCACGCGGCACCAGCGCACCGGTGATCGTCTTCCTGGACGCCGACACCACCCCGGAGCCCGGCTGTCTCGCCGCCCTCACCGCCCGGGTCTCGGCCTCGCCCGACGTGCTGGCGGTGGGCCGACGGCGTCACGCCGACCTGTCGGGAACGGGCGAAGAGCTGCCCGAGCCGACCTGGCTGTCAGACGGCTATGCCCAGACCGACGACCTGCTCGCCGCCGACGGCCGCAGCTTTCGGTTCGTGCTCTCGGCGGTGATGGCCTGCCGACGCGAGCTGCTCGACCAGGTGGGCGGCTTCGACGAGCGCTACGTCGGCTACGGCGGCGAGGACTGGGACCTGGCCTACCGGGCGTGGAACGCCGGGGCGCTGCTGGTGCACGAGCGTTCCGCGGTCGCCTGGCACGACGGGCCGTCCTGGGCTCCGCGGACACCGGCCGACCGCGCCGCCAAGCAGCTCGAGACCGACCGCCTGGCGCGGCTGATCCCCGAGCCCTCGACCCGCGGCGTCCTGCGCAACCCCGCGCTGCCTGATGTGCTGGTGGACCTGCCGTCCGGCTGCCCGCGCGCTGAGGCCGCCCTGCGGGCCCAGGACCACGACGACCTGTCCGTGCGGACGCCTGCAGACCCACCCTGGACGCGGGACCAGCTGGCTCGGGCCAGGGTGGTCGTCCGGCTCGTGCGGGACGTCGACCTCAGGCCCGACGCGATCGCCAGGGTCGTGCATCAGCTCACCGACCAGGACCTGGGCGCGCTGACGCTGGGAGATACGGGACTGGCCTGGTCCAGCCGGGCCCTGGGACGCGCCGCCCGGTGGCCGGACGCCGACGTCCTGGGCAGCTGCTTCGGACGGGAAAGGCTCGACCCGACCTAGCGACGGGCTGCCGCGAGCGACCCCCGGTGCACGTTGAGCAGCAGCCCGACCGCGATCAGGTTGGCGAACATGGCGCTGCCCCCGTAGGAGACGAAGGGCAGCGGCAGACCCGTCACCGGCATGATCCCCAGGGTCATGCCGATGTTCACGAAGGACTGGAAGGCGAACCACGACACGACACCGCTGGCGACCAGGCGACCGAACAGGTCGCTGGCCCGGGCGGCGATCCTGAGCCCGCGCCAGAGCACCACGCCGAGCAGACCGACGATGGCGGTGGCTCCGACCAGCCCGAGCTCCTCACCGGCCACGGTGAAGACGAAGTCGGTCTGCTGCTCCGGGATGAACGCCCCGTTGGTCTGGGTCCCCTGGAACAGCCCCTTACCGGTGAGGCCGCCCGAGCCGATCGCGATCCGGGCCTGGTTGGTGTTGTAGCCGGCGCCGCGCAGGTCGTGGTCCGGGTCGGCGAAGGCGGTGAACCGGTCGAGCTGGTAGTCCTCGAGCACCCCCAGCTGCACCGCCCCGACGCTCACCACGGCGCCCGCGAGGAGCAGGCCGAGGACCCAGCGCGCCGGCGCGGCCGACACGGTCAGCGCACCGAGCACGATCACGGTGAGGACCAACGTCGTCCCGAGGTCCGGCTGCAGCATCACCAGACCCATCGGCAGCGCCGCCAGCCCGAGGGCGAGCAGCACGTCGCGGTGACGGGGTGCCCGCCGGCCGTCGGCACGCTCGGCGAGGATGAGCGCGATCCCCACCACCAGCGCGACCTTGGCGAACTCCGACGGCTGCACCTGGAACCCGGCGGGCAGCAGGATCCAGGAGTGCGCGCCGTTGATGGTCGAGCCGAGCGGGGAGAGCACCGCGACCAGGCCCAGGCACGACAGCCCGAACAGCACCGGGGTCCAGGCCCGCAGCGCCCGGTAGTCGAACAGCGAGGCGATCACCGCGAACCCGCCCCCGATCGCCGCGTTGACCAGGTGCTTGAACAAGAACGCCTGCGGGTCCAGCCCGGCGCTCGTCAGCCTCGGGCGGGTGGCGGACCAGACCAGCAGGGCGCCCAGACCGACGAGCAGGACGACCGCACCCAGCAGCACCGGATCGACCGACCACGACGCCCTGCGCCCTCGGCTCCGCTCGCGCAGCGAGGCGTCGCCGGGCCGCAGGACGATCTGGCTCATGACGGGGCGCCCGACGGACCGACGGTTCGCACCGGCGCGGACGGCAGCGGGAGCGGCCGTCCGCCGGGAAGAGCAGCCGGCCGGCCAGCCGTCCCGTAGATCCCCTCGTACACCGCACGGACCATCGGCGCGGCGGTCCCGCTGCCGGTACCGCCCTGGCTCACCAGGCCGACGACGACGAGCTCCGGGTCGTCGAAGGGCGCGAAGGAGGCGTACCAGGAGGTGTCCTGCTTGCCGGCGACCTCGCCGGTCCCGGTCTTGCCGGCCACCTTCAGACCGCTTCCCGCAAACGTGCCGAAACTCGTACCGCCTGGCTCGGACGAGGCTCCGCGCAAGGCGTCCCGCAGCGCGGCGAGGACGTCCGGCGCCACCGGGAGGGTCCCGTTCACGGTCGGCGCGATCTCGGTGACCGTGCGTCCGTCCGGTGAGACCAAGCCCTTGGCCACCTGCGGACGGTGGATCGTGCCCCCGTTCGCGATGCTCGCGTAGACGCTCGCCAGCTGCAGCGGCGTCACGAGCATCTCGCCCTGACCGACCGCCAGGTTCGTCGCCTGCCCGGCCCGGAACAGGTTGCCGTCCAGGCAGACGTCCCGGTCGTACGCCCGACGCTCAGCGCTGAACGCAGGGTTCTCGGCGCCCTGGCAGAAGTCGTCCTTGACGTTCTCCCAGTAGCTTTCACGCCATGCCCGGGTCGGCACGAGACCGCGGCTCTCCGCGGGCAGGTCGACCCCGGTCCGCGCGCCCAGGCCGTACGCGAGCGCCATGGCGATGGTCGGGTCCTTGGGGTCCGGCACCGGGGACAACCCGCCGTCACGTAGCCACGCGTCGTAGGCCAGCTGGTAGAAGTTCGTGTCGCACGACCGGACGATCGCCTGACGCAGGCTGACCGTGCCGAGACCCTGTCCTGCGAAGTTCTGCTGGCCGGTCGGGCGAAACACGCCGGGGCAGGCCATCCGGTCGTCGAAGCCGGTCTGTCCGTCCATGACGGCGGCCGACGCCGAGACCACCTTGAAGGTCGACGCCGGGGCGTACGCACCCTGCGTGGCCCGGAACAGCAGCGGCTGACCGTTGCCCGCGTCCAGCAGTTCCTGATAGCGGGTCGTCGAGATGCCACCGGTGAACTCCGCCGGGTCGTAGGAGGGATAGCTCGCCATCGCGAGAAGTCGCCCGGTCCTGGCCTCCATGACCACGACCGACCCCGAGTCGGCGACGTTCGGGCCGCCGCCCCGGTAGTAGGGGCGCTGCCGTGCGCCGCTGATCGCTTGCTCGAGCGCCCGCTCCGCCACCGCCTGCACCTGCGCGTCGATCGACAGCACCAGCGAGCTGCCGGGCACCGGCGCAGTGGTGCCCGCGGTCCCGGTCACGTTGCCCGACTTGTCGACGATCAGCTCCTGACCGCCGTCTACGCCGCGCAGCTGCTGCTCGTAGGTCTGCTCCACCCCAGAACGGCCGACCAGCGCTCTCTCCCCGACGCCGGCGTACGCCGCGGTGCCGACCTCGGGCTCGGCGATCGGGCCCAGGTAGCCCAGGACGTGCGCGGCCGACGTCCCCTGCGGGTAGGCGCGGACCGCCTGCAGCTGAGCCTCGACGCCGGGAAAGCGCTCCGGGTTCTCCTGCACCAGCAGCACCCGGCGCAGGGCCGCCCGGTCGTGGGGATCGTACGAGGCGACCGGGACGCTCTGGTAGGGCGACCCGGACCAGCACCCGTCCGCCGCCCGGCCGCTGCCGCCGCCGCGCAAGCGCTCGCCGCAGGGCGTGATCCGTGCACGTAGCTGCGCGGGGCTGAGCGACACCACCGGCGAGAGCCGGTCCAGCACGTCGTCCCCCTTCGCGGGAGCGAGCCGGAGCAGGGAGCGGTTCACCGACACCACGAGCGCCTGACGGTTGGCGATCATCGGGCGGCCGGCCTCGTCGAGCACCTCACCGCGGGGCGCGGCCGTCACCACGGTGCGGGTGCGGTTGTCCTCGGCGGCTCGGACATAGTCCTCGCCCGTCACGACCTGCAGGAACCAGAGCCGGCCGATCAGGGTCAGCACGCCGGCGACGACCAGCAGACGCAGCACGAGCAACCGGGTGCCGGACCGGTCCGCGATCGGTGTCCCGGGGCCGGTCACCGCGTCGACCCCGACCCGCGCACGATCGCGGACACGGCCGGGAGCACGACCGGGGCGAGGAGCACGTCGTAGGCGACCGCGACCAGCAGGCCGAGCCCCAGCGCGGGACCGGCGGTGCGCGGGTCGGTCAGGGCCAGGCCCTCCGCCAGATAGACCGCCAGGGCCGTCGCGGACCCGAGGAGCGCCACAGCGAGCGTGCGGGCGCGACCTCCGGTGGAACGCTCCCCGAGCCGGCCCGCGAGATGCCCAGCGACGAGGTAGGCCAGGGCGAGCCGTCCCAGCTGGTGGTCGGTCTGGCTGTCTGCCAGCAGGCCCGCACCGAAGCCGACCACGGTCCCGGCCGACCTCCCCGCCGTGAGTCCGACCGCGATCGCGAGCACGAGCACGAGGTCTGGCGGCGCTCCGGGCAGCGGCAGCCGGGCGACGAGGGTGGTCTGCGCCAGGACGGCCAGCACGACCAGCACCGCGAGCAGGCCGACGCGGGCCGGTGTCACCCGGGTCATGACGGCGGCTGCCCGACAGGCAAGGGCGCGCCAGGCGCGACCGGCGCGGGAGTGGTGGCCGGTCGCGGCGACGTCCGCGGACCGTCGAGCACCACCCCGACCAGGTCGAGCCGCCCGAGGTCGACGAACGGGGACAGCGTGGCCGTCCCCGGCTGTCCGGCGCCGGCCTGGACGACGCTGGTCACCCGACCGACCGGGATCCCCGCGGCGAAGGTGTCCGAGCCGACGGTGACCGCCGCGGCGCCGTCGGCCGGGGTGCCGTAGAGCATGCGCACCGAGAGCGTGTCCCCGCCCCCGGTCGCGAAGCCGACCCCACCGTCGTCCTCTCCGCTGAGCTGGACGCCGACGCTGAAACCGGGATCGTCCAGCACGACCACCGTCGCCGTGGTCCGGGACACCCGGACCACCTTGCCGGCGAGACCGGCGCCGGTCACCATGGCCATCCCTACGGCGACCCCGTCCCGCTCGCCTGCGTCCAGGACGATCGTGGACGCGAAGGGCTGGAAGGCCGCACGGCCGATCACCCGGGCGGTGACCAGCGTGAGAGCGGAGCTGTCTCGCAGCCCCAGCAGGCTGCGCAGCTGCTCACCCAGCGCCGTACCGGATCGCAGCTCGACCACCTCGGCGCGCAGCCGCTCCAGCTCGTCGCGTCGGGCGGCGGTCTGCGCCGGCTCGCCCCCGAGCCGCGCCAGCCCGTCGCCGGCCCCGCGGACCGCGGTGGACACGAGCCGCTGAGGAGGGCCGAGCACCGTGTCGGCTCCTCGACGCAGGGCCGAGAGCGGTCCCGTCTCGGGCCCACGGGTGTCCAGCAGCGTGAGGGTCAGCGCCAGCAGCACGAGCAGGACCAGCAGGGTGCGGGATCGTGGCACGGGTGGCGCTAGCGGCGAGGTTCGGGGACCAGCAGCTGCTGCAGGGCGTCGAACTCCTCGACGACCTTCCCCGAGCCGATCGCGACGCTGTGCAGCGGGTTGTCGGCGATCTGGACCGGCATGCCGGTCTCGTGCTTGATGCGCTCGTCGAGCCCCTTGAGCATCGCCCCGCCCCCGGTCAGGACGATCCCCCGGTCCAAGATGTCGCCGGACAGCTCCGGCGGGCAGACGTCCAGGGTGGCCTTCACCGCGTCCACGATCGCGTTGACCGGCTCCTCGATCGCCTTGCGGATCTCCGCGGCGCTGACCAGGATCGTCTTCGGGAGCCCGCTGACGAGGTCACGCCCGCGAATCTCGGCGGTCTGCTCGTCCGGCGTCGGGAACGCCGACCCGATCGCCATCTTGATGCTCTCGGCGGTGCGCTCCCCGAGCGCGAACGAGTATTCCTTCTTGACGTACGCGATGATCGAGGTGTCCAGCTCGTCCCCACCGGTCCGGACGCTCATCTTGGTCACGATGCCGCCGAGGGAGATCACCGCCACCTCGGTGGTGCCGCCGCCGATGTCGACAACCATGTTGCCGGTGGGCTCGTCGACCGGCATCCCGGCCCCGATGGCCGCCGCCATCGGCTCCTCGATGATGAACACCTTGCGTGCCCCGGCCTGATAGCCGGCGTCCTTGACCGCCCGCTGCTCGACCCCGGTGATGCCGCTGGGCACGCAGATCACCAGGCGCGGACCCGAGAACCGGCGCGTCTTCAAGACCTTCTGCATGAAGTAGCGCAGCATGCGCTCGGTGGTGTCGAAGTCGGCGATCACACCGTCCCTGAGCGGGCGGATGACGACGATGTTGCCGGGCGTGCGCCCGATCATGCGCTTGGCCTCGGCGCCGACCGCGACGATCGCCCGGGTGTCGCTGCGGATCGCCACGACGGACGGCTCGTTGAGCACCACCCCTCGACCGCGGACATACACCAGGGTGTTAGCGGTGCCGAGGTCGACCGCCATGTCGCGGCCGAGGACGAAGAGCGAGCCAGCCATCGGTGGAGCCTTTCCGGTGGCGCTGGGAGCAGGTCTGAGAAGATTCCAGCCTACGGCCGCTGTGCACTCGTACGGGTGACAGCCAGGTCTCAGAGCGACGGGAAGAACAGGCCGATCTCGCGCGCCGAGGAGTCCGTGGAGTCCGAGCCGTGGACGAGGTTCTCGCCGATCTCCAGGGCGTAGTCGCCGCGGATCGAGCCCGGGGTCGCTTCCACCGGGTTCGTCACGCCCATCATCCGACGGGTGCCGGCCACCGCGTTCGGGCCCTCGACCACGAGCGCGACCAGCGGCCCGCCGGTGATGAAGTCGACCAGCTCGCCGAAGAACGGCCGCTCACGGTGCTCGCCGTAGTGGTTCTCGGCGGTCTTCCGGTCCAGCGTGCGCAGCTCGAGCGCCAGCAGGGTCAGCCCCTTGGCCTCCAGCCGAGAGATCACCTCGCCGGCGAGACCGCGACGGACGCCGTCGGGCTTGACGAGGACGAGGGTGCGCTCGGTGGCCACGCGTAGGTCTCCTTGATGCTTGCGGTCAGGACGGGGAAGAGTATCAAGCGTTGGTGATCTTAGGCCGGGAACCGGCCTCAAGATCACCAAGGCTTGTCACCGGACCAGCAGCCTGCGGGCCTCTCCGGCGGTTACGACCGACCCCGTGACGAGCACCCCGCCCGAGCCGTAGCCACGGTCGTCCTCAGCCAGGCGCACAGCGGTGTCGATCGCGTCGTCGAGCCGGTCCTCCACGTGGACCCGCTCCTCCCCCAGCACCTCGGTCGCGAGCGCAGCCAGGTCGTCGACCGACATGGCGCGCGGCGAGGACACCGTGGTCACGACGACGGCCGAGACCGCTGGCTCGAGGACCTCGAGCATCCCGCGCACGTCCTTGTCGCCCAGGCAGGCCAGCACGACGACCAGGGAGGTGAAGGCGAACGCGTCGGTCAGGCCATCGATCGAGGCTGCCATGCCCGGCGGGTTGTGAGCGGCGTCGACCAGCACCGTCGGGCCGGAGCGCAGCACCTCCAGGCGGCCAGGGCTGGTGACGGCCGCGAACCCCTCCCGTACGGCGTCGATGTCGATCCGTCCTTGCGTGCCGCCGCCCAGGAAGGCCTCGACCGCGGCGAGCGCGGCCGCCGCGTTGCTCGCCTGATGGGCACCGTGCAGCGGCAGGAACAGCTCGTCGTAGACGCCGGCCAGGCCCTGCAGGGTGAGCAGCTGCCCGCCGACCGCGGTGCGTCGTTCCAGCACGCCCCACTCCAGGCCCTCGCGCGCGACGGTCGCCCCGACCTCGGCGCACCGGGCCAGCAGCACCTTCGCGGCCTCGACCTCCTGCGCGGCCATGACGACGGTCGCCCCAGCCGTGATGATCCCGGCCTTCTCCTCGGCGATCTCGGCGACCGTGGTCCCGAGCAGCGGGACGTGGTCCAGGCCGACCCCGAGCACCACGCACGTCTGCGCGTCCACGACGTTCGTCGCGTCCCAGCGCCCGCCGAGCCCGACCTCGAGCACCGCCACGTCGACCGGGGCGTCGGCGAACGCGGCGAACGCCATCGCGGTCAGCACCTCGAAGAAGGTGACAGGTTGCCCCCCCTGGATGTCACGGAACCTGCTGTCGACCAGGTCGACCAGCGGCGCCACCTCGGCATAGACCTCGGCGAACCGCTCGTCGCTCAGAGGTGTGCCGTCCAGGCAGATCCGTTCGGTCGGGCTCGTCAGGTGCGGGCTGGTGTAGCGACCGGTCCGCAGCCCGAACGCGCTCAGCAGCGCATCGATCATCCGCGCGACGGTGGTCTTGCCGTTCGTACCGGTCAGGTGCACCGAGGCGTACGCCCGCTGCGGATCGCCCATCAGGTCGGTGAGCAGTCGGATCCGATCGAGGTCGGGGACCATGTGCTGCTCGCTGGGGAACCGACCCGCGAGCGCCTGGGTGACGGTCTGGAGCGGGGTCATGACGGCTTGGGCGGAGCCTCGCCCAGCTCCAGGGCGACCGCGTGCTCACCGTCGGTCAGCGTGAGCTCACCGATGACGACGCCGGCGTTCCGCAGGTCGGCCTCGGCTTGCGCCAGCAGGGCCTTGGGCCCGTGGACGGCGAGGCGCAGCACCGGGGTGCGCTGCGTCGTCTTGGCCGCACTCTTGGCTTTGCGCACCTCTCCGAGAACCCGAGCCGTGGCTCTTAAAACGTCCGGGTCACCGTCGACCGGCTCAGCGGTCGGCCACGGCTGCGCGTGCACCGAGCCCTCCCGCCACCACGACCACACCTCCTCGGTCGCGAACGGGAGCACCGGGGCGAACAGCCTCAGCAGCACGTCCAACGTCGTGCGCAGGGCTCGGTTCGCCGAGTCGGCCGCCGGACCCTGGCTGTAGGCGCGGCCCTTGACCAGCTCGATGTAGTCGTCGCAGAACGACCAGAAGAAGACCTCGGTGACCTCGAGCGCCCGCGCGTAGTCGTAGCGGTCGAAGGCGACGGTCGCCTGCTCGACGACGGACGCGAGCCCCGCCAGCAGCGCACGGTCGACCGCCTCGGTGACCGGCCCCGGCGGTGCTTCAGGGAACCCGAGCGCGAACTTCGAGGCGTTGAGCAGCTTGACCGCGAGGCGTCGGCCCACCTTCATCTGACCCTCGTCGAACGCGGTGTCCACCCCGAGGCGCCCGCCGGCCGCCCAGTAGCGGACCGCGTCGCTGCCGTGCTGCTCGAGCATCCCCATCGGGGTGACGACGTTGCCCTTGCTCTTGCTCATCTTCTTGCGGTCCGGGTCCAGGATCCAGCCCGACAGCGCCGCGTTGGTCCACGGCACGCTGTCGTGCTCGAGATGGCTCCGCACCACGGTCGAGAACAGCCAGGTGCGGATGATGTCGTGTCCCTGCGGGCGCAGGTCGTACGGGAAGACCCGCGCGAACAGGTCCGGGTCGTCCTCCCACCCGCCGGCCAGCTGTGGGGTCAGCGAGCTGGTCGCCCAGGTGTCGAGCACGTCCGGGTCCGCGACGAAACCACCGGCGACGCCGCGCTGGTCCTCGGTGAACCCTGAAGGCGGCTGGCTGGTCGGGTCGATCGGCAGCTCGTCCTCGCGCGGGATGAGCGGGTCGTCGAACACGATCTCGCCCGCGGTGTCCAGCCGGTACCAGAGCGGGAACGCCACCCCGAAGTAGCGCTGACGGCTGATCAGCCAGTCACCGTTGAGCCCCTCGACCCAGTTCTCGTAGCGCGACCGCATGAACGCCGGGTGCCAGGTCAGCTCGCCCCCGCGAGCCACCAGCGCGTCGCGCAGAGCCTTGTCGCGCCCGCCGTTGCGCAGATACCACTGGCGGCTCGCGACGATCTCCAGCGGCCGGTCGCCCTTCTCGTAGAACTTGACCGGGTGCTGGATCGGGCGCGGCTCCCCGACCAGCTCGCCGCTCTCGGTCAACAGCTCGACGACGCGCTTCTGCGCCTGCTTGACGTTCTTGCCGGCCAGCTCCTCGTACGGCGCCCCGACGCCCTCGGGCGGGTCGGCCAGGAACCGACCGTCACGGCCCACCACGGTGCGCACCGGCAGGTCGAGCTCGCGCCACCAGGTCACGTCCGTGGTGTCGCCGAAGGTGCAGATCATCGCGATGCCCGAGCCCTTGTCGGGCTGGGCGAGCCGGTGCGCGAGCACCGGGACGCGGACGCCGAACAGCGGCGTCGTCACGGTGGTGCCGAACAACGGCTGGTAGCGCTCGTCGTCGGGGTGCGCGACCAGCGCGACGCAGGCGGGCAACAGCTCAGGACGGGTCGTCTCGATCTGGACGTCGGCCTGCCCCCCGGAAGGGTCACCGTGGAACGTCAGCCGGTGGTAGGCGCCCGGCATGTCCCGGTCCTCCAGCTCGGCCTGGGCCACCGCAGTCTGGAAGTCGACGTCCCAGAGCGTCGGCGCCTCGACCGCGTAGGCCTCGTCCCTGGCAAGACTGCGCAAGAAGGCTCGCTGGGCCGTACGACGGGCCTTGTCCCCGATCGTCTCGTAGGACTGGGTCAGGTCGACCGAGAGCCCGAGCCGCAGGAACAGCGCCTCGAAGGCGACCTCGTCCTGCGCGGTCAGGTCGTGGCACAGCTCGACGAACCGGCGGCGACTGATCGGGACCTGTCGGTGGCCGGACTTGAGCGACCCCGACTCGGCCGGCGGCTGCCAGGAGGCGTCGTAGGCGACCGAGGGGTCGCACCGCACGCCGTAGTAGTTCTGCACGCGCCGCTCGGTCGGCAGCCCGTTGTCGTCCCACCCGAGCGGGTAGAAGACCGTCTTCCCGCGCATCCGCTGGAACCGGGCGATCAGGTCGGTGTGGGTGTAGCTGAAGACGTGCCCGACGTGCAGCGACCCGCTGGCGGTCGGCGGCGGCGTGTCGATGCTGTAGACCTCGGGCCGCTCGGCGGTGCGGTCGAAGCGGTAGACGCCGTCGTCCTGCCAGACCTGGTTCCAGCGCTCCTCGAGGCCGTCGAGGGTCGGCTTGTCCGGCACGGTGCTCATGCGGCTCGAGTCTAGGATCGCCGCCCGTGACTACACACGAGAGCCGGCACGAGATCGAGCTGGACGGCACCTGGGCGTACGGGCCGGGGATCCTGCACGGCGGTTTCCTGCTGGAGCTGCTGGCCGGGCACGCCGTGACCGACACGCACCCGCACCCGCTGTCCACCACCGCCCACTTCTTGTCCTCGCCGAAGATCGGCCCGGCGGAGCTGCACGTGACCCGGCTGCGCGAGGGCCGTTCGACGACGGTGACCCGGGTCGCTCTGGTCCAGGAGAAGGTCTGCTTGGACGTCGTCGTCACCGCGGGCCGGCTCCCCGCGACCTCGTCCCCGGTCTACGCCGACCTCGCCGTGCCGAGCCTGCCGGAGCCGGAGCAGTGCGTCGCCACCGAGGTCGAGTGGGAGGACGGGCAGCACAACGGCATCGCCGTGAACCTCGACATCCGGCTGGACCCCGAGACCGCCGGCTGGTCCCCGGGTGCGGTGCCGGGAAAGCGCCCGGTCCAGGGAACGTCCGAGGTGCAGGACGCGGCCGAGGTCCGTGGCTGGCTGCGCTCGGCCACCGGCCGGGAGAACGACGCGCTGTTCCTGCTGACCCTGGCCGACGGGTTCCCGCCGGTGACCTTCCCGCTGGGCATCAAGGGGTGGGCGCCGACCGTGCAGCTGACCGTGAACGTGCGAGCGCTGCCGGCGCCCGGGTGGGTCCGCGGCGTGCAGCGGGCGCACCTGGTCTCGGGCGGCTGGTTCGACGAGGAGTGCCAGCTGTGGGACTCCACCGGTGCTCTGGTGGTGCAGGCGACCCAGCTGGCGGCCTACCGCCACGCCTGAGCGCCCCGCCTGACCGCCGTCGGTGCACACTGTCGTGACCCACGTCTCCCGGAGGTCCGATGAAGAGCACGATGCAAGACGGTCCGATGCTGCTGTCCGGCCTGCTCACGCACGGAGAGACCGTGTATGCCGAGAGCACCGTGACGACCTGGGAGGGGGACAGCTCCCGGTCCGCCACCTACCGCGAGGTCGCCGGTCGGGCCCACCGTCTCGCCGGTGCGCTCGCCGC
Source organism: Mycobacteriales bacterium (assembly GCA_038236005.1). Taxonomy (GTDB): domain Bacteria; phylum Actinomycetota; class Actinomycetes; order Mycobacteriales; family SCTD01; genus CANKBT01. Next base: position 3,603 of record JBBSTI010000035.1, on the reverse strand, counting down.
GCTCGGGATCAGTGAGGGCGACCGGGTCGGGACGTTCCTCTGGAACAACCAGGAGCACCTGGAGGCCTACCTCGGCGTGCCGTCCATGGGCGCGGTGCTCCACACCCTGAACCTCCGGCTGTTCCCGGAGCAGCTGGCGTACGTGATCAACCACGCGGAGGACCGGGTGATCATCGTCGAGGCGTCGGTCGTCCCGCTGCTCGCCCAGGTGGCCGCCGAGCTGACCACCGTCGAGGCCTACATCCTGATCGATCCGGCAGGCACGGCCGACACCAGCGGGCTCGGCGACAAGCCGATCCTGGCGTACGAGGACCTGCTGGCGGCCGCCCCCGAGCGCTTCGACTGGCCCGAGCTGGACGAGCACGCGCCCGCCGCGATGTGCTATACGAGCGGGACCACCGGCAACCCGAAGGGTGTGGTCTACAGCCACCGCTCCAGCTGGTTGCACTCGCTGGCGGCGGGCACCGGCAACTCGCTCGGCCTGGTCGAGGAGGACGTGATCCTTCCGGTCGTGCCGATGTTCCACGCGAACGCCTGGGGTCTTCCCTACGCAGGCTGGCTGGCCGGCTGCGGGTTCGTCATGCCCGGTCGCTTCCTGCAGGCCGAGCCGCTCGCGCAGATGATCTCGACGCTTCGGCCCACCGTGGCCGGCGCCGTGCCGACGATCTGGAACGACCTGCTCACCTACGCGGACGCCCACCGACCGGACCTGTCCTCGCTGCGCATCGTCGCGTGCGGCGGCTCGGCCGTGCCGGCCTCGCTCATGCAGCGTTTCGAGGACGACCACGGCGTCTACATCCAGCAGGCCTGGGGCATGACCGAGACCTCGCCGATCGCGTCCAGCGGTCGGGTGCCGGCCGGCAGCCCGGAGAGCGAGAAGTGGGACTGGCGGGCGAGCCAGGGCCGCATCGTGTTCGGCGTCCAGCTCCGGATCGTCGGCGAGGACGGCACCGAGCAGCCGTGGGACGGGACGAGCGTCGGCGAGATCGAGTGCCGCGGCCCGTGGATCACCGGCTCCTACCACCTGGACCCCGACCCGGAGAAGTTCCGGGACGGCTGGCTCCGCACCGGTGACGTCGCGTGCATCCACCCCAACGGCACCGTGCAGATCACCGACCGCAGCAAGGACGTCATCAAGTCCGGCGGTGAGTGGATCAGCTCGGTGGACCTGGAGAACCACCTGATGGGACATCCCGCCGTCAAGGAGGCCGCCGTGGTCGCGGTGCCGGACGAGCGGTGGGACGAGCGCCCGATGGCGTGCGTCGTGCTGAGCGGGGACGCCACCGCGCAGCAGCTGCAGGACCACCTCGCCGGCAAGATCGCCAAATGGCAGCTGCCCGAGCGGTGGGCCTTCATCACCGAGGTTCCCAAGACCAGCGTCGGCAAGTTCGACAAGAAGGTGCTGCGACGGCAGTACGCCGACGGTGAGCTCGAGGTGGTCGAGCTTCACCCGGCCGCCGTCGGGTAGCGCGAGGACACGTCCCCGAGCGCAAGGAGAACGCATGAAGGCCTATGGCTTTGTCCGGTACGGCGATGCCGACACCCAGCAGATGCTGGACCTGCCGGCACCGAGCCCGATGGGCCACGAGCTGGTCGTCCAGGTGCGGGCAGCCGGGGTCAACCCGGTCGATGTCGCGGTCCGGTCCGGCGCGATGCAGGACCAGATGACCCTCGAGCCTCCCGTCGCGTTCGGCAGCGAGGTCAGCGGCACCGTGCTGGAGGTGGGCACCGACGTCGAGGGGTTCACGGTCGGCGACGAGGTGTTCGGCGCGTCGGCGCCCGGCGGTGGCGGACTGTCCGAGCAGGCTGTCCTGACAGCCTCGGAGACCGCCAAGAAGCCGGGCAACCTGTCCTGGGAGCACGCCGCGGTCCTCCCGGTGGCCGCGGCGACCGCGTACGACGCCCTCGCGCAGCTGGACCTGCGAACCGGTCAGACGCTCCTGGTGATCGGCGCGGGCGGCGGGGTCGGAGTGGTCGTGCTGCAGCTGGCTCGCGACCGCGGGATCACCGTGATCGGGGTGGCTGGCGAGAGCAAGCGCGCCGTGGTCGAGTCCTTCGGCGCCGTGTTCGTGCCGAAGGGGGATGGGGTCGTGGATGCGGTGCGTGCCTCGCTGCCGGACGGTGTGCACGCGGTGCTCGACCTGGTCGGCGGGACGGCCCTGACGGACGCCGCTCAGCTGGCTTCTCCCGCATCGGTCGTCAGCACCATCGACGTCGATGGCGTTCAGGGACTGGGGGGTTCCTACGTCACGCGTACGAACTCTGCCGCCGTGCTGAACGCCCTCGCCGACCTCGTCGTCGGCGGTTCGCTCGACCCGCACGTGGTGGAGACGATCACCCTGGACGACGCCCACCGGGCGATCGCGGCCGTGGAGCAGGGCAGCCCGCCCGGCAAGGTCGTCGTCGTTCCCTGACCGGCCTTTGGCTCCGGCCCGCCAGAGAGTTCTGACGGCTCCTACCCGGCCGATCTGTGCGCCCGTCAAGCCGGAGCCGGGCCGCACAGGTGCACAGCTCGGCCGGCGCCAGCGATAGCGGCCGGCGCCAGCGCCCGACGACGCGCCGTCGCCACGAGGGGCTGTGCGCGAGGTCAGGTCAGGCGGACTTGTCGCGCCGCTCCCGATCGTCCTTCTTGAGCGCGTCCCGCGGGACGAGCGTCGGGTTCACGCGGGAGAGCACGACCTCCCGCGTGACCACGCAGGTCGCGACGTCGCCGCGGCTCGGCAGGTCATACATCACCGACTGCAGCACCTCCTCGAGGATGGCCCGCAGCCCGCGGGCACCGGTCCCCCGCAGGATCGCCTGGTCGGCGATCGACTCCAGGGCCTCGTCGGTGAACTCCAGCTCCACCCCGTCGAGCTCGAACAGCCGGTGGTACTGACGCACGAGAGCGTTCTTGGGCTCCGACAGGATCGCGATCAGGGCCGCCCGGTCCAGGTTGTGCACGCTGGTCAGCACCGGCAGACGACCGATGAACTCCGGGATCATGCCGTACTTGAGCAGGTCCTCCGGCATGACCTGGCCGAAGACGTTCCCCGCGTCGATCTCGTGCTTGGAGTGCAGGACCGCTCCGAAACCGACCGCCTTCTTGCCGATCCGCTGCTCGATGACCTTGTCCAGCCCGGCGAAGGCTCCGCCGACGATGAACAGCACGTTGGTCGTGTCGATCTGGATGAACTCCTGGTGCGGGTGCTTGCGACCGCCCTGCGGCGGCACCGAGGCGGTGGTGCCCTCCAGGATCTTCAACAAGGCCTGCTGGACACCCTCGCCGGAGACGTCACGCGTGATCGACGGGTTCTCGCTCTTGCGGGCGATCTTGTCGACCTCGTCGATGTAGATGATCCCCGTCTCGGCCTTCTTGACGTCGTAGTCAGCGGCCTGGATGAGCTTGAGGAGGATGTTCTCGACGTCCTCGCCCACGTAGCCGGCCTCGGTGAGGGCGGTCGCGTCGGCGATCGCGAACGGGACGTTCAGGATCCGAGCCATCGTCTGGGCGAGCAGCGTCTTGCCGCAGCCGGTCGGACCGAGCAGCAGGATGTTCGACTTCTGCAGCTCGACGTCGCCCTCGGCCTGCGCCATCTGGACGCGCTTGTAGTGGTTGTACAC
>JBBSTI010000034.1:0-25781 GCA_038236005.1 Mycobacteriales bacterium | reverse complement strand
CGTCCCCATCGTCCAGCGGCCCAGGACTCCACCCTTTCAAGGTGGCTACGCGGGTTCGAATCCCGTTGGGGGCACAGCACCACGGTCTGGTCCCACACCAGGCCCCGTAGCGCAGTTGGTTAGCGCGCCGCCCTGTCACGGCGGAGGTCGCGGGTTCGAGTCCCGTCGGGGTCGCAGCACCTACCTTGGTCAGGTAGCTCAGCTGGTAGAGCACACGCCTGAAAAGCGTGGGGTCGGCGGTTCGAGCCCGCCCCTGACCACTTCACACACCGTCGCAACCACGGTCTCGTCCGGGCAGGACGAGGCTGCGTCGAGTCACGCGACAGGAACGCGTGCCGGCCCGGTGAGCCGGTCACGGGCCGCACTTGTCGGCAGGCGCCATTGTCCGTACATTCACGGGGTGCCCGAGCAGACCCTGGACCGGGACGGTCCCCCGCTATGGACGCAGCTGCTTGCCGACCTGCGGACGAGGCTGGCCGCCGGCGAGTTCGCCGAGGCCTTCCCCGGCGAGCTAGCCCTGGTCGAGGCCTACCGGGTCAGCCGCCACACCGTCCGCGAGGCGCTGCGGCACCTGCGGGCCGAGGGGCTGGTGACCGCCTCCCGCGGCCGCAAGCCGCAGGTCCGCGAGCCGGAGGTCGAGCAGCAGATCGGCGCGCTGACCGGGCTGTTCACGGCGATCGAGGCCAGCGGGCTCACGCACCGCGCCGTCGTGCGACGGTTGGCCGTCCTCGCCGACGGCACCGTCGCGGCGCAGCTCGGGCTCGAGGAGTCGACCCCGCTGGTGCACCTGGAGCGGCTGCGGCTGGCGGGGGAGGAGCCGCTCGCGGTCGACCGGGTCTGGCTGCCGGCCGACCTGGCACGACCGCTGCTCGAGGTGGACTTCTCCCGTACGGCCCTCTACGACGAGCTGTTTGCGCGCTGCGGCGTGCGGGTGACCGGCGGGGAGGAGCAGGTGCGGGCGGTGACCGGGTCGGCGGCTGAGCGACGGCTGCTGGAGCTGCCGGACGACCAGGCGCTGCTGTCGATCGAACGCACCGGCAGCTCCGGGGGGCGAGCGATCGAGCACCGACGCACCCTGGTGCGGGGCGACCGCTACGCCCTGACCAGCACGTTCGGCCTCGGGCTCCGCGGGTGATCTTCGCGGCGCTCGCGCTGGGAGCGTTCATCGGGCTGGTGATGGGCGCGCTCGGTGGCGGCGGCTCGGTGCTGACCGTGCCGGTGCTGGTGTTCGTCCTGGGGCTGGCGGCGAGCGAGGCCACCAGCAGCAGCCTGATCATCGTCGGCGTGACCGCCGTGTTCGCCGCCCTCGGACATGCCCGGGCGGGCCGGGTGCGCTGGCGGGTCGGCGCCGTCCTGATCCTGTCCGGGGTGCCGACCTCGATCCTGGGCAGCCACCTGAACGGGCGGGTGGACGGGGACGTGCTGCTGCTGCTGTTCGCCGTGCTGCTGCTGGTCGCCGCAGGCGGGATGCTCCTGCGCACGGGCGACGACAGGGCGAGCGCCCCCGGCCAGGCGGGCGTCCTGCGGGTGCGTCCCGGACCGCTGGTCGTCACCGGCCTCGCGGTCGGGCTGATCACCGGGTTCCTCGGGGTCGGCGGCGGCTTCGTGATCGTCCCGGTGCTCGTCGCCCTGCTGGGCTTCCCGATGCCGGTCGCCGCCGGCACGTCGCTCGTGGTGATCGCGCTGAACGCCGGGGTGTCGCTGGCGGCCCGGGCCGGCTCGCTCGGGGACCTGGACACCGGCGTCATCGTGCCGTTCACGCTGGCCGCGATCCTCGGCTCACTGGTCGGGGGACGCGTGGCGGGCCGGGTCTCGACCGACCGGCTCAGCGCCGCCTTCGCGGGGCTGCTGGTCGTGGTCGCCCTCTACACCGGGGTGCAGTCGGTGCTCGGCCTGACCTGAGCGCCGCCGTGGCGACGCTGCTCCGTTCCTTGCGTGATCATGACCGTCTGCACCCCCAAAACGGGCACGGAGGGGCCAGATGGCCATGATCACCGGAAAGCCCCGGGGGGCCGGTCAGGGGACGTCGAGGCGCTGCAGCCGCTGAGCGATCAGCCCCACCGCGACCACCGTGACGGCGACCAGCACCACGACCGCGGTCAGGGTGGACACCTCGGCGTCCCGGGCCTGGACACCGCCGACCCCGTCGAGCACCGAGCGGGCATACGTCCGGATCGCGACCCGTGCCGGCCCGGTCCCCAGGCCGGCCACCACGCCCTCCCACAGCGCGACGTAGACCAGCCCGATCAGCACCGCGCGCCGGGACAGCAGGCCGAGCAGCAGGAACACCGCGGTATAGGCCACGGTTGCGAACGCCGCCGACAGCAGGCCTGCGAAGGCCCCCTGCACCCCACCCACGATCAGCCCCGCCAGGGCGACCGGCAGGGCGGTGAGCGGCAGGGCCCGGACGAGCACGGCGGCGTACGCCAGGATCGCGATCCGCCACCGGGCGACCGGCCGCAGCCACAGGTAGGACAGCGTCCCGGAGTCCCGCATCTCGCCGAGCGCACCGGTCGCGACGAGCAGGCTCCCGACCGGGACCAGCAGGGTCAGACCGCTGGCGTTGATCACCCCCAGCTCGCCGCGGGCCGACAGGCTGCTCGCCAGGGTCGCAAGGCCGGCGAGCACGACCACCAGCAGCCCGAGCGCAAGCATCACGGCCGTACGCCCACGGCCGCCGGTCTCGCGCCGCACCATGCGAAAGACGGCCGCATTCATGGGGTGGCCACCAGGTAGCGGAAGACGCTGTCGAGGTCGTCGTCCAGGGGGACCATCTCGGTGAGCCGACAGCCGGCTTCCCGGACGGCCGGGAGCAGGTCGCGGCTCAGCGCACGCAGGTCGGTGGTCTCCAGGGTAAGGCTGTCCTCGTCGAGCTCGAGCCGTTTCACGTGGAACACCTGAGCGAGGACGGCGGCGAGGGCGCGGGGGTCGTCGACGGTCAGCCGGACCCGGTGCGGGCGGTCGTCCATCAGCTCGCGCACCCCGCGGACATCACCCTGGGCGACCAGCCGGCCGCGCGCGACGACGATCACCTCGTCGGTCTCGGCGAGCATCCGCTCGACCTCGTCGAGCACGTGGCTGCTGACCAGCACCGAACGACCCTCGGCACCGAGCCGGGTGATCAGGTCGATGACCGCGTTGCGCTGCCGCGGGTCCAGGCCCTCGAGCGGCTCGTCCATCACCAGCAGCTCGGGGTCGTGCACCAGCGCCTGCGCGATCTTGGCCCGCTGGCGCTCCCCGCCGGACATCTGCCGCAGCGGGCGGTCCTTCTGCTCGTGCAGCCCGACCCGGCCCAGGGCCTGCTCGGTCGCTGTGCCGGGGTCGGCCACCCCGTGCAGCAGGGCTGCGGTCCGGACCAGCTCGGTCGGGGTCCCGCCGGGCAACGCCTCGGACTGGGGCACCAGACCGACCCGCCGAAACACCTGCGGGTCGGCGCGCGGGTCGACGCCGAACAGTCGGACCGTTCCGGTCGAGGGGGCGGCGAGCCCGCAGGCCATCCGCATCAACGACGACTTGCCGGCGCCGTTCGGCCCGAGCAGCCCGGTGACGCCGGGGTGCAGCGATGTCGTGACGTCGCTGACCGCGACCACGTCGCCGAACCACTTCGTCACCGCGTCCATCACCAGCACCGGCTCGCTCACCGGGTCACCTCCACCCGGGAGTAACGGGTCCAGAGCAGGGCCAGCGGTCCGACCGTCCAGGCGATGGCGCCGAGCACCAGCTGCCAGGTGGGCAGGTTCGGGAACTGGCCGGGCAACGCGTAGATCCGCTGCGTCAGGTCGAGAGACACCGACGAGACGTTGAGCAGCTGCAGCGACACCGGCGCGGCCGCCTGCTCGAGCCCCGCCGACAGAGCGCCGGAGGCCAGCAGGAACAGCACCACGCCGACGGCGGCGACCGCCCGGCGGTCAGTGAGCGAGGAGATCGCGAGCGAGACTGCGGCGAACGTGGACGAGAGCACGACAGCCGCGCCGAGCATCCGGAGCAGCAGGACGCCGGTGTCGGCCAGGCTGCCCGGGCCGGCACCCGACGCGGACAGCCCCAGCAGCAGCACCAGGACCGGCAGCAGGGTGATGACGCTCAGGAGCGGCAGCGCGGCGAGCAGCTTGGCGCCCAGATAGCTGCGGCGGTCCAGCGGCGCCGCGAAATACAGCCCGAGCAGGCCGGATCGTCTGTCCGTGCAGAGCAGCTCGGGAGCCACCAACGCGCTGAACAGCAGCAGCGCGGTGAAGACGAAGCCGTAGTAGTCCGGATAGCTCGGCAGCCCTTCTGTTCCGATCACGTCCGGGAGCAGGATCGCGAGCCCGGTGAGCACGATCGCGGGCAGCAGCGCGACCACCAGCGTCAGCAGCGGCAGCACCTTCGCCCCGAAGCCTCTTCGCAGCCCGACCGCCCGGGCCGTGCTGTGCAGGGCCACCCGGCGTACGGCGTACGCCTGGCCGAGCCGTGGCCCGTCGTAGCGCTGCGGCCCACCCGCGTCGATCCGGGCGGTCGTCTTCTTTGTCACTGCCCGCCCCCTTCCGGCGCGAGGTCCAGGAACACGTCCTCCAGGCTGCGGGTGCGCACCTGCATGCGTCGCAGGCCGAGGCCCATCGCCTCCACCACCTCGAGCACCACCGGCGCGGGATCCACGCCCGGCGCTGACCCGTGGATTAGCACCCGGCGCCCGGTGGCGGTCGCAGGCAGGCCCGCTTCGCGCAGGCGTCCGGCCAACGGTTCAGCGCCGGAGTCCAGCTCGACGAGCAGCACGTGGTCCTCGGACTGCCGGGCCTCGACCCGCAGCTCGGCCAGTCCCCGCTGCAGCACAGCCCGACCCTCGGACAGCACGATTACCTGGTCGCAGGTGCGCTCGACCTCCTCGAGCAGGTGCGAGCTCATGATCACCGGGACGGCCAGCTCGTCGGCGAGCCGGCGCACCAGGTGCAGCACCCCGTCGCGCTGCCCGGGGTCCAGGCCGTTGGTGGGCTCGTCGAGCACCAGCAGCGACGGGTCGTGGACCAGGGCAGCCGCCAGCTTGACCCGCTGGCGCTGCCCGCCGGACATCGTGCCGACCGGACGACGGCGCTCCTCGCCGAGGCCGACCAGCCACAGGACGTCGCTGGCCCGCTGGCGCGCAGCGCGGACGGGAAGGCCGTGCACCTCGCCGAGGTGCCGTACGAGGTCCAAGGCCTCGATCTCTGGCGGCAGCGCATCGTGCTGGGGGGCGTAGCCGACCCGCGCACGGACCAGCGGACCGGCCTGGCGGGGGTCCAGGCCCAGCACGCGCAGGCTGCCGTGGTCGGGGGCGTGCAGACCGAGCAGCATCCCGATCAGGGTTGTCTTGCCCGAACCGTTCGGGCCGAGCAGACCCGTCACGCCGTGGCCGACCTGCAGGTCCAGGTCGGTCAGCACGGTGCGCGCGCCCCAGCTCTTGGTCAGGCCCTCAGCGCTCACGACCTGCGTCTGCACCGCGGCTGTCACCGGGGTGCGCTCATGACGGTGCCCGCCGCCGTCGAGGGGGAAGACTGGGGATCCGCACGTGGTCATCCTGCCCCGAGACGGTGCGTTTTCCAGGAGGTGCCCCGTCCGTCGTGCTCCCAGCGTCCGTTCCCTCGTGCTGGCCCGTGCGTCCGCAGTGGTCCTGACCACGTGCCTGGCCCTGTCCGCCTGCTCATCCTCGACTCCTGGAGCGACCGGGCCTCCTGGAACGACCGGGCCCGATCGGACGTCGCCGGGCCGCGCCGAGGCGCTGGCGCAGGTCGAGCTCGTGCAGGAGGCCGTCGACGCCTGGCGCGACGCGAGCACCCTGGAGCAGGCGGGCCTGGCCGCGATGCGTGCCCGGCGGCTCGTCGTCGGGGGGTCGCTCGACCCGGAGCGGGTCGCCCTGACCCGCAGCGCAGCGGCGCTCAGGACCCCGGACGCCTCCGTCGGTCCCGGCTCCTCGGACCCTGGCGAGCCCGGCCTGCTGCCGGGACTGGCCGGGGAGCCGGGGCTGGTGCTGCCCGACACCCGGTGCGTCCGCCAGGACGTCCTAGGTGGCAGCTTCGACGACGCGCCGGCCCGCTGGGCGACCGTGCAGCGGGCGATCGAACGCTGGTCGGACGACGACAACACCTTTCCGGCGCTGTCCAGCCACCCGCAGCGGGTCGTCGGCTGGGCGAGCCTGACGATGGCGACCGCTGATCTGGACGCGGCGCACTCCTACGCCGGTCACGCCCAGCTCCACGTCGACGTGACCCGCGAGGCGTTGGACACCTGCTGAGCGCTGGTCGCCGGCCCGCAGCAGGGGGCTCAGCTGTGCGCGTGGTGCTCCGGGCCGTGCGGGTGGGCGTGCGGGTGCTCGTGGTCGGCGTGCTCGGGGTCCTCGGGGTGGCCGTGCTCGTGCTCGTGGTGCTCGACGGTGGTCGCGTCCTCGTGGTGGCCCTCACCGTGCGGGTGGACGTGGGTCTCACCCTCGTGGGTGTGCTCGTGCTCGGCGTGCTGGGTGCTGGTCTCGGTCATGGCTGCTCCTCGTGGTCGGACCGGCCGGGCGGCCGGGTCGGTGTCGTCGGACCGGTCGGACAACCGAGTCTCTGGTTGTGCGACAGTATGCGTATGCATGCAGATACGCAAGCAACTGGGCTGGACGACGAGACGGTGCTGATGGCCGTCGAGGTGCTGCGCCTGCTGGCCGACCCGACGCGGATCCAGCTGTTGCACGTGCTCGGTGCCCGCGAGTGCGCGGTGGGCGACCTCGCCGCCGCCGTGCGCAAGCAGCCCTCCTCGGTGTCCCAGCACCTCGCCAAGCTGCGGATGGCGCGCCTGGTCACGACCCGTCGGCACGGCACCCAGGTGCTCTACCGCGTGGCGAACGAGCACGTCAGCCAGCTGGTGGCCGACGCGTTGCGGCACACCGAGCACCTGGGGCCAGGGACTCCGGCCCACCATCAGGCAGACCCGGCCGTGCTCTAGCTGGCCCTGACTGAGCCTAGCGATGGCCGGTGATCCGCCGGACCGTACGAGGGGCCTGTCGGCGATCGGCGACCGCGAGCACCGGCGTCGCGGTGGCGGCCCGTGCGGCGCTGACCAGCGGCTCGGTGCTGCCGTCCCGGTCCTCGGCCCACGTGCCCTGCCCGGCGCAGCTGCCGTCGTCGCCGGCCGTCGTGCCGTCCGGGCACTCACCGGTGGACTCCAGCAGCGCCCGGACCCGCGCCGGCGTGAGGCTGGGGTCACGGGCCAGGGCGAGCGCGGCGACGCCGGCGACGTGCGGGCCGGCCATGCTGGTGCCGGACATCGTCTGCAGACCCCCGCCGAGCCCGGTCGACAGGATGGACACCCCGGGGGCGGTGAGGTCGATGGCGTTGCCGCCGTTGCTGAACGCGGCCAGCCGGTCCTTGGCCGGCGTGCCGTCGTGATCTTCGAGGGCGCTCACCGTGATCACCTCGGGGTAACGGGCCGGGACGAATTGTGCGGCCGCGGCCCGGTCGTTGCCGGCCGAGACCACGACGGTCACCCCCGCCGCGACGGTCTGGCAGATCGCCTGACGCAGGCCTCCGTCGGTGCAGCTGCCGGCCGCTCCGGGTCCGCCGAGACTCACGTTGACGACGTCGATCGTGTCGGCGTGCCGTGTCACGTAATCGAGCCCGCACACCAGGGCAGACAGGCTGCCGCTAGCGCTCGCCGAGAGCACCCGGACCGGCACCAGCGTCGCCCCGGGGGCAACGCCCACGACCTGCGCGCCGTTGCTGGCCGCAGCGATGATCCCGGCGACGTGCGTGCCGTGGCCGTTCCGGTCCTCCGGTGCGCTTCCCGGGTCGAGGCAGTCGTAGCCCAGGGTGGGACTGAGGTTGGCGACCAGGTCGGGATGGTCGAGGTCGATCCCGGTGTCGAGGACGGCGACAGTTGCGCCGGCACCGGTGCGGCCAGCGCTGCGCGCCAGGGTGGCCCCGATCCGGCGCACCCCGGTGGGCTCGGTCTCGGCGGTCGCCCGGACCACCTCGTCGGGCACCACCGATCGCACCCGCTCGTCCGCCGCGTAGCGCTGGGCCTGTGCGGGGGTGGCGAGGAGCAGGAAGCCGCCGAGCACCCGCTCGTAGGTCTGCGCGATCCGACCACCGTGCTCGCTGCGCAGCGCCTGGGCAGTCGGTCCCACCGATCGCCCGTCGCGCAGCGCGACGAGATATTGACCCGCGACCGCCTCGCCGTCGGCCAGCCGGACCTGGGCCCCGCGGGCCTCGGGCGTCCTGGTCGACGCCTCGGACACACCGGCGCCGGGGACGACGGACAGGGCCGCGACCAGCCCGACGGTCAGGGTCGCCAAGACCCCCCGCCACGACTGCCGCCTGAGTGCCGGCTCGGTCAGGGCCTGCAGATGCATGTCGGGTCTCTCGCCTCGGGAGCTCGGTGGTTCGAGTCCCTCTTCGGCGGCAGGCGCACCCGGCTTGACGCGCACACCCTCCCGGCGTCCCGTCAGCCGGTCGTCAGCAGCCCGCCGTCCAGGTCCAGGGCGTCGTCCGTCGACAGGTGGATCCAGCCCTCACGCATCGCCCGCGTTCGCAGCTCCGCCGGGGCCGGGCAGGTCCGAGCCTGGCGCGGCCGGGCTCACCGACGAGCACGGCCAGGGCCGTGCCGGACGGTTCGGAGGACAGGTCGATGCCGACGGATCTCATCGCCCGAACGTAGAGATCTTGGCCGGGCTACCGATCCCCTTCGCGCCAGTCTGTGGACGACGTCGACAAAGGATCGCACGTACGTGCTAGCGCCGGTGGTCGCCCGTCGCCCGCGCGGTGTCCTGCCGTCGGCGCAGGTCCCAGAGCCCGTCGAGCTCGGTCTGCAGGCTCGCAGCCTCGGCTGCTGGGCCTGCGGGCGAGGAGATCGCCCCCGGCTCCTGCTTGCGCAAAGTGTTGATCCGCTGCTCCATCTCGTCGATGCGGGTCAGGACATGATCGGCGGTCATGCCGACCAGCATGCCAAGAAAACGATGGTCCCGCCGCACGGGCCCGGCCCTCAGGCCAGCGAGAACACCAGGCACGTCGACGTCGCCGTGGCCACGAGCCGGCCCTGAGCGTCCCGGACGTCGCCCTCGGCGAAGGCCACCCGACGCCCGGGCTTGGTGACCCGCCCGGTGGCCGTGAGCACGCCCTGACCTGCGCGTACGGGCCGGAGGTAGCTGACCTTGATCTCTAGGCTCGTGTAGCCCTGACCGGCCGGCAGCGTGGTCTGGACCGCGCACCCGGCCACCGAGTCGAGCAGCGTGCAGACCAGCCCGCCGTGCACCACCCCGATCGGGTTGTACGCAGCCTCGTCCGGCTCGCAGGTGAACCTCACGAGCCCCTCGGAGGCCTCGGTCGCCTGCATGCCCATCAGACCGTTGATCGGCGGCGGCGGCAGCTCCCCATCGATCATGGCCTGCAGGTAGGCCAGCCCGGTCATCGACGCCATCTGCGCCAGCGCGACCTGCGGGTCGTGCCAGCGGACCGTCTTGGACCGCTCCTGACCCCAGTCGGTCGCTATGACTCTTCCCGGGCGGACTCTTCCGGCTCGGGCTCGGTCTCTTCCGCCGGGCTCCTCCCGGCGCTGCCGCTGTCCTGCAGGCCTTCGTGCCCCGAGGACGGCACCCGGGTCGGCAGCCCGTCCGTCTTCTCGGTCTCTTCCGGTTCGGGTCCTGACAGCTCCACGGGTCCGCTCATGCGCCGATCCTGCCCCGGCTGAGGAGAAGCGAACGCCGGCCTCACAGGAACCTCCCTCACCTGCCTGCGAGGCAGCCCGGATCGGGCGGGCGCACGGACCTCGTACGGTGCAGGCCGTGAGGGTCCGGGTCCTGCTGCTGACCGCCACCATGCTCCTGGCGGGCTGCGGCACCAACGACGACCTGCCAGCGCCACCACCCGCACCAGCACCCGCAGCAGTACGCGCCGTACCAGCACCCGCCGTATCAGCACCGGCGGCACCCGCCTCGTCTCCCGCACCTCCCGCAGGCGTCACCCTCCCCCCGTACGGACCGCTCGACTACCAGATCGGCGGGCCGTACGAGCCCGCGCCGGGCACGGCGGTCGTGACCCGCGACCACAGCGTCGACAGCGCGCGAGGGACGTACGGCATCTGCTACCTCAACGCCTTCCAGACCCAGCCCGAGGACCGTCAGTTCTGGGACGAAAAGCACCCGGGCCTGCTGCTGCGGGTCGACGGAAAGGTCGTGGAGGACGAGAACTGGCCGGGCGAGCTGGTCCTGGACACCCGCCGCGCCGACGACCTGCTGGCCGTTCTGCGACCCTGGGTGGACGAGTGCGCGGACCGCGGCTTCCAGGCGATCGAGCCGGACAACCTGGACTCCTACGGCCGGTCGCAGGGCGCGCTGACCGAGGACGACAACCTGGCGCTGGTGCGGGAGCTGGCGGCGTACGCCCATGGTCGCGGGCTCGCGGTCGCGCAGAAGAACGCGGCCGAGCTGGGGACCCGCGGGCGCGACGCCGGGCTCGACCTTGCGGTGAGCGAGGACTGCCAGCAGTACGACGAGTGCGACGTCTACACCGAGCTCTACCCGCGGCTGCTGGAGGTGGAGTACGACGAGGGAGCGTTCCAGGACGCCTGCGAGGCGCGCGGCGGACGGACCGCGGTGCTGCTGCGGGACCGGGACGTGGTGCCGAAGGGCTCGCCGGGCCATCTTTCCCGCACCTGCTGATCGCTGTCCCGCACCTGCTGAGCTGCTCGGGAGCGAGGCCGCTCGCGGGCGGAAGGGCATGCTGGAGCGCATGACCGACCCCACCCGCCAGACCGTCTGCGTCACCGGCTCGACCGACGGGATCGGCCTCGCGACCGCCAGCCTGCTGCTGAGCCAGGGCCACCGGGTGCTCGTGCACGCCCGCAGCGAGGAACGTGGTCGGCCGGTCCTCGAGCAGCTCAAGGAGGCCGGCAGCCCCGCGGACGTCGACCTGGTCGTCGCCGACCTGGCCGAGCTGGGCCAGGTCCGGGCGCTGGCCGAGCGGCTGCGGCAGGAAGGGCTGGACGTGCTGATCCACAACGCCGGGGTGTGGGTCCGCGGCGACATGCCGACCGTGACCGCGGACGGCTTCGAGGCCACCTTCGGCATCAACGTGCTCGCCCCGCACCTGCTCACCGCCCTGCTGCAGGACCACGTCAGCAGCCGGGTCCTCTGGCTCGGCTCGGGCACCGCGGCGAGCGGGAAGCTGAAGCCGTCGGCGATGGGCGGCGAGCGGGGGGCGCGTCAGGCGTACGCGGACAGCAAGGCGGCCGACGTCGCCCTCGCCCAGGCCTGGGACCGTCGCCTGACGGGCGCACGCCGCTCCGTGGCCGTCGACCCCGGCTGGGTCGAGACCAAGCTGGCCAGCAACGGGGCGCCGGGGCACGTGGACGACAGCGCGGACAGCCTGGCCTGGCTGTGCAGCAGCGACGTCGGGGAGGCGCCGTACTGGAAGGGCCGCGAGCCGATCGCCGTCCCGCCCAAGCTGCGCGACCCGGGCCTGCAGGACGCGGTCGCCGACGCCTGCGACCGGCTGGCCGGCCTCCAGCCACAGCCGTAGCCCTCACGGGCCCTGGTGACGCGCTCGGACCTGCGGCTCCTCCGTCAGCCCGCGCCCAGGATCGCGACCGGGTCACCGACGGCCGCGGTGCCGGCCCGCTCGACGTACGCCATGAAGCCCAGCTCGGGCCCGTTCTCGCCGCCTGGGAGCGCTTTCAGGACCCGCCGGTCCTCGGCCAGCCCGCCCTGAACTGGACCTTGTGCGGGACCCTGACCTGACCCCTGTGCCGGACCCTGGGACATGGTGACCATCACGCACCGCGGCATCGGGGCGCCGATCCGGAGCACCGCGCCGTCCCCGAGCGCGAGCCGCATGCCCGGCTCGACCGGGCCGTCGACCAGCACGTTCGCCCGGAAACGACGACGGTCGAGCGGAGCTCCGAGCCGTACGCCCAGGTCCTCGAGCGCACCGGTGGTCAGCACGTGCACCGGGGAATCGTCGTGGTGCGGGATCTCCCCCTCCTTCCCGAGCGTGACCGGTTGGCCGACCAGCTCGGACAGAGTCGTGGCCAGCAGCGGGCTGTCGGCGGGGTGCACGCTCCCGTCCGGCAGCCTCACGGACGGAGGGGCCGTCGATCCTGGACCGGTCGCGCGGGCGACGCAGTGCAGCAGCCCCTCGAGCCGCCGGAACCGGCGGGAGGTCTTGCCGCTGCCGAGCCCGCCGTCGGCGGTGAGCACGGCCCACTCCCGGTCCCCGACGACGCCGCGGACCTGGAAGGTCAGCTCCTGGCAGCTCTGCCCGCCCATCGACTTCACCGGGTAGCGGGCCAGCGCGATGATCTCCACCCTCCCGACGCTATCGACTCCTACGGGCGCGGCCCGGTCAGAGGACCGCGCGGGTGACCGCGGTCGCGACCACGGCCCCGAGCAGGACCACGAGCAGCGGTGCGCGTCGCCAGGCCAGCAGCGCGGCGACGACCAGTCCGACCGCCCGGGCGTCCAGGACCAGGGCCGTCCCGCTGCCGAAGGTGCCGGTGAGGATCAGCGCCGCCAGCAGCGCGACCGGAAGCGCCAGGACGGCCGCCCGTGCCCCGGGACCCGCCAGCAGGCGCTGCGGCACGGCGAGCCCGAGCAGCTTGAGCAGGTAGCAGCCCACCGAGGAGACGAGCACCAGCGGCCACATCAGCCGGTCCCGCCGTCCGTCGGACGCTGCGTCAAGTCAGGCGTCAAGCCAGGCGTCACGTCAGGCGTCGGGCTGGTGCGTCGGGCACGGAGCACCACCGGCGCGACCGCCACCAGGGACGCCAGCACCGGGATCCCCGCTGGGGCGTACGGGGTGAGCGCCAGGGCCACGGCCCCGCCGAGCAGCGCCACCGCTCCGGCCACCGGGTCGGCGCGCAGCCTCGGGGCGAGCAACGCGACGAACGCGGCCGGGAACGCGGCGTCCAGGCCGAGCAGCTCAGGGTCCGGCGCCAGCCCGGCGGCGACCGAGCCGGCGAGCGTCCCGACGTTCCAGAACACGTAGACCGCCGCCCCGGTGAGCAGGAACGCCTCCCGCGCCCGACCGTCCGGCTCGGCCGCGGTCGCCATCGCGGTCGTCTCGTCGATCACCCACTGCACCTCCACGGCCCGGCGCGGACCCCGGGCCAGCAGCGGCGCGAGCCGCACGGCGTAGAAGGTGTTCCGTGCCCCGAGGAGCCACGCGACCGTCGCCGCAGCCGCCGCGCTCCCACCGCTCGCGAGCACCCCGACCAGCGCGTACTGCGAGCCGCCGGTGAACATCAGCAGGCTCAGCACCTGGGTCTGCCAGAGCGAGAGGCCGGCGGTGACCGCCAGCGCGCCGAACGACAGCCCGAACACCCCGACCCCGAGCCCGAGCCCGATCGCGTCACGTCGCAACGTGCTCCGCGGGCGGCTGTTCACGGAGGCACACGCTAGGCGCGTCTCGCTGCCCGACGGTGTCCGCCTCCAGCCACTGCGGAGCTATTGGGGGACAAGACCACCAGCGGGAGGTGGTCAGCGGGTCGACGGCCTCGGGGCCAGCTTGAGGGTGCTTCGTCAGACCGGGACCGCGTCGTGCGCGCTGGGCAGCTGGGTGGTCCAGCCGTTCTCGTCGATGAGCCGCCCGTCGCGCAGTCGCAGGGTGCGGGCTTCGTCGTGCAGGGCGTGGTGGTGGCCGGAGCACAGCGGGAGGAGGTGGCGCAGGGTGGTGCGTCGGGCCAGGTGCCAGGCCAGGACGTGGTGCGGGACGCTTCGGGTGCTGCCGCAGCCGTTGACGGCGCAGGTGTGGCCCCACATGGCGGTCAGTGCTCGCCGTTCGCGGTCGGTGGCGTCACGGTGCTCACCGCTGGCGCCGACGGCTCGGCCGTGGGCGTCGAGCAGGACGGCGGCCAGGGTGGCGTGGCAGCCGATGCGTCGGAGTGCGGCGGGGCTGAGGTTGACCGGTCCGCGGCCGCTGTCGAGCTGGGCGGGCAGCACGCCTGGGGTGCCGGCGAGCACGGCCAGGGTGAACGCCACGCTGAGCCGGGCGCCGGCGGTGAACGCCGGCGGCATCGTCCGCGGTGCCGGTCCGGGGGCGTCGCCTGGTCCGGGGGTGTGGCGATCGGTCCTGGCGCCCTGGTGGTCCGGGCTCGTGCCGGGCGGGGCTGACTCCTCGTGCGGGTCGTGCGGGGCTGACTCCTCGTGCGGGTCGTGCGGATCGCTTCGGTCCGTCACGGGCGGGGCGACGGGGTCGAACGGTAGGAGCGGCTCGTGGTCTGTGTCCGATGTCGGGGCTCCGTCTGTCGGGGCTCCGTTTGTGTGGGCTCCGTCAAGTTCCGGTGTGCTGCGGCCCCGTCGGGCTGGGGGCTGGCTAGCGAGGTCGAGGTCGTGGAGCAGGTCGGTGAGCGCGTCGTGCCGTCGTTGCGCCAGGGTGCGTTCGGGTTCTCCTTCGAGAGGTTCGCCACCCAGGTCCTGCCAGCGGGGCGGGGGCAGCGGGACCCGGCCGGGTCCGGCCAGGCCGAACCAGTGCGGCAGCTGCAGAAACCCGTCCCGCCAGCGCGGATCCAGCAGGGCCGGCGCACTGCCAGGACAGAACGGGGTTGCGTCCTGGGGATCTCGCGGCGCCGACGGCTCCTGAGGGTCCTGCCGTGTCGGCGGGTCCTGAGGGTCATGCTGCGTTGGCGGGTCGACGAGCTCGCCGTCCGGCTTGTCTGCTGGCGCAGGTGACTGTGTGCCGAGGCCCTGCGGGGGCTTGAGATCACCGGTGCGTGCGTCCTGTGCGGCTACACGGCCCGAGGTGGGGTCCGAAGCGGGTGCCGCTGGCTGGCTGTTGATGAGCGGCGCTGGTTCGCGGGCCCGGTCCGGGGCCGGTGCTGCTTCATACGACTCAGCGGAGGCGGGCTGCTGGCCAGGGTCAGCGTCGGGGTCCCGGTCGGGGTCGGGGTCGGGGTCGGTCCAGGAGGCGGTGCCTGCTGCGACAACTGCGGCGGCGGCGTCTTGGGCTTCTGTGTCGCGGTCCTGGCTGCCGGCCGGGCCGGCGGTACCGGGCGAGCGGGTGGCCGTGTCGGCTGCGTCGGGCCGGGCCAGCAGGGCACTGAGCGCGGCGTGCAGCGCGTGGCCGGTCTGCTCGGTCAGCAGCGCGCGCAGGTCCCAGCCGCCGTCCGGGCGCCGGGACAGCTTCAGCGACCGGTTCTGCCACAGCCTGCGCTCCCGATCAGCGATGCGTTCGGGTTCCAGCGCGTCCAGGAACGTGCCGAGCGCGTCGGTGAGCGCGCCCGGGCCGAGCGCCCGGGCCAGCAGCACCAGCGCCGGCTCCAGCCGCCGGCCGGTCGGGGCCGAGCTGTCCGCGACACACGCGGTGATCGTGTCGGTGACGATCTGCAGCCGAGCGTCCATCTGCTCGGTACGGCACTCGATCACCACCGAGCTCGCGCACCATGGCCCGAGCAGAGCCGGCACCCCGTTGACCAGCACCCCCAGCACCTGGTCCTCGGCCAGCGCTCCGTCAGCCTCCAGACGCGCCACCGCCTCCAGCGCCGTGGTCACCGCCAGCGCACCGCGGGCACCGATCTGCCCGACCAGAACCGCCCCACGCACCCCGGCCCACCGGGACAGACGCTGACCCAGCGCCAGCTGGCCGCTGTCACCGCACGCCTGGGACCGCAACCACGAACGGGTCCCGCCGCCGGCGTCCAGAGCCCACAGCTCCCGCGCGTCGACCTCGGCCACCGCCAGCGCGGCCGCCGCGGTCAACCGCTCCGCCTGCGCCAGCAGCCCCCGCGCCCGCACCAACGCCGCAGCCGGCTCCACGCACACCCGCGGTCCGGACCGAACGCAGGGAGCGCACTGCCCAGCCGACCCGCCCTCCGACGGCCCGGACGGCCACAGGTCCTGCAGCAACCCGTCCACGACAGCCTCGAGCCGCGCGACCGGCTCCGTAGGCCAGATCGCCCCCTCGGACGCATCGTTGAACATCATCCGAACCTACGGGCCACCTCTGACAAAACCGATCCGACGACCATGTACGTACGTCCGGAACCGGGCACATCGGCGTCCGGGTCGCTACCGTCTGGGCGTGATCGCCGACGACGAGCGCGACCGGGCGCTGCTCGCCGCGCACGTGGGTGGCGACCCGGACGCCTTCGCGCAGCTCGCCCGGCTGCACACCGGCCGGCTCTACGCGGTCGCCCTGCGCACCCTGGGCGATCGCGAGGAAGCCGCCGACGCGGTGCAGGACGCGCTCGTGTCCGCGTACCGGAGAGCGGAGACCTTCCGTGGCGACGCGAAGGTGAGCACCTGGCTGCACCGGGTGGCGGTGAACGCCTGCCTGGACCGGCTGCGGC
This sequence comes from Mycobacteriales bacterium, assembly GCA_038236005.1. Classification (GTDB taxonomy): domain Bacteria; phylum Actinomycetota; class Actinomycetes; order Mycobacteriales; family SCTD01; genus CANKBT01. The sequence continues at coordinate 9,521 of JBBSTI010000034.1, read as the reverse complement.
GCCAGGCCGTACGCCCGACCGTGCCCCTGTCCGGCGACGAGACCGTCACGACTCGCGACGAGGTCCAGGACCGCGAGCGGTCGCTGGACGTGGTCGCGGCGCTCGCCCGGCTGCCGGCCGAGCAGAGGGCCGCGATCGTGCTCGTCGACCTCGAGGGCTTCAGCGTGGCCGAGACGGCACAGATCCTCGACGTGGCGACCGGGACGGTGAAGAGCCGCTGCTCGCGGGGGCGCGCGCGTCTGGCGGTGCTGCTGGAACATCTTCGCGAGGACGTACGGAACCCCGCGGACGCCCCGTCCGTCAGACCGGAGGCGCACGACGCGTCGGCCGAGCCGCACGACCGACCAGCCGAGGCACGAGACGAACCGGGAGGGGCAGCATGAACGACGGCTCCGACGCCCGGCTCGACATGCTTGCCGACCTGCTGGCCGGGGAGGGCAGCGAGCAGGACGTCGACAGCGTCGCCGACTCACCCGAGCTGTCCGCTGCGCTCATCGACCTGGGGGTCGCCCAGGCCGCGGTGGTCGCCGACCTGGCCCGCCTCCCGCGTCCCGACGTCCCGGCCGGGCTCGAGGACCGGATCGCTGCGGCGCTCGCTGCCGCCGGCGCCTACGAGCCGACCGCCCGCGTCCCGGTGACCGGGCACCCGCGGGAGCTAGCGGACCGGGACCAGGAACGCGGCCGGGACCAGGAGCGCGATCGGGACCAGGAGAACGTCCCCGTCTCGCACGTCACCGGCCACCCGGTCGGTTCGGTCGTCCCGCTGCGCCGCACCCACGTCCCGGCCCGCAACCCCTGGCCGCTGCGGGCCGCCGCGGCCGTCGCGATCGTGACCGTCGGCGGTCTCGGCTTCGCCTTGCTCCCGCGCGGCGGCGACAGTCCGTCGGCATCCACCGCCGCCGGGGGTTCGGCCGGCCGCGCGGCCTCTGAGCTGCCGGCCGTGCCGACCAACAACTCCGGCACCGACTATGCCGCGAGCCCCGGTCTGCTCGAGGCAGCGGTGCCGACGCTGCTGGGCGGCGCGGCCCTGGTCGGGCAGCGGGCGGGCAGCGCGAGCCCGGACAAGGGCCGTGACGGGCCGCAGGCGGCCGCCAGCGCAGAGAGCGCCCCGAGCACTGCGGACACGTCGCCCGTGTCGCCCGCGTCCTCGGACCCGGTGCTGGACCGCCTGCGCAGCCCGGACGAGCTGGCCGGGTGCCTGTCGGCGGTGTCAGCGCCGAACGTCCGGCTCGTCCCCGCAGCGCTCGACTACGCCGCCTGGGACGGTGAGCCGGCGCTGGTCGTGCTGGTCCCGACCTCACAAGATGCCGTACGGGCCGGCTACGACGTGTTCGTGGTGGGCGCGGACTGCCGCGCCGGCAAGGACGACCTGCTGCACTTCGAGCGCGTACCGGCCTGAGCCCGGGTCACACCCGGGTCGGGGCCGGTCAGGACCCGATCAGGAACGCGAGCGCAGCGGCAGGAGCAGCTCGGCGCCCCAGCTGAACAGGGCGATCAGCAGGCCGCCGAGCACCGCCGAGCCAAAACCGTCCACCGTCAGCCGGTCGGAGATCCCCGCGGTGATCGCCAGCATCGCGGCGTTGACGACCAGCAGGAACAGCCCGAGCGTCAGGATGATGAACGGCAGGGACAGCAGGCGTACGACCGGCCCGACGATCGTGTTGACCAGCGCGAACAGCAGCGCGATCCAGAGGTAGGTGCCGGTCTCGCCGAGCGAGCTCGTCCCGGGGACGACGTCGATCCCGTCGACCAGGCGCGCCACGACGTAGATGATCCCGGCCAGCACGACGACGCGCAGCGCGAACCTTGTGAGCGTGTTCATGCCTGGAGCGTGTCACGTCGGTCCGACGGTCGGCCGCACGGCTGGAGCTACCCATCCGCGCGATCACCGACCTGCGCCGAGCGCACGGTGCGGCTCTGCGCCGTGGGCAGGTCGCCGCGCATACTCGGCGGCATGGGATACGTCGATGTCGCCGGGCTCCGCACCTGGCACGAGGTCACCGGTGACGGCGAGCCGTTGGTGCTGCTGCACGGCGCGTTCGGCGGCGCGTCCGGGTTCTTCGCGCAGACCCGTCCGCTGGCCGAGGCGGGCTTCCGGGTCCACGTCCCGGAGCGTCGGGGGCACGCGCACACGCCGGACGTCGACGGTCCGCTGACGTACGCGGTCATGGCGCAGGACACGGTTGCCTACCTCGAGCAGGAGGTGCGGACGCCGGCGCACCTGGTCGGGTGGAGCGACGGGGCCGTCGTCGCCCTGCTGGTGGCGCGAGCACGCCCCGACCTGGTGGCGCGGACGGTCCTGATCGGCCAGTACGTCAACTCCTCCGGCAAGGTCCCGGGCAACGACCTGATGTCCTCGCTGGGCTCGCCGGAGATGGTCGAGCTGCTGCGCGCCGGGTACGACCCGGTGTCGCCCGACGGCAGCGACCACTTCCCGGTCGTGCACGCCAAGACGATGCAGAGGCTCGCCACCGAGCCGGAGATCGCGCTCGACACGCTCGCCGGGACCACCAGCCCGGTCCTCGTCCTCCAGGGCGACCGAGACGAGGTCACCGTCGAGCACTCGCTGGCCCTTGTCGACGCCCTGCCCGACGCCCGGCTGGCGGTGCTGCCCGGGACGCACATGCTCCCCATGGAGTGCCCGCACCTGGTCAACCCGTTGCTCGTGGCCTTCCTGCGCGACACGGTGACGACGCCGGTCCGGGGGGCCGTCTCGGCCTGGCGCCGCCGGGTCCGGCGCTTCGCACCGGCCTGGGCCCTGAGAGCTTTTCCTACGATCAAGAGTCTCCGCTGAGCGCGCCTGTGGCTCCGGCTGGCCTGCCCGCGAGGTCGGCGCGCCGGATTGTCGGACGTCTGTGGGAACGTCTCATGGGCGGACACGGTTACGCCAGACCGGGGCTAACCGTGAGGGTCGGCCGTCACGACGAGGAGAAGCACGCGTGAGCATCGAGAGCGACGTCCATGAGGCGATCGTCATCGGGTCGGGACCGTCCGGCTACACCGCAGCGATCTACCTCGCACGGGCCGGGCTGGAGCCCGTCGTGCTCGAGGGTTCGGTGACCGCCGGCGGGGCGCTGATGAACACCACCGACGTCGAGAACTACCCCGGCTTCCCCGACGGCGTGATGGGTCCGGACCTCATGGACATGTTCCGCACGCAGGCCGAGCGGTTCGGCGCCAAGATGATCACCGACGACGCGACCGAGGTGTCGCTGACCGGCGACGTCAAGACCGTGAAGGTGGGCGAGACCGTCTACCGCGCACGCACCGTCGTGCTGGCGATGGGTTCGGCCTACCGCGCGCTGGGCGTGCCCGGCGAGTCCGAGCTGTCCGGTCGCGGTGTGTCCTGGTGCGCCACCTGCGACGGATTCTTTTTCCGCGACCAGGAGATCGTGGTCGTCGGTGGTGGTGACAGCGCCGTCGAAGAGGCCACGTTCCTCACCCGGTTCGCCAGCAAGGTCACCATGGTGCACCGCCGCGACGCGCTGCGCGCCAGCAAGATCATGCAGGAGCGGGCGTTCGCGAACGAAAAGATCACCTATGTCTGGGACTCCGAGGTGCTCGAGGCGGTCGGCGAGGACCGGCTCACCGGGGTGCGGCTGCGCAACCTCAAGACCGGCGAGGAGACGCTGCTCCCGGCGACCGGCCTGTTCATCGCGATCGGCCACGACCCGCGCTCGGAGCTCGTCAAGGGTCAGATCGACCTCGACGAGGAGGGCTACGTCGTGCAGCACGCCCTGCACTCGACCGCTACCGACATCCCCGGCGTCTTTGCCTGCGGCGACCTGGTCGACCACACCTACCGTCAGGCGATCACCGCTGCCGGGACCGGTTGCGCCGCGGCGCTGGACGCCGAGCGTTACCTCACCGCGACCGAGGGCCCTCAGCACAGCGGGGCCGGCTTCGACACCGCGGTGCCGGCCGACCCTCCGGACGAGCCGTTCGACCGCGGCCACGGCTCGGCCCCGCCCCAGGGCTGACCCAGCCCACGCACACACCACTGCCGCACCGTTCTGTCCCCACGATGCTCACACTGAAGGAGACCCTCATGGGTGCCAACACCACCACCACGACCGACGCCGACTTCGCCAAGGACGTGCTCCAGAGCGACAAGCCGGTGCTCGTCGACTTCTGGGCAGAATGGTGCGGACCGTGCAAGATGGTCGCGCCCGTGCTCGAGGAGATCGCCGGTGAGAACGCAGACAAGCTGAGCATCGTCAAGCTCAACATCGACGAGAACCCGGGCACCGCCCGGGACTACGCGATCATGTCCATCCCGACCATGGCGGTCTTCCAGGGCGGCAAGATCGTCAAGCAGATCGTCGGGGCCAAGCCGAAGGCCGCGATCCTCAAGGACCTTGCCGACTTCCTGTAGGGCCCACTTCCGGTAGGGCCGACTTCCGGTAGACGCCTGTCCTAGGGTTGGCCTATCACGCCCTGACCCTGTCCGGGCACACCACGTCGACCCCTGGGAGCTCCTGCCCGTGCAGCTGTTCCGCCAAGGTGACACCGGCCCGGCGGTGGCCGAGATGCAGGCCGTCCTGCGTCAGCTCGGTCTGCTCACCGTCCACGAGAACGCCTTCGGCCCCGCGACCGACCGCGCCCTGCGTGCCTTCCAGCAGCGACGGGGCCTGTCGGTCGACGGGCTCGTCGGCACCGAGACCTGGGCCGCCATGACCGCAGCGCGCTGGCGGCTCGGCGACCGGCTGCTGTCGCTCGCGTCCCGCCACTTCCACGGCGACGACGTGCAGGCGCTCCAGGAGCGGCTTCTCGAGCTCGGGTTCGACGTGGGCCGGATCGACGGGGTCTTCGGGCCTCGTACGGCCTCGGCGCTGCAGGGTCTCCAGCGGGACTACGGGCTCATGGCCGACGGGACCTGCGGGCCCGCCACGCTGCGCGCCCTCAAGCAGCTCGGGAGGCTCGTCGTCAGCGGCCGCCCGCAACGTCTGCGCGAGGCTGAGCAGCTGCACCGAGCGGGGTCGTCGCTGTCGGGCAAGGTGGTCGTCGTCGACCCTGGGCACGGCGGGGACGACCGTGGCAGCCAGGCCCACGGCCTGAGCGAGTCGGTGCTGGCGCTCGACCTCGCCCAGCGCGTCGAGGGCCGACTGGCGGCCGTCGGGGTGCGCACCTTTCTGACCCGCGGCGACGCCTCCTCACCGACCGAGTCCGAGCGGGCCGCCTTCGCCAACGCCGTCGAGGCCGACCTGGTCGTCTCGCTCCACGTCGACCGTGACCGCTCCCCGCTGGCGAACGGCGTCGCGACCTACCACTTCGGCACCGGTCAGGGCGTCTGGTCGACCATCGGCGAGCAGCTCGCCTCCCTGGTGCAGCGCGAGGTCACCGCTCGGACCGACCTGCTGGACTGCTCGGTGCAGGGCAAGACCTGGGAGCTGCTGCGGCTCACCCGCATGCCGACCGTCCGCCTGGAGCTCGGGCACCTGTCCCACCCCGGTGATGCGGCGCGCCTCGCGACCCCCAGCTTCCGGGACACGGTCGCTGAAGCGGTGCTGGTCGCGGTGCAGCGTCTCTACCTGCCCGCCGACCTGGACGTCGCGACCGGCTACATGAAGATCCCCGTCCTGTCGTGAGCGTGCTGCCGTGACGCTGTTCTCGGGCATGACGCACCCGGAACTGGAGCGGTTCGCCGACGCCTTGGCCGATCCGGACGGCAGTGCGCGCAACCGGCCCGACCACCTCACCGCCTCGGCCCTGGTGCTGGACCCGACCGGGGCGGAGGTGCTGCTGGTGCTGCACCGCAAGGTCGGCCGGTGGCTGCAGCCCGGTGGTCACGTCGACCCTGAGGACGCCTCGCTGCCCGCCGCCGCGCTGCGCGAGGCCACCGACGAGACCGGGGTGGCCGGGCTGGTCATCGACCCGTCCCCGGTCCACCTCGACGCCCACCCTGCGCCCTGCGGCGCCGACACTCACCTGGACGTGCAGTTCCTCGCCGTGGCGCCCGGCCTGGTGGCGCCGGCCGTGTCCGAGGAGTCGCTGGACGTGGCGTGGTGGCCGGTGGACGCGCTGCCCGAGCCCCGGGTCGACCTGACCGCGCTGCTCGCCGCAGGGCTCGCCCGCCTTCGCGCCTGACCCGTCCGGGCGCGGAAGGGCGGAGCGGGCAGGGTCAGACCGGGCGGAGCAGGGGCTCCGGGGTGAACGAGCCGAGCAGCTTCTCCAGCGCCACCTCGACGTCCTCGCGCCAGGACACCGCCGTCTTCAGCTCGAGCCGCAGCCGGGGGAAGCGGTGGTGCGGACGAACCGTCTTGAACCCGACCGAACGCAGATGGTCGGCCGGCAGCACGCACGCGGGCGACTCCCAGCGTTCGTCGCCGAAGGCCTCGATCGCGCGTACGCCCCGCTTGGTCAAGTCCTTCGCGACGCTCTGCAGCAGCATGCGCCCGAGCCCGCCGCCCTGGAAGTCCGGGAGCACGTGGCCGGTCATCAGCAGCACCGCGTCCGGGCTGACCGGGGAGGTCGGGAAGGCCACCGACCTAGGGACGTGCAGCGGCGGGGCGTAGAGCACGTAGCCGGCCGGGACGCCGTCGACGTAAAGAATCTTGCCGCAGGACCCCCACTCGAGCAGGGTCGCCGAGATCCACGACTCCTTCTCCAGCTCGGTGTCCCCGGCCTCCACCGAACGCTCCATGCCCGCCGGGTCAAGCTCCCAGAACACGCACGCCCGGCAGCGCAGCGGCAGGTCGTCGAGGTTGTCCAGGGTGACGTTCACCGCGCGGCGGCTCACGAACGCGCCTGCGGAGCCTGGACGTCCCGGACGTTCGTGGCACGAGGCATTCGCAGCAGGCCGGCGAGCCAGCCGACGGCGAGCCCGGCCACCAGGCTGAGGAGCCCGAGGCCCAGGCGTACACGCGACATGTGGTCCAGGGTGGCACACCTGCTCGCACGCCTGCTGCGGCGGGATTACCGTGGGCGGCATGTCCCCGCCCTCGCCTCCTCCCGCACAGCAGGCCGGTGTCACGCTCGACGCTTTCACCGGGCGTTATGCCGCGCGCACGGCCGGGATGACCGCTAGCGAGATCCGCGCCCTGTTCGCGGTCGCGAGCCGGCCGGAGGTGGTGAGCCTCGCAGGCGGGATGCCCTACACCTCTGCGCTGCCGCTGGACAGCGTCGGCAAGCTGCTGAGCGACCTGCTCGCGACCCGCGGCGCGCAGGCCCTGCAGTACGGCAGCGGGCAGGGTGACCTACGGCTGCGCGAGCTGATCTGCGAGATCATGGCGCTGGAAGGCGTCCACGGCAGCCCGGACGACGTGGTCGTCACCGTCGGCTCCCAGCAGGCGCTCGACCTGGTCACCCGGATCTTCTGCGACCCCGGCGACGTCGTGCTGGCCGAAGCACCGTCCTACGTCGGGGCGCTCGGGACCTTCGCGGCCTACGAGGCCGACGTCCGGCACGTGGCCATGGACGACGACGGGCTGATCCCCGAGGCGCTGCGCGAGGCCATCGCCGGCGCCGGGGGCAAGGCCAAGTTCCTTTACACGATCCCCAACTTCCACAACCCCGCCGGCGTCTCGCTGAGCGAGGCCCGCCGCGACGAGGTGCTCGAGATCTGCGCCGAGGCCGGGCTGCTGATCCTGGAGGACAACCCCTACGGGCTGCTCGGGTTCGAGGGCCCGCCGACCCCGGCGATCGCCGCGCGGGCCGGCGTCGACCAGGTGGTCTACCTCGGGTCGTTCTCCAAGACGTTCGCGCCGGGCCTGCGGGTCGGCTGGGTGCTGGCCCCCCACGCCGTACGGGACAAGCTCGTCCTCGCGACCGAGGCCACCGTGCTGTGCCCGCCACAGCTCAACCAGCTGGCCGTCGTCGACTACCTCGAGACGCAGGACTGGCAGGGCCAGATCGAGGTGTTCAAGGGCATCTACCAGGAGCGGCGCGATGCCATGCTCGACGCGCTGACCCAGCTCATGCCGCCCGGCACGACCTGGACCAAGCCCACCGGGGGCTTCTACGTGTGGACGACGCTGCCGGAGGGCCTGGACGCCAAGGTGATGCAGCCGCGGGCGATCACCGCGCGGGTGGCGTACGTGCCCGGGATCGGCTTCTACGCCGACGACCAGGGGCAGCGGGAGATGCGGCTGTCCTACTGCTTCCCCGAGCCCGACCGGATCCGCGAAGGGGTCCGGCGCCTGGCCGGGGTGGTCGAGGCCGAGCTTGACCTGCTGCACACGTTCGGGCCGACAGCCGGCCGCACCTCGTCCGGCTCGCGCACCCCCGCGCCGGACATGCTGTGACACCACCCGCAGGACCGACCGCGACTCCGCCCGGCGGGATGCGAACCCTCGTGCTCGCCGGCGGGCTCTCGCACGAGCGGGACGTCTCGCTGCGGTCCGGCCGCCGGGTCGCCGACGCGCTGCGGGCCACCGGGCTGACGGTGGACGTGCTGGACGCCGACGCGCGGCTGCTGGAGCGGGTCGGGGACTACGACGCGTGCCTGGTCGCGCTGCACGGCGGAGCCGGCGAGGACGGCGCGCTGCGCGAGGTGCTGGACCTGGCCGGCCTGCCCTACGTCGGGTCGGAGCCGGACGCCTGCCGGCTGGCCTGGGACAAGCCGACGACCAAGGCGCTGCTGCGTCGGGCCGGGCTGCTGACCGCCGCCGCCGCCGTCCTGCCGCACGACGCCTTCCGCGAGCTGGGAGCACCGGCGGTCCTGGCCACCCTGGAGCAGCGGCTCGGGATGCCGCTCATGGTCAAGCCGGCCCGAGGTGGTTCGGCGCTCGGCGCCTCCAAGGTCGAGACCGTCGAGGCGCTGCCGTCGGCGATGGTCGCCTGCTTCTCCTACGGCGAGGCCGCGCTGGTCGAGCAGTTCGTCACCGGGGTGGAGGTGGCCGTGACCGTGCTCGACGGGCTCGACGGCCCACGTGCGCTGCCGGCCGTCGAGATCCGGCCGCTCTCCGGGGTCTACGACTACACCGCCCGTTACACCGCCGGGGCCACCGAGTTCTTCGCGCCGGCCCGGCTCTCGGCCGAGACGGCCGACGCGGTCGCCGCGGCGGCCGTCGCCGCGCACGTCGCGCTGGGGCTGCGCGACCTGTCGCGGGTGGACGCGATCGTCACCCCCGACGGGCAGGTCTGGGTGCTGGAGGTCAACGTCAGCCCCGGGATGACCGAGACGTCGCTGCTGCCGATGGCGATCGAGGCCGCCGGGCTGCACCTGGGCGAGGTGCTGTCGGACCTGCTGCACCGCGCTGCGTCCCGCTCGCCGCGTGCGACAGTGACGAGTGGGCCGGGTCTGATCAGGTGAACGAGACGCACAAGGACGCGACGCACAAGGACGCGACGACGCGGCTCGTGCCGTCCGCCTGGGTCGAGGACCCGTGGACGATCGCCAACCGGGTCACCCTGGCGCGCACGGTCGGGGCGCTCGCCGTCGGCGTCGTCGCCTCCGTGCCGGGCGCGCGGGGCCGGCTCGGGCTCGCAGGCGCCCACAACGGGCTAGGCGCCGGCGCGCGCGGGCGGGGGGGCCGCCGGGCCGGCCCCCGCCCCCCCCCCGCCCCCCGGGGCGCCCGCCG